>NZ_AP022590.1:5876263-6185541 GCF_010731775.1 Mycobacterium mantenii | reverse complement strand
GGCGAACTCCATCTTGGCGTGCCGGCGCATCAGGAAGACCGCGATACCGCCCGGGTCGTCGCGGATCAGCATCACGGTGGCGGCCGGCCGCGCGATCAGCGGGGCTTGGTCGGGTGACGTCATAACGGCCTCCGGTGGGCTGCGCGGGTACGGACTCGCCGCGCGAAATAGCGCCCGTCGACGACCTCGAGGGCGATCGCTTGGCCGAACGCAGTGGACAGATTCTCCGACGTCATGACGTCGGTCAGCAATCCCGCGGCGACCACCTCGCCCCCCGAGAGCAGCATGCAGTGGCTGAACCCGGGCGGAATCTCCTCCACGTGGTGGGTGACCAGCACCAGGGCGGGCGCGTCGGGGTCGGCGGCCAGATCGGCCAGCCGCGCGACCAATTCCTCGCGGCCGCCCAGGTCCAAACCGGCGGCGGGCTCGTCGAGCAGCAGCAGTTCGGGATCGGTCATCAGCGCGCGGGCGATCAGCACCCGCTTGCGCTCGCCTTCCGACAGCGTTCCGTAGGTGCGGTCCGCGAGGTGCTCGGCGCCCAGGCTCTCCAGCATGTCGATCGCGCGGCGGTAGTCGACGTCGTCGTAGCGCTCCCGCCACCTGCCCAGCACCGCGTAGCCGGCCGAGACGACGAGATCGCGCACCACCTCGTCGGTGGGTATCCGCTGCGCCAAAGCCGAGGAGCTGAGCCCGATCCTGGACCGCAACTCGGTCACGTCGACCCGGCCCAGCCGCTCGCCGAGCACGAAAGCGATGCCGGACGAGGGATGTTCGGCCGCCGCGGCGATCCGCAGCAGCGAGGTCTTGCCGGCCCCGTTGGGCCCGACGATCACCCAGCGTTCGTCGAGTTCGACAGCCCAATCCAGCGGCCCGACCAAAACGTTGCCGCCGCGGCGCAGCGACACCTGCCGGAAGTCGAGCAGCAGATCGGGATCGGCTGCCTCGCTGTGTGGTCGGCTTCGGGCACCCGACCATCGTGCCGTACCGCGGCGCTCGAATACCTGTCGGGTCGCGGGGTCGGATGCGTAGCGACCCGCCGCCCGGCGTCGCCGCGCTTGCGATCGCTACGGGGCCGGATGCGTAGCGACCCGCCGCGCCCGGCTTCGCCGCGCTTGCGATCGCTACGGGGCCGGATGCGTAGCGACCCGCCGCGCCCGGCTTCGCCGCGCTTGCGATCGCTAGGGCCGGATGCGTAGCGACCCGCCGCGCCCGGCTTCGCCGCGCTTGCGATCGCTACGGGGTCACTCGGGCGGGATTTCCACCCGGCGGACCTCGCCGTCGACCGCATCGGCGGCCTCGATCTCCCCGCGCGTCACGCCCAACAGGAACAGCACCGTGTCCAGGTAGGGGTGGCTCAGCGACGCGTCGGCGACCTCCCGCAGCGCCGGCTTGGCGTTGAACGCGATCCCCAATCCGGCCGCGGCGAGCATGTCGATGTCGTTGGCGCCGTCGCCCACGGCGACGGTCTGCGCCATCGGCACCCCGACCTGGTCGGCGAATTCCTTAGCGCCGTGGCTTTCCGGCCCTGTCGACGATGGGGCCGATCACCCGTCCGGTGAGCGTGCCGTCGACGATCTCCAAGTCGTTGGCCGCGACATAGTCCAGCATCAGCTCTTCGGCCAACGGCTCGATGATGCGGCGGAAGCCCCCGGACACCACGCCGCAGGCATAGCCCAACCGCCGCAGGGTCCGCAGCGTGGTGCGGGCGCCGGGCATCAGCTCGAGCTGGTCGGCGACCTCATCGATCACGCTGGCGGGCAGGCCCGCCAGCGTCGCCACCGTTGCTCCAACGACTGCGCGAAGTCGAGCTCGCCGCGCATCGCGGCGTCGGTGATCGCGGCGACCTTGCCCTCGGCGCCCGCCCGGGCCGCCAGCATCTCGATGACCTCGCCCTGCACCAGCGTCGAGTCGACGTCGAACACGATGAGCCGTTTGGCCCGTCGTTCCAGGGTGTAGTCCTCGACCGCGACGTCGACCTGTTCCTCGCTGGACACCCGGTTCAGGACGGTTCGCAGGGCGCCGTCCGCGCCCGGCGGCACCGAGACCCGCAGTTCCAGGCCGATCACCGGGTAGTCGGAGACTCCGCGGATCAGGTCGATGTTGACGCCCAGCCCCGCCGCCTCGCGGGCCACCGCGCCGAACGCGCTGGCGGTGATGGGCCTACCCAGCACGAAGATGGTGTGGGTCGAGGGATCCCGCATGATCGGCACGTCGTCGCTGCGCTCGATGCTGACGTCGAGACCAACCTTGCGGATGGCCGATTCGACGTCATCGCGCAGCTGCGCGCTATCGGCGACGTCGCCGGGGCAGCACACCAGCACGCCCAGCGTCAGGCGGTGCCGGATCACCACCTGTTCGACGTTGAGCAGTTCGACCCCGTGCCGCGACAGCGCCTCGAAGAGGGTGGCCGTCACGCCAGGTTGATCCACGCCGGTGACGGTGATCAGCACCGACACCTTGGGTGGTGAGTTCACTCCCGACAGCCCTTGTCAGGCCATCAGCTGCGGACCTGGACGTCGTCCAGTCTGGTGACATCCTTGTCCGAGGGCCCGTGCGCGCGGCCCACGTGCGCCTGCGCGCAGCCGCTCCACCATGTGCGGGTAGTGCAGCTCGAATGCCGGTCGCTCCGAACGGATTCGGGGCAGCTCGGTGAAGTTGTGCCGCGGCGGCGGGCAGCTGGTGGCCCACTCCAGGGAGTTGCCGTAGCCCCACGGGTCGTCGACGGTGACGACCTCGCCGTAACGCCAGCTCTTGAACACGTTCCAGACGAACGGGAACATCGACGCGCCCAGGATGAAGGCGCCGACCGTGGAGACGACGTTGTACGGCTGGAAGCCGTCGCTGGGCAGGTAGTCCGCGTAGCGGCGCGGCATGCCCAGGTCACCCAGCCAGTGCTGCACCAGGAAGGTGGTGTGGAACCCGATAAAGGTCAACCAGAAGTGCAGCTTGCCCAGCCGCTCGTCGAGCAGCCGGCCGGTCATCTTCGGGAACCAGAAATAGATGCCGGCATAGGTGGCGAACACGATGGTGCCGAACAGCACGGTGGAAGTGCGCCACCACGAAGTAGGTGTCGGTGACGTGGAAGTCCAGCGGCGGGCTGGCCAGCAGCACGCCGGTCAGACCACCCAGCAGGAAGGTCAGCAGGAAGCCCACCGAAAACAGCATCGGCGTCTCGAAGGTGATCTGCCCCTTCCACATCGTGCCGATCCAGTTGAAGAACTTGATCCCGGTCGGCACCGCGATCAGGTACGTCATGAACGAGAAGAACGGCAGCAGAACGGCTCCGGTGGCGAACATGTGGTGCGCCCACACCGCGACCGACAGCGCGGCGATCGACAGCGTCGCGTACACCAGGGTGGTGTAGCCGAAGACCGGCTTGCGCGAGAACACCGGGAAGATCTCGGTGACGATGCCGAAGAACGGCAACGCGATGATGTACACCTCGGGATGGCCGAAGAACCAGAACAGGTGTTGCCACAACAAGACTCCGCCGTTGGCGGCGTCATAGACGGCGCCCAGATGTCGGTCGGCGGCCAGCCCGAACAGCGCCGCGGTCAGGATCGGAAACGCGATCAGGATCAGGATCGAGGTCACCAGGATGTTCCAGGTGAAGATCGGCATCCGGAACATGGTCATGCCGGGGGCGCGCATACACACCACGGTGGTGATCATGTTGACCGCACCCAGGATGGTGCCCAGACCCGCGACGATCAGCCCGGTGATCCACAGGTCTCCCCCGGCGCCGGGTGAGTGGATGGCGTCGGACAGCGGCGTGTAGGCCGTCCAGCCGAAGTCGGCGGCGCCGCCCGGGACGATGAAGCCGGACGCCGCGATCAGCCCGCCGAACAAGAACAGCCAGTACGAGAAGGCGTTCAGCCGTGGAAGGCCACGTCGGGCGCACCGATCTGCAGCGGCAGCACCAGGTTGGCGAAACCGAACACCACGGGTGTGGCGTACAGCAGCAGCATGATCGTGCCGTGCATGGTGAACAGCTGGTTGAACTGCTCGTTCGACAGGAACTGCAGCCCGGGAGCGGCCAGCTCGGTGCGCATCAGCAACGCCATCAGCCCGCCGATGAAGAAGAAGGCGAAGCAGGTGACCGTGTACATGATGCCGATCATCTTGTGATCGGTGGTGGTGATCAGTTTGTAGACGAGGTTCCCTTTGGGGCCCATGCGGTCCGGGTACGGACGAACGGCCTCGAGTTCTCCCAAGGGGGGCGCTTCGGCTGTCAACAGCTTCTCCAAACATCCAGATCGGATACTGGCCCAAAAGGCGGTATTGGAACGAATCTTAGCCGTCGATCATGACGACGTCAGGGCTGGTCCTACAAACTGTCGTAAATGGCTCAGCGGTGCGGCGTGTCCGTCGGCGCGGCGCCGCCCGGGGTCGGATCGTGGCGACCCCCTTCGCCTGGCGCCGCCGCGCTCACGATCGCCACGCTGGCCGGATCGTGGCGACCCCCTTCGCCCGGCGCCGCCGCGCTCACGATCGCCACGCTGGCCGGATGTTAGCGTCTGACGCGTGTTGTTCGGCGTGATCAGACCCGCCCTGCCGGCCGCGTTGACGGCGGCGGTCGTGCTGGCATGCAGCGGCTGTGAATCCGACAAACCCGCCGGGCAGACGCCGACCCCGCGCTGATCACCCCACCACCCAGATCGCCGGCGCCGGGTGCTCGGCAACGACCGCCGGCCCGACGACTCGTGCGCGCGGGACGCCGCCGGAGCCGACGCGGGGTCCTCCAAGCGGCAGGTCCACAACGCGGCCGGCGTCGAGCCGGACGTCGTGCAGGTGCCCGCCGATCCGCAGCGCATCGTGGTGCTCGCCGGCGACCAGCTCGACACGTTGTGCGCGCTGGGTTTGCAGTCGCGGGTGGTCGGCGCGGCGTTGCCGGACGGGTCCTCGAGTCAGCCCGCCTATCTGGGCGGCACGGTGCACGGCGTGCCCGGCGTCGGCACCCGGTCCCACCCGGACGTGAAGGCGATCGCGGCGGCCCACCCGGATCTGATCCTCGGGTCGCAGGGTTTGACGCCCACCTTGTATCCGCAGTTGCCCGCGATCGCCCCGACGGTATTCACCGCCGCACCGGGCGCGGCCTGGGAGGACAACCTGCGCGCCGTGGGCGCGGCCACCGGCCGCGGCGCCGCGGTGGACACGTTGCTCGGCGGCTTTTCGCAGCGCGCCATCGACATCGGCGCGCGGCATGATGCCTCCCACTACCAGGCGTCGATCGTGCAGCTGACGGCCGACACCATCCGGGTGTACGGCGCCAACAACTTCCCGGCCAGCGTGCTCGGCGCGGCCGGGGTGGACCGGCCGGCCTCCCAGCGGTTCACCGACAAGCCCTATATCGAGATCGGTGCCAGCGACGCGGACCTGGCGAAGAACCCGGACCTGTCCAGTGCCGACGCCGACGTGGTGTACGTGTCCTGCGCCACCCCGGCCGCCGCCGGCCGGGCCGCCACGATCCTGGACAGCAACCCGTGGCGCAAGCTGTCCGCCAACCGCGACAACCGGGTCTACGTCGTCAACGACGAGATCTGGCAGACCGGCGAGGGCCTGATCGCCGCCCGCGGCATCGTCGACGACCTGCGCCTGGTGAACGCCCCGATCAACGGATCGGCCACCGGCCGGTACCCACATCGCCATAAGGTGATATTCGTCCCGTCCGTTGGCGGCGGAACCTTTACCTTAGCTAAACTTCTTGGCGACGTATCGAATCGAAGAGGGATTTTCATGAGCACAGTTTCGGCGTACGCGGCCACCTCGCCGACGGCACCGCTGACCAAGACCACCATCGAGCGCCGTGACCCGGGTCCGCACGACGTGGCGATCGACATCAAGTTCGCCGGAATCTGCCACTCCGACATCCACACCGCCAAAGGCGAATGGGGCACACCGAATTACCCGCTCGTCGTGGGCCACGAGATCGCCGGCGTCGTGACCGCGGTGGGCTCCGAGGTGACCAAGCACAAGGTGGGCGACCACGTCGGGGTGGGCTGCATGGTGAACTCCTGCGGCCAGTGCGACAGTTGTCAGGCCGGCCTCGAGCAGTACTGCAGCCGGGGCACGACCTTCACCTACAACGCCACCGACAGGGACGGCACGACGACGCAGGGCGGCTACAGCCAGGCGATCGTCGTCGACGAAAACTTCGTCTTGCGCATCCCCGACTCGCTGCCGCTGGACAAGGCGGCGCCGCTGCTGTGCGCGGGCATCACGCTGTTCTCGCCGCTGCGGCACTGGAAGGCCGGCCAGGACACTCGCCTGGCGATCATCGGGCGGGCTGGGCCACATGGGCGTCAAGCTCGGCGCGGCGATGGGCGCGGAGGTGACGGTGCTGTCGCAGTCGCTGAAGAAGATGGAAGACGGGCTGCGCCTGGGCGCCAAGCACTACTACGCCACCGCCGAGCGCGAGACCTTCAAGAAGCTGCGCAACAGCTTCGACCTGATCCTGAACACCGTTTCGGCGAACCTGAACCTCAACGACTATCTGAGCCTGCTCGACGTCGACGGCACGCTCGTCGAACTGGGCATTCCCGAGCACCCCATGGAGGTGGGCGCGTTCTCGCTGGCCCTGGCGCGCCGCAGCCTGTCCGGGTCGAACATCGGGGGCATCGCCGAAACCCAGGAGATGCTGGACTTCTGCGCCGAGCACAAGGTGACGCCGGAGATCGAGCTCATCGAGCCCGACTACATCAACGAGGCCTACGAGCGCGTACTGGCCAGCGACGTGCGCTACCGCTTCGTCATCGACATCTCGAAGCTGTAGGTCCGGGGCGCGCTACACGCCGACGCCCGAAGCTCCTTCGGGAGCGTGACCGCGGGCGGCGATTTCGGCCGCCTCTCCCCACTCGTCACCGGGAATGACCTCGCTGACGTCGATGCCGGCCAGCGGCCAACCGACGGCGGCCAACGTGGCGGCCACCCGGATGATGTTCTCCGGCCCGGCGTCGTAGTGGGTCATGTCGGAGATGAAATGCGCGATCTCGTCGCGGTCGATCACACCGTCGGCAATCGCCGGGGATCCGTCGGCGGTGATGTTGCGCACCACCTCGGTGATCTGCTCTTCGGTCAGCGGGTGCTGCGCAGCAGGGCCAGCAGCGGCACGCGGTCGGGCCCGGGACGCCCTCGGGTAACCGGCGCGCAGCCAGCGCAGCACTGAACGGCAGAAATTGCTGGTATGCGAGGCGGCGGTATTCGTCACCCAAACAGTGTCAGGGCAGCCCGTCACCCGCGCCAGCGGGCCGTGACGCCATCCACACAATTCATGCGTCGTTCACGACTTGAACATGTCCGCCCGGTGGTCGACGCCTTTGCGGGCGCGCAGGTGGCCAGAAACGAACTACTATGCCCCCGGCACGGGTCGATATGCGAAAACCCCGATCCGCGCATACGCGACCCGTGACCGCAAAACGGCCTACTCATGGGCACACGCGTCAACATTGTTCGAAGGACAGCGCGATCGCGTAAGCGACGGCACCGCGGCCATCGCCGATAGGCTCGGTGAGGGCCGCAGCCTGTCGACGCGTGCCGTGCCCAGCGATTGGGGCGGCTCAGCCGTAATCATCTGGGAGACAAGCGTAATTCGACGCAATCACCACCGCATTGAGCGCGACCGGCGCACCGCTGATCGTCTCCGGCATACTCGGGGTCGGCGAAATCGCGGTCGGCGCTTATCAGCACCACCACGCGAACAAGATCGCCTGGAAACCTCAACATAGTCGCGGGGGCCTGGGCCTGCTGGCGGCCGTCGGCGCTACCACCGGGCAACTCGAAAACGCATTTCCCGCAGCGGTACTGGGTGGTGTGGCGGTCGGCGTCAACCTGATCAACCAGACCCACCAACAACGTCAGCAGAGCGCATAGCCGTTAGCCCGCCATCGATTTGACGCCGTTCGGTGCGGGCGGTTCAGGTTCACTCCCGCGGGCGCGGCGTCACCGCCCGGCGATCGGGTACGTTCCCCTGACTCCGCGTCGGAGCCGCCTTCGTCCTCGGTGGCCTGCGGGGGCTGTTCGTCGCCTTCTGGTGGTGGCTGTTCGGCGGTGGTCACGCGTTCTCCGTCCCGACGTTGAATTCGCGTGTCAAGTACCCGGGTTTGCCGCGGCGAAAACGGTCCGCCGACTTGCTTTTCCGTGGCCCGCGTTCGGGGCCGTAACCGCGCGCGGCGGCCGCTAGAAGTCCCAGTCCTCGTCTTCGGTGTTGACGGCCTTGCCGATCACGTAGGAGGAGCCCGAGCCGGAGAAGAAGTCGTGGTTCTGATCCGGCCCCCGCTCAGGCGATTAAAAACGCATCTACCAGGTAAAACGCGTCACGGTGATTCACACTCGATCAGGCAACTCTGTGGTCAAGTGTGGGCAAAATGTGGGCACGGAGTAGGAGCCCACCAGAGGTGGTCTCGGATATGCACACGTGTATATCCGACCAACAAATAGCTTCCCCAAAAGGAAGGCCCCGGCGACGGCTGTCACCGCCCCGGGGCATGGCCGAAATCTACTAAGGAGATTCGACGCAAATGAGTATGACACCGGAGAACAACACGCAGTGCTGGCGCGACCTGGCCGATCAGCTCACACCGCAGCAGGTCGCCGAGCTTGAGGAACGGGAGGCGGGTTACCGGCATCGTGCCACGCTCCCCGAGGATCCGTGGACGTCATGGGAACCACGGACAGACCGCGCGATTGAAGACGCGTTGTTGCATGACGGGCGGCGGCATGCGCACGACAATCTCATCGCCGCGCTGATGAGCGACGTCCCGCCCCTGCCCGACGCCAAGACCTTTGGATACTGGGAAACCGACGACGAGCATCTCTGCCGCTTCGTTTCCACGCCGACTAGAAGTGTTGACGGGACGAAAATCCGTGTCTTAGGCGCTGCCTCGCAATTGGCCGACGGTTCCATACTCATTGCCCAGGGCATCGACGTACCCCAGGTCCGTATCGACGAGCTCAGCAGAGACGGGTACATGACTGAGGTCTTCACGCTCAGCCCCGGCCAAGCCCGTAACCTCGCCGCGGCGCTGCTGAACACCGCCGACCAGATCGACGGGTGGATCGCACGATGACCAGTCCAGATCGCTGGCGTGAACTGACCGACGCCGTAATCGGGCATGTGGCCAAGCCAGCCGGCGCGGTCAGCGTCGAGGAATGGGCGGATGCGTTGACGCCCGACGCATTCCGCCTGTTCTACGGGCCTACACGAGCGGTGGAACTGGGTCACGGCGCGACGATGGAGGTCGTCACCCGTGGCACACAGTCGTGTGATGGCCGCATCGAGGATCACGGCATCTTGGTGCACGGAGGTTCCGATGAGTCCATTACGGCGACCTCGGCTCGCGCGCTGGCAGCTGCGCTCACCGAAGCTGCTCGCGAGATCGAATCACTGCGGTGAACGCCGTCAATCGGGCGCGGATCGCGCGTAAGCGGGCACAACGTCTAGGGCTGCATCTGTCGCAGCGCGGCATCGTGTTCACCGTTCGCGATGACAACGACGTCACGCTCGCGGTAGGTCCGCTGGCTGTTGTCGACCGCTATCTGCTCGACCGGATACGCCCGAAACCGCCAGGGCCCCAACCAAGTATTAGCGCCCCCGAAACCTGGCAGCGCTACATCGATGACTACCTGCTCACCTTGTCCGCGGCCGGCCAACGGCCAGCAACTTTTCGGCTGCGCAAGGGAATCCTATGCCGGGTGGCCCGCGGACTAGGGTGCCCGCCCGGCGAGGTCACCGCAGACAAACTCGTGGATTGGTTTGGCAGACAGCAGCAACTATCCCCAGAGGGGCGCCACAGTTACCGCAGTACGCTGCGCGGGTTCTTCGTCTGGATGTACGAAACCGACCGCATCCCGGTGTGCATCGCCGACGCGCTGCCCACGGTGCGCGTGCCGAAAGCTCCACCGCGGCCAGCAACCGATGAAGCCTGGGTAGCAGCGCTGGAAAGGGCAGACCAACGTATGGAGCTGATGTTGCGCCTGGCCGCAGAGGCGGGCTTGCGCCGAGCCGAAGTCGCACAAGTTCACTCGCGGGATCTCATCGACGTCGATGGTGGCCGGAGACTGCTTGTGCGCGGAAAAGGCGGACAGAATCGCATGGTGCCGGTATCGGATTACGTCGCTGCGTTGATCCGGGAGAGCGGCGATGGCTGGGCATTTCCCAACAAGGCGGGCGGTCATCTCACAGCCGAGCATGTCGGCAAGCTGGTTGCCCGGGCACTCCCGGACAACTGGACGATGCACACCCTCCGCCATCGCTACGCCACTCGTGTGTACCGCGGCAGTCGAAACATTCGGGCGGTGCAGCAGCTCCTCGGCCACACGTCCGTCATTTCGACCGAGCGCTACGTCGCGATCTACGACGACGAGATCCGCGCCGCCGCGGCCTGCGCATGGTGACCGGGTGGGGTTGTGATTTGAAATCCAACCCTCCGTCGGCCCATCGCATCGATGACCTCAGTTCGATTTAGGCCATCGGCGCTTTTGGGAGGTCGAGCGGAACCGGATTCGCCTAATTTCACGCCTGAATAGGTGTTACAGGCTCCCCCGGGGAGGGCGCGGGGGGGAGCCTGTAACACCTCCAAGCGCACAAACGCAGGTGCCAGGAGGTTGACGAACATGACCGACGACGAGCTGCCGCAAGACGAAGCGTTCAAGGCCGAACGCGCGCGCCTGTTCGCCGAGATTGCCACATTGAAAGATCAACGCAACGAGCTGCAGCGCCAGCTCGCCGAGTGCCAACGAGAGAACAGCCGCCTGCGCGCGCAACCGCTAGCCGAGCTGCCTGATTCCCGAGACACCGCCGATCCGGACGCGGAAGATAACGAACGTGAGTGACGACACCGTCGCCGGGACCACGCCAGGGGCTGGTGACGCCGAGACCGAAATCGTGCCGCTGCCGACCACGGAGGCGCCTGAATTGGCGTGGTCGCGTGAGGCCGAAGAGACCGAGGTGTTTTCGCGGTCGTGGTGCGGCTGCTGAGCGGGCGAGTGTGATCGTCTTGACGGCTGCCGCGGTCGCGGCTCTGGTGGCCGGGGCGGTGTGGTTGGGGTTGCGCGTATGACGCGACGCGGCCTGTCGCGGCGCCGAGCGCCGCCGCGCCGTCCGTGGTTCCCGCTGCGGCGCTTCCACCACCGATTGCGGCCTCGGTGCCACCGTCGGCCAACCCGAGCGGGCGCCGTCGTCGTCCTCACCGACGCTCGATCCTGCGCGCCCGCGTCCGTTGCAATATGACTCGCGGGGCGTGCCGATCATCCCGAAGAATCCCAGCGCCGCGGAGCTACAGCAGGCGTTGGTGGCGATCTTCGATCGCGACGGCATACCGTATGGCAGCCCAACCGCGGCGTCCGCGGACGCCGACAGCGTGTGCGAGTACCTCGACAGCGGGCATCGCAGTTTCGCAGATCTAGTCGCGTGGATACGGCGGGCACGGCCCTCACTGATGAGCGACCAGGTGGGTGGTTTCGCGGGCGCCTCGATCGGTGTGTACTGCCCCCGGTACGGCTACCTGATCGACTCGACCAATGAGGGCGCGACGTCGTAAGGGTGCATTAGGTGGATTTCCACGCAGGCGCTGGCCTTCGGCGTTAAGTTTTCTCCTGAGCATTGCGCGCGAAGGAGCGGGGCCAGTGCGGTCAATCATTGCCGTCGCGATCATTGCGGTCGGCTACGGCACCATCGCCGTCGCTGCGCCGCCAATCGCCGCGGCCAATGAATGTCCGCCCGGCTTCTATTGGTCCAAAGCACACAGCACGTGCGTTGAGAGACCAGACAACAACCCTGTCGGTGCAGTTGCACTGTGCGGAGACGGAAACTATTCGCACAGCGAATCACGCAGCGGCACATGCTCTGACAACGACGGCATCAGACAATGGTGTCCATGTGGGGGCGCACCCTCGCTGGCCAGCGCGCCGGCGGCCGGCGCCGCTCCGGACGACGATGATTACGTTTCCCTAGCTGTGTCCCTTGTTACCGGATTACCCGCAGGCTGGGGCACCGCGGGGAGCCAGGACAAGGCCAACCAAATCGCGGTCGACCAGTGAACCATCCCGCGTTTGATGCGCACCTTTCCGGGAAGGTGCATGTCATGCCGAGCAAGTACGACCCGCAGACGGGCCAAGGCGGTCCGTCTGGTGTTGGAGCACCGTGCTGACTACCCGGAGTGGGCGGCGATCACGGCGGTGTCCAAGCGGTTGGGGATGACGGCCGAGACGCTGCGTAGTTGGATCCGTCAGCAGCAGGTCGACGACGGTGATCGTGACGGTGTCTCCTCGGCGGCGGCCGCTGAGATCCGCGCCCTCAAGCGGCGCAACGCCGAGCTCGAGCAGACGATCGAAACCTCAAGGCGGCAACGTCTTCGTGCGGGAGAGCGACCCGCGCAACCGCCGCTGACCAGTTCGGTCTGCGAGTTCATCGCCAAACACAGGCACCGCTTCGGGTCGCTCCGATCTGCCGCGTGCTCACCGAGCACGGTGTGCCGATCGCCCCACGCACCTTCTACGCCTGGGTCAAGCGGGCACCGTCGAAGCGAGCCCTGTGGGACGCCACCATCAGCGAGGTCTTGGCCGGCTACTACGAACCCGATGAGCACGGCCGGCGCAAGCCCGAGTCGCTGTACGGGTCGGTGAAGATGGGCACATCTGCAGCGCAAAGGCATCCCGGTGCCGAAGTCCACGGTGGAACGCCTGATGCGCCGAAACGGGTGGCAGGGCGTACGCCGCCAGAAGGCCGTGCGCACCACGATCGCCGACCCGGCGGCGGTGAGGCCACCGGATCTGGTGGATCGCCAGTTCGTGGGCGCACCCAACCAGCTGCTCGTTGCGGACTTCACCTACGTCAAGCTCGTCACGGGGTGTTCGTCTACGTCGCATTCGTCATCGACGCCTACGCCGGGGCGATCGTGGGATGGAGGCCTGCGCCTCCAAGCAGACCCAGTTCGTCGAATCGGCGATCCGTCAGGCCGTCGCATTGCGGTCGCGTCAGGTCACCCGATCGAGGACGTCCACCACAGCGACGCAGGATCGCAGTACACCAGCGTGAGATTCGGTGAAACACTTGCCCGGGCATCCGACCCTCGGTCGGCAGTGTCGGCGATGCCTATGACAATGCTCTGCCGGACCACGATCGATCGGAAGACTGAGTCCGGCCTGATTCCCCGTTCCGTCGCGGGCGCTCACCACGGTCGGTGACGTCGAGTACATCACCGACTACGTCGCCTGGTACAACCAGCAGCGCTCATGCACCGCCTCGCGGCCGCCCCCGCCGAAGCCGAAGCCCAGTACTATTCCCTAACACGTGACCGACCAACCGGCCGGCTCACAGAACCGAGGGAGCAACCAAATGCGGTCGACCAGTGCAACGCTTCCACTGGCGGTGTCTGTGAAGCTGTGGCGGGCATGCACAACGGCTGCGCATCGGTTGCGATCGACCCCGACGCCGGCCGATTTCAAGGCGGATATGGTTCGGACACAACAGCATCCAATGCCGACGCGCTAACCGAGTTGGATTCACCCAGCGGCGTAATCGCGGCCTCGCATTGCTCTTCTTGAACGCACCTCGCTAGCGGCTTTTAGCCCGGCGGTCGGCGCGAATCGCCCAACTCGCCCATCCACGCCAGGCGACACCTCGACGCCAGCCGATCAGACCCGAGGTCGTCGCCGCAGCGCTATGCCTATTTCCCGGACAGGCGTCACTCCGCAATGCGAATATTCACAGAAGAACCAACAGGAGAGACCCAATATGGCCCGCAACCACAACCAGGACGACGAGCAACCCTTAACCACAGCTGCCGCCGCGCGTGACGAGACCGAGATCGGGCGGCCGCCGATGAAACCGAGCTCGTACCGCCGATCGCCGCCAGGGCGTCCGAGCTTGCCTGGTCTGATGAAGACGCGCCGCCGGCGGCGATTACTCGTGGGAGGCGCGGCGGAACGTGCCAGCATCATCGTTATCGCCGGCGCCGCAGTCGCTGTCGCGGTCGGTCTCTTGACGTGGCTTGGATTCCATCTCCTTGACCAGCCCAAGCCGACAGTAGCCCCGGAGGCCACACGGCCTGCCACGATCGTTCCGGAAGCACTGCCGACGGTTACCGCGGCGCCCCCATCGACGGTAACGGTCATACCCCCAGCGCCCGCGCCTACGACAGTCACGGTGCAAGCCCTGCCGCCACCAGCACCCACAGTGAAACCAGCTCCGGCGCTCCCGCCCCCTGGCGGGACCCACGTTTTCTCCATCTGCCCGGATGGGCATGAAGGTGTCGTCGGCGGCCACACCAGCTGTGCGTTCGCGGCGAACGTACGCCAGTCTTCTATGCCTCCGGCATGGCGGGCAGCTTCACCGCGTTCTCGCCGGTTACTGGGGATGGTTACGAAATGACCTGCGTCGGAAGATATCCGGCCTATTTTAGTGATGGATCGACCAAGGTATCGACGCGCTGCTACGGCGGGGACAACGCCGAAGTAGTTATCTGGTAGCGCATTTCACAACCGTGGCACGGGCGCGGAGAAGCGAGAGGGCATGCCAAACTCACGCGAGCGCCAGGGCACACATACTCCACCGCAGCGGACGATGAGGCTTTTGCCCCATGTGCTACTTCGACCGACCGGTGCCGCCGTGCCAGGAGCCGGAACCCTGCTTGTGTTGGGAGTGGCTGTTTGTGCCATCCCCGTCGTGAAGGTTGCTGGGTGAATGATCCGGCGAAGGAACGCAGTTCCCATCGACGTTGACATAGCCGCCGCAGGTCGGCAGCGGTCCCATAGGCGAGAGCGGGGCAAAGATCAAGAGAGCCGCGGCCACCCCAGCCGGGACAACGCTGATTTTATTGACACGAGACATGACTGAACTCCGGTGTGATGATGCGGTGCGGAACTGGACCCCCGACGTCCTGAGGCCATCAATGTAGCCCGGTGGACTGTCCGTGTTGGCGGCTTTCACAAATCCCGATGTAAAAACTCACGGAAGCGCATACGCTCCCATCGACGAATCGGACAACGTCACCGGACGACAGTCGCCAAGCAACCGGGAGTCGTGGGCATGCTGTTTCGTGGAGCTTTCGTCGCCACAGCCATGGCTATGGCACTTCTGGTGATGGCCGGATTGGGACCGGGCCGGGCGCATGCTGACCCCGGCCCCGGTTACTGCGGCGCCCGCCAAGATGCTCTCGACTGCGTGCCCTACGACGGTCCGGCGCCGCCGCCACCCACCCCGGCTGAAGCCTCGTTCCTGCGCGCCGGGCGTTCTTACGCTCCCAGTGCCGATGATGCGACGCTGCTAAGGATCGGCCGGGGCACATGCAACATGCTTCGCGGCGGCTCCTCGACCAACTACGTCGTTCACGACATTGCCCGCCACTTGGCCATGAGCAACCAAGGGGCCGACCAAGTAATGGACGCGGCGATGGGCAATATCTGCCCCGACGTACATATCGGCGCCAACGGCGCGGATGACTCGCGACCCCACTGACTCTCAACTGCCTGAAGAAAGATCAAAACCATGCGAAGCGTCATCACCCTCGTAGGAGTCGCGGCGTCGGCCCTGCTCATTGCCACCGCGGCGCCGGCCCGCGCCGACGGCGCCAGCTATATCCAATACCTCAATGACCACAACATATT
This sequence comes from Mycobacterium mantenii, assembly GCF_010731775.1. Lineage (NCBI taxonomy): Bacteria > Bacillati > Actinomycetota > Actinomycetes > Mycobacteriales > Mycobacteriaceae > Mycobacterium > Mycobacterium mantenii. The sequence goes on along the minus strand of NZ_AP022590.1, from coordinate 6,169,938 downwards.
CGTGCCGGGGATAAACGATGCCGTCAGGATCAGTCGCGGATCTCAAGTGTGCGTCTCGTTGCACAACGGCATGACGCCGCAACAGATCATCGACGCGAACCCGATTGTGTATTTCGACCTTCGCGGAGTGATCGACGCCGCCCAGCACGAACTGTGCCCGGACACGCTGCACTAGGGAACCGGGTCGCACTCGTCCGCGTCTGAATAGGTGGATCAGGCCTCGTACCCTATTTGTTTACCAGTCAGGTCCCGGCGTCGGCGTCACCGATCAGCGTCTCCCACGCCTCCTGTAGTCGCTTCTCTTTGGTGAACCGGTTTAGTTCCTCACCGATATTGCTGAATCGGCCTTGTTTCGCCGCCTGGACCACCACGACCAGCCGGCGAGCCAATTCCTCGGCTTCCCCGATCGAAAAGTTCAACGAGACACGTCCTTTTCCGGTGCCGGTGCGGCCGAAAGATCGAAGCCCTCTTCAAACGCTGCGGCCGTATCCGGCCCAAATGGTTCGACCGTAATGATCGCTTCGCGCTCGCTACCGTCTGCCGTCTTGCCCGGGGGTATCGAGTACACGGATGGTTTCGGGTCGTCGTCGAGATAGGTGACAGTCAGGAACATAAACCGGAAACCTAGCAACGCGACGTGCAACGACGATGAAGTGACGCGCCGGGGGCTCTCTAAGCCTTGGAGTAGGCCGCGAGTACGGCACCGATGAACTTGTCGGTCGCCTCGAGCCGTTCGGTCGGCGCACTGCGCGGGGTTCCATCCAATACGACCTGTCTGTCCTCGGAAAGTTCGAGCGTGAGCACACGGCCTATCCGCGATACGCGGGTGAAGTTGTCGTACTCGACCGCGATGTCGACCTTGATGCTCGGCAGTTCGGCGAGCCGCGTGAGCCTGCCTTTGATCTCCGCATCTTCATCGGATGCCCCTGTGCAGGACAGTTCACCGAGCACGCTGCCGTCGAGCCAGTACGCAACCCTGTCGGTGGCGGTCTTGGTCACACCGACCCGTGCTGATGCGCTCTCGGTCAACTGCAGCAAGGCATCTATGTATGCGCGCGAGACTGGCACGTTGGGGCCGAATAGTTCGAGGCGGAGGCTGTTGAGTGCGTCGTCGGTCATTGGTCGCTTACCCAGCGATGCAGGCGGTGTCCGCCGGGACCGATGGGACGCAAGCGGATAAGCACCCGCTGAGCGTGGTGACGCTACAAGCGAGCATCAGGGCAACGAGTATTCGGGTGAGACGAGGCATGACCCCAGCTCCATTCTGTCCGCGCTGAAACAAGTTGCCCGAAGCTAGTAACTGTACGTTGTGTTTCGTCGAGGCCAAGCCGGTTTTTCTATATCAGCGAGACACCGATGCCCGCGCCACTCCGAGACGCCGCTTCGAGGCGGTCTGTTACGCAGCGAGGGGAACCGCAACACATCCCCAGCTCGGCGAAGCGTTCGGCGCGGTAGCCGAGAACTGCCCTGTCGTAGACTCGCCGGCCGCGATCGGATATGCCTTTCCCGACACCGGTGCCTGATTCCACCGCTGCACAGGGGCGAAGTTGCTGAACCCTGTTCCCGTGGTGGCGTTGGTCGCTCCACCGAATGCCCCAACCGCGATCTGATTGGGGGTCAATGTCATGGACAGCGCCGCGTTTAAGCTGGCTCCTGTCGCGGAGGTGCCGGTGCCGATGCTTTTCACGTTGGTGTAGGCGAATGAGTTGAACGCGTAGTCCCAACTGGTACCGCCGGGAAGTGACAGCGTGAAAGTCTGTGCGCCGGTGGGGGGATTGAGCAGAGCGTAGGAAAATAGGTACCCGTAGTACCCGCCCCCGCCGGAGTAGAGCGTGCCAGAACCGTAGCTGCCGATAGTCCCGCCCGTCACCGTGGGAACGGATGTTCCGTTAACGCTGACCAACGCGTTGCCTGACCCGGAGTTGGTAACCCAATAGCCAAGAACCACAACAGCGTTGACGAGCGGACCCATGGTGTGCGTCCATGTAGGGGTCTGAACGGCACCCGCGCCGGTTGAATCCCATCGCGGCCCGGCTTTGACCAGAATCGGCGCCCTCATGATCGGGTTGTTTGGAAACCCACGGCCTAGTCGAGCCATCAGCGAGTGCAGGTTTCTGCTGGCTCAAGCCGATATTGCCATTCCCGGCCGCGGCCTTGCGTTAGCCGCAAGACGGTTCCGACTGGGTGCTCGGAAGCAGCCTCGATCGCGTCGGATGCGATCTCCTGGACGATGGATTCCAGGGGTTCGCCGAAGGTTTGGTCGTCGTGTCCGCTGTTCTCAAAGCTATTGCGGCAGGCGGCAATTACGTCTTCTTCTCGAACGTCCAAGTCGCGGACCATGAGCATGGTGGTGCATTCGTGCCACGGGCAGATGCCGGGGATGGCGAGTAGCTCACCGTCGACGCTCCATTGGAAGAACTCCCGATCGGCCTTAGTTGGCCTGTACACGGTCAACACTTGCATTGCCTACCTCATCCTTGCCTGTCAGCGGTCACCGCCAACGCTAGAAGGACAAGGGGCGCAATGGGTTTCTGCTCGCGTCGGCGCGAGTGTCAGAAGGGAGGAGTCCAGGGATTGCGTCGGCCGGGTCGGCGCCCAAGTTGGGTGTTTGCATGGCGTCCCATGGTGTCCGCGACCTCACGAGGGAGCAGCGGTTTCCATGACGTCACGACTTGAATGTCTGTAGCTTTGGGCATGATCTCGGCCCATTGGCCATAGCAGCTAGCCAGCTTTGCGCGCTTGCAGGCGGCCGTGGTCAGGGTGGTGTACCAGACCCGCTGCTTGAAACCCGTGTACGAGCCTTGATAGGCGATGGCGGCCCAGTGCTCATCCGCGAGGCGGAAACATACGACGGATTTCTCTACCAGTCTCTTGTCGCGCTCGGCAGGTTGCTTTATTGGGTCCAGCGCGGTGGCCAGTTCGAAATACCTTCCGGCTAGCCACATGTCATCCCACGCCATGACCTCGTCAATGAACCCGACCGACTGCGTGGCGCTCGTCTCCCACCGGTCACCAGATCTGACCGCTACGAACCCATAGCCGGATTTGACGAACCGCACCATTGAGCCATCGACAGGCTCGGGGAGCTGCCCACGCTCACGGGTCGAAAACATGGACCTAGTTTCTCGGATTTTTCAGCCCTGTGTAAAAAAGTTGGCGACCATGTGGCGGTCGCTCAGTGGACCCCCGTTCGATAAAATCGGCCGGGGTAGCCATGCGACCATCCACGCATGTCAGAGGCCTGGTGGTTGTTGCTAGGGCCATGCCATTGTGCGATGGCCGACGTCCGCACCGTCGTGTTTGCAAGTGGCTGCCCGTGACCTGTTCTAGGGCATTCCGTAGCTGCGCGGTATTGAGTACCACTCGGAGAAAACTACCCAGTTGATTAACCACGTGGCTTATGATCGCCGTCGGGTATTTACCGGGAAGGGCTCCAATGGTTCACGCTGGCACATCATTGACCAATCGGATGTACGTGGCGATTCTGAAGGCGAAGCAGGGCGAACTGCTAGCGATTCAGTCAACGAGTCCGAAGTCGTTCGTACCGCTTATCGAAATGCCGACGGCGGAGAAGGCTTCGGCTGTTATCCGTACTTGGCCACATTCAGACGACGTGATTTGGGTGCACCCATTGAACGTCACAGGCATCGAAGATGCCGAGTGGGTAGCGGAAGTCGCGCAGAGCTTTGCGACCCTTCGGGACGGGAACCGGGTCGCCGTACCGGTTGTCACAACCAGTGACGACGCGGCGGTGCTTGATGCAGTGCGCACTATCACCGGCCGCGACCGTCGAGGACTGGTATTACGGCTTGACTGCGAAGACGCCTTGGCTGCTGGCCGCGATGGCCTTACATCCGACATCGACGACGTGTTGGCAGCGTGCGAAGTCCCTTCAGCTAACTGTGATCTCGTGATCGACGCAGGTCTTGTCGACGGTGGCCCGGCCGTTCAGGCGTCAGTGACCTCGAGTGTTCTGGCAATCCTTCCCTACCTGCAGGATTGGAGAAGCCTAGTCGTTGCATTCTCTGCGTTCCCTGAAGTAGTTGGCAATATTATCGCGCCCGGCACTGTCGGTTCGATTCCACGAACCGATGCTGCATCTTTCACATATCTCACGTCCACTTGGCGGGATCGTGAATTGACGTTCGCTGATTACGGAGTTGGCGTCCCGACGTACGCGGATACTCCTTACGCTCCTATACCCAATATCCGCTATGCGCTGCCTGGCGAGTGGCGGGTGCATCGTGCGCAGCAGAGACGTGATCCAAGTCCCCAGTACGTCGCATTGGCGCGAGATGTCGTAAGGGCGAATTACTTTGGCGGGGCCGATTTCAGCCCCGGCGACCAGTACATCAATAATGTGGCTAATGGATCCGACGGGCCAGGAAACGCGGGGTCGTACCTGAGAGCCGCGATGTCACGACACTTCCACGTCGTTTTGGATTCTCTCGCCACCCAGGGCGCGCCTTAAGTACTTCTCGTACTTCGCTACGCAAATCGGCCACGTTCAGTGTTTCGATGAGCCTCTCCCATACTTCTGCGCGTGGCTTTGACCGGACTCCTCGGTCTGCTCCCATTCGCGCCAAGATCGCGAGTGCCTCGTCGCGCCATAACAACTGGACGACCGCCGACGCATCGACTGTCGGGTTTTCGATCGCTACCCGATCGAAACGCAGAGAAACGCCGCTAGTGGTGGTAGGCAGCGCCGTTACGATCCCCCACCACGATGGGATTAGTTGCTGGGCCCGGTCGATGTGGTTGCCGGCGGCCACCAAGTACACATAATCGAACACGCGGCTGTAGGTCGCCTCCTGCCTAGGAAGGCGAGCAAGGGTGTCGCGTTCGCTCTTGAGTTCGAATCCAGTGAAGGCCCCATTGATGACCGCGAAGTCAACTCTGACTTCCTCACACAACCCGAGTTCTTCCATGACTCGGGTCGACGAGTCGTTGGCATGCTCAACGACGAGATGGTTCCGCAGGGCGACGCGTACGTCGTGGTCGCGCACTAGGCACACTCACACGTTACGAAGGCCGCCATCGTTGGAAGCATACGGCGGTGGCGATCCAGGTTTAAGATGCACGCCGGACAAGGAGGTCGTTCGTGACGGAATTGCGCCCTACGGACGGCGTGACGGTGACCAACCGGGGACGGTGACGCTGCCCCGATTCCTAGTTGTATGAAACCCTGGCGGCCGCGAAGGTGAGTGTTCCGCACCATTCGTTTAGAACGGCACCCGCATGATGTCCATGCCGACTGCCGGGCCGTACTTCTGGTCGCGCCAGGCTCGATACGCCTGGTCCATTAGGCGCGCAGACGGTGATACGCCGCGGAACTGGCTAGGGTTATCGCTCACCTGGATCAGCGCCTGGTGCGCGGCCATGGTTCTCAAGTAGTGCTCGTCCATTCTGGCTCCTCCTCAAACCGAAGTTTCGGCACCAGCCGGTCGCGCCAACGTTGTCGACCGCGGCTGCGGCCCCGGCTGGTGCCGCCTGCCCGCGCGTGCAGCGTCCGAGGATGACGTGCGGACTAGGTTCATTAGGCGGTCGTTCCGGACAGCGCGCGGACAGCGTCCTTACGGGCCTTCACGGCGGCGGCAACGACGTCGTTGCCGAAGCGGAATCCGGCATCCCGCAATGCTGTACGAGCGGTGGGCGCTCCTGCGGCCAAGTCAACGCCGAGGTGCTCGAGCGCCTTGAGGCAGTCTTGTAGCGCCTCACTCTCGGTTTGAGCGGCGTCGTCGGCTTGGTGGTCCATCGTACTGTCCGCGATACGCTCAACGAGGCCCAATCTTAGGAGTTGCTCCGCCTTCTCGTCCGAGAGCCATGGGATTACGGCCCCGGAAGACCCAACCACGGGCGATTGGTAGTAGTAGCGAACCCGACCCTCTTGGTCTTTGGCGATGACCAGGTGACACATGACGCGGTAGGGCATGACAATCCTTTCCTTTTATGCGGGTTCAGTCTCCTCGGACCGCTCCCGAACTCCAACGCGCGGTTCCATCACCGTTGTCGATCAACTCAGACGCAAAGTCGTCGTCGACCTCTGGGATAGCGAAATATCGGACTTCGGGCGGCTTGAGCCCGTTGCGAAATCCAGGACCCAGACGCCACGCAACATCCCGGTACGCAGGGTCCGCGTCGATCTCGGCGCCCGAACGGCCTTGCACCGGCGACTGTCTCGAAGATTGCGAAGCCATGACCGACCGAGTGATGCGTGGCGTGGCAGGCATGGACGCGATCGTTTGCGCCGCGGCGTCGTGGTTGGTCGCCAGTGCGTTGAGCCATGTCTGGCGACTTTCCAGCCCAATCTTTCCCTCCGCGATAGCGGCATTGACCAGACGCCGATCGGCGTCATCCCGGCTGAGATCCAGTGGCGCGACGATCCGGTCGTACGCGTACTCGAGATCGTATTCGAGGTCGGGGTCGACTCCGGCGGCACGAAGCATATCCGCTCGTGGAGACACCAACGACGCCAGCGTCTTTCGCGTTCCGGGCCGATCGGCCTTCATGGCCATCAACCATTGCGGCACAAAGTCCGGGCTGATGCGACCGTCGTTCGCAGCGGCCGCCACCAACAGGGCGTCCTGTCGATCCTGCTCTGCCTCAGTCACTTCACACTCCTCGTAAGTAGTTCTCGCGATACATCTCGATCTCCTCGTCGCTGATCAGCCACCGATCGCCGACCTTCCTCCCGATCCGGCCGGCCCGGCACGCGTAGCGGACACTGCCGGGCTGAATACCGAGGACCTCAGCTGCAGCTTCGGGGCTTCTCTCAAACGCTAGAACCTCTTCCGCTAAAACCGCTTTCGAACTAACGCCCGCGTTAGCAGCTGCACGTGCCAGCCCGTCGCTCAAGCCATCCCGTAGGTCCCGCGCCTTCGGCGGCAGCGGCTGTCCGTTCTGGCGCGCGAGCAGTTTCTCCGTCAGGCCGACCAGATCAACCACAAACGCAGCCATACCAAACGAGATGGTGAGTCCATCGCCGTACCGAATGTCAGCAGCCATCTGGCGCCTCGAAAATTTCGTGTGCCGCGGCTGCAAGCTGGCAAGCCAACTCGATCGACCCGTTACGGGTCGCGGTGAATCGCAGACCACACAGCTCGAGCTGCACACGGCCATCGCTGGCCCAAGCTGCGACCTCGAGGTGGTGGGGCCGGCCCTAAGCCTCACCGCTGAGTTCCTGTCCGGGACAGGGTCGGCGTGGCCGCTCGAACACGTTTTCACGTCGGGGAGGGGAGCTTGACGGGCAAGCGGTCGAGTTGACCCACCGGGTGCCTCCAGAAAATCGGCTGGGGTAGCTGCTGCCACTGCTCGGTCCCTGGAGCCACGAGCGTGCCGTCACAACCGCGCCATGGTGCGATGGCCGACGTTCGCGCGCTCATCGCCTCGACCTCGGACAGGCGAGATCGGTGTCCAGCATCAGGCCGATAGCCCTTCCACAGCGCGGGCATTCACGGAGAACAGCCGGTAGTGGCTCTTCGCTTTCGTGCCCGGTTGTCTGATCGGTGCTCACGACTCAGACTCCCCAGTAGCCCGGTCGTAGGCGGCGATCGCTTCACGCAGACGATGGACGTCGGTGGCGCCAAGCGAGTACGGGCCTAACTCAATGTGCCAGCCGGCGCCCTGATCGTGGACGAGTCGTAGCGGTAAGGCGACCCACGCGTCGGTTTCTTCGAGGTAGGGCTCGACGTAGTCGAAGCTGGCGAAGACACAGCGCCCAAGGCTGTTGTTGGCGTAGAGGCGCGGTGCGTCGAGAACGGGAAATTCGGTCATTGGTGTTGTGTTCCTTCCTGGGTGGGCTGGCCGGAGAGTCTTTCGTTTCGGAGGACCAACTTGCATTCACGACACAGGCCGGTGATCTCGTGTGGGTTGAGTAGCTCAGCGCCGCACATGGTGCATTCGGTTGGGATTCCGCCAACGCTCATAGCTCGGTTCGCTCTCCGGTGAGAATGGCCACCAGATCGGCCAGGGTGCATGTCACCCACTGGCACATGGGATCGCCTACGCCATGGCGCTTGTGGACAACCAGGCCCACCAGGGCGTCATCGTTACCGGCCTCGATGCGGGCTTCGGCCGTCCATTCCGGTAGGCATAAGCGGGCAGCATCTTTGCACTCGAGGACCACGCGTTGGCCGTGGAGCCGCACACCGCTGATATCGCCGCGGTCTCGAGATCCATTGCGACTGCGCCGCTCGATCCGGTCGTCGTCTAGAGCGTCGGCAAGTGCTTGTGCGATAGCGGTCTCGAATCGTGTGCCTGCTTGCTTGGCGCTACGGCGAGATCGGGTCATGGTCGCCCTCCGCGCCGACTGACGGCGATGCGGCGGACGTATTCCAGCGGCAACTTCCCGACTTGTTCGTGGACCGCCAGGACACAGGTGGGGTCGTACAGCGTGCATGTGCCGATGTCGTCAGGACTCGCCAGCATCAGATAGTCGATGCCGTCGGAATCGATCACTGTGGCTGCGATGTAGTGGGAGCCCACGTCGCATAGGGCGACGCTGCGCCGATGGTCGATGATGGCAGTCTTCATAATCCCTTGCTTTCCAGGGCGATGGATGGCGGTTTTGGAATGTCTCAGGTTTCAGTCCCACGTGGTTCCACCTCCGGGTCTATAGACCCGGAGGGTGGTGCAACCAGTTCCACCTCCGGGTGAAACCAGGTGAAACTAGGTGGAACCAAAGTCATTTCGTGGCCACCTTGTAAAAGGGGCGCTTATCGGTGCCTTCGTTGATGATTTCGCCGCGTTCTTGCAGGTCAGACAATGCGCGATAGAACGTCGACTTCAGCATTTCGCAGCCCTCGAACAGCTGAGAGGTGTACGCCCCGCGGTCACCGAAGTGAGACCTGAAGTGAGACAAGAGCTTGTCTGCGCGGTCGGGGGTGGTTCCAGCCCTTGAGACCCCGATAATGACGCTGCCAGTGCCCTCTACCGCCTCTAATTTCAGCCGGTGGATGTCGACCTCTGGACCGTCTTTTCGCTTCTCGCGGTCCAGCACTATGACCGCTCCGTCGAGGGTGACGGAGTAGACGGTATCGGCGCCGGCCTCGAAAGCTGACGAGCCGCGAAAAGTCTTGCCGTCTTTCCCGGTGTGGTGAACGCCTTGAATGACACCTCGGCCGCCGGGCGTGTGCTGGCGTAACCGGTGGAGCGCATCGACGACTAGGCCGCAATCCTTGGCGGAGTTCTCATCGGCGCCGACCATGCACCGAGCCAGCGTGTCGAGGATGACATAGGAGAAGCCACCCCAGTCGATCAGAGCGGACAGGTTGGCGACGTCAGCTGCGTTGATGAGATTCACTGGCCGCGGCAGGATGTCGAGGCTGCCATCTGGGATCTTGGTGTTCCAGCCTGTCTCCCACGCGGCAAGGCGCCCCTTGAGTCCGTAAGCGCCTTCGGCGGCGACGTACAGGACGCGACGTTGTTCGGTAACGCGCCCCTGCCATGGCCGATTTGTTGCGACGCTGGACGCCCAGTCCAGGGCAATGAAGGACTTACCCGAGCCCCAGGGCCCGTAGAGCAAAGCGACGGTGCCCTGGTCGAGCACGTTGTCGATTAGGGGTTCGGGGTCGGGCAAAGCAAGCAGTGCTGAGCGAGTGAGTAGCCGGTCAGCGAGCACGGGTGTCTTGCCGTCGTCGGGCGGTGCGTCGACGACGATGCCGTTAACTCGGGGTGTGGTCGTCACGATGCCGCACCCCGAGTTGTCTTCGCCGGCACATCGCGCGGTCCGACACGCCGCCAGGCGGACTCGATCGTGGCGTGAATCTCACGGGCTTCCAGGCCGACCGCGGTAGCAATACGTTCCAGCTCGGCACGGGCGGGTGCCTCGTTGGCGTGCTGAGCTTTGACGAACTCGAAAACGTTGCATGCAACGGCGAGCAGCGTGTGGTTGCGGACGCCTTCGCGAGCGTTGGCAAGGCGCTCAAGTTCTTTACGGATAGCCGCGGCGACGTAAGCCGGATTCGTCCCCGGGGCTGCTATGTGGTGCGCCGGTGTTTTCCCTGATGTCAATATAGTCCCGTCGCGCTCGGCGCGAATCCGGTCGGCTCGGCGTTTGGTCGGTCCGTCGGACAGCGCGTAGATCTCAGGATCGACGGCGGCCGCCCGGGCGAGGTTCTCAACAAAGTTTTCAGTCCACGGGAAGTCAGACCAATCCCTTGCGCCCGTCCCCGAGTGGTGCATTCCGCCGGAGTGCGAGCACACAATGACCCAGCCACAATGAGGGCAGTTAACGTCCGCCTCGAGGTTCACGCGACCCCCTGGCGAGGGATGCGGCGCGAACTGCCGCGCTGGCGAATCTCATTGGCGATGGCAGACCAGTCAGCCGCTGATGCGACAGCGCGACTGGCCTGCGCGTGGGCCGCCTGGGCAACCTCCTTGCGGAGCACGTGATGCTCGCCGTCAATCGCGAGGGCAAGCAACTTTCGCGGATCGCCATCTGACATTGCGCACCATTCGGGGGTGCCAGCCCACGGCAGTGGTCCGACATTGGCCTGGGCCAGAACCGCTTCGAGGAATTGATGTGTTTCAGACCAGGAGACCTGCTGGGAGGCTGAGACGCTCATGCTCCCGCCGCCTCAACACGGCTGTGTCGCCAGCAAATTGGGCCACTCGATCGAGCGACCGACAGCGGCGCGCACAATGGCCGGCGACACCGGCTGCATCGCACGGTAGAATCGGCGATGGTTGTTGTGGCGTGGTAGCTGCGAAAACTGTTGGTCGGCTTTCGGTTCTCCGGGGGCCGATCTTCTTTTATCGGAGCGGTGGCTGTCAGGCCAGGTGGGCTCATGTTTGTCTTCCAAGTCTTCTGCGTGGCCTGGGTTGGACGGTTCGTGATCCGGGCTTAGCTGGCGGCAGCTCCGCGGGGCTCGTCGGCGCGCTGCTGGCCCCGGACGGTTGGATCGTCGGTGCGGCTACGGGTCCGCGACTCGACCCACTTCTCGACGTCACTCCATCGGTAGCGGACCTGGCGGCCGGTGACCTTCACAAACTCCGGTCCAGAGCCCATGTAGCGCATTTGCGCCGCTTGACCTCGGGTTAGGCCCGCGTACTCGCAGAACTCATCCACTGTCGCCAGTCGGCGGACACCGGTGTCGGGCATGTGCAACTCCTCAGCTCTTGTAAATCCGACTGCTGTAATTATCTGAGCATGAGCCAGTGGACTTGTCAACTCTTGTATTCACAACTACTGTGATTCACCATGACAGCGGCAGAGGGGCCGGTCCCAACGGTCGCGGAGGTGCTGGGGCGCACGGCTAAGGCGCTACGCGGCGATCGGAAGGTGGAGCTGGTGGCGCACGCAGCGAAATCGGCCGGGCTGAATTGGGGAACTGGCCGCATTGCTGACCTTGAGGCGGGGCGCGTAAGCCCCACTCTGCCAACGCTTTACGCTCTTTGCGTCGCTTTCGGGATTCTCCTTGATCGTCCCCTGACATTGGCTGACCTGTTTGCGGGCGACGGCCGAGTCAGGATTACAGCGGATGGCGCCACTATGGAACTCAGCGAGCTGCGCGACATGCTGGCAGGGCAGCCGGTCGACTACGGCCCCCACCAAATCCTCAGCAGACTCGTGTTCGCGGGCGCGACGGCCGCTGCCGAGCAATTCGACGTCGCCGCCGGAGAGGCGTTCTCCGCCGCCGGGGTTGAAATGCCCGACCTCGTTAGACGCACGGGGCTGCATCAGCACCCCGTGCCGCAAATTGTGAGACAGAATTTGCTCGAAGCGGATTACCGTATGTTGCGCAGTCTGGGCCTGAAGCTTGACGAGGACGGCGTCCTCGATGAGGCGGTTCGCGCGATGGCCGACCGGTGGGGCCGTTCATTCACCGCCGAGAGAGACCGCCGAGCCGGCCCTGACGCAAACGCGCAAAAGCGTGGCCGAATCTCACGTGAGCTGAAAGCCGAACTGCAGGAGGCGATTAATCGTGGCGACGATTAGCAGATATCAAACCTCCGACGGCGCAACGCGTTACCGCGTCCGTTACCGGACGCCGGATCAGCGGCAAACCGATAAGCGTGGTTTTGCGACCAAGAAAGCTGCCGAGGCGTTCGCCGCATCCGTCGAGGTATCGAAGCTGCGGGGCGAGTACGTGGCCCCTCGGGACGCTCGTGTGACGCTGGGTGAGTTAGGGCCGGCGTGGCTGGACCGTCAACGTGGTCACCTCAAACCGTCTGGCTATGCCGTGATGGAAACGACCTGGCGGTTGCACTTGCAGCCTCGATGGGGGCGTGTCGCCCTCGGTGACATTAAGCCGACCGGGGTGCAGAAGTGGATTTCGGACTTGGGCCGCGGTGCGGCTGACGTGAAACCGCTCGGTGCCAGTGCCGTCAAGCGAGCGCACTACGTCCTGTCGAGAATCTTGGCCGACGCGGTTCGCGACCGGTTGATCGTGGTCAATCCGGCCGCAGGGATCGCGCTGCCGCGCCCAAGCCGGAAACGGCCGGTCTACCTGACGCATGAGCAGGTGGCTGCGCTAGCAGCCGCGTCAGGCGACTACGAGGGCCTCGTGTTGTTCTTGGCCTATACCGGGTTGCGGTGGGGCGAAGGCGTCGGCCTGCGGGTCCGCGATCTGGACCTGCTCCGCAAGCGGGCCACGATCGCGGAGAACGCCGTGCAGTCGGGCAGGCGGATATTTGTGGGCACTCCGAAGGCTCACAAACAGCGCACCGTGCCGCTTCCGGCGTTTCTGCTGCCGCATCTGGCCCGTCAGTGCGAACGGAAGGACCGAGACGACCTGTTGTGGTCCAGCGACGACGGCGTCCACTTGAGGCGGCCTCATCCGGTGTCGGGGTGGTTCGCGAAAGCGGTTGCTCAATCGAAGGTGCCGCGTGTGACTCCGCATGATTTGAGGCATGTCGCGGCCAGTCTTGCCGTGAGCGCCGGAGCCAACGTGAAGGCGGTACAAAGATGCTCGGGCACGCCTCCGCAGCGATGACGCTAGACATCTATGCCGATCTGTTCGACGACGATCTAGAGGCGGTTGCGACCGCGTTGGATCAGGCTCGCTCTCGCGAAAGTGTGGGCAAAATGTGGGCACGGGGCGGGCACGGGCTGCCAGCCAAGGCGAGCGATGGGACGCTGCCGCCGGAGTGCCCGGCCACCGATTTATCCGCTGACCTGCGAAATCAGAAGTCCCAGTCCTCGTCTTCGGTGATTACGGCCTTGCCGATCACGTACGACGACCCCGAGCCGGAGAAGAAGTCGTGGTTCTCGTCGGCGTTGGGTGACAGCGCGGACAGGATGGCCGGGTTGACGTCGGTCTCGTCGCGTGGGAACAGCGCCTCGTAGCCGAGGTTCATCAGCGCCTTGTTGGCGTTGTAGCGCAGAAACTTCTTGACGTCTTCGGTCAGCCCGACCTCGTCGTAGAGGTCCTGGGTGTACTCCACCTCGTTGTCGTAAAGCTCGAAGAGCAGCTCGTAGGTGTAGTCCTTGAGCTCCTGCTTGCGTGCGTCGTCGACGAGGGCCAGGCCGCGCTGGTATTTGTAGCCGATGTAGTAACCGTGCACGGCCTCGTCGCGGATGATCAGCCGGATCATGTCCGCGGTGTTGGTCAGCTTGGCCCGGCTCGACCAGTACATCGGCAGGTAGAAGCCGGAGTAGAACAGGAAGCTTTCCAGCAGCGTGGAGGCCACTTTGCGCTTGAGCGGCTCGTCGCCCTTGTAGTACTGCATGACGATCTCGGCCTTGCGCTGCAGGTTGGGGTTCTCCTCCGACCAGCGGAAGGCGTCGTCGATCTCGGCCGTCGAACACAGCGTGGAGAAGATGTTGCTGTAGCTGCGCGCGTGCACCGACTCCATGAAGGCGATGTTGGTGTAAACCGCTTCCTCGTGCGGCGTCAGCGCGTCGGGGATCAGGCTGACCGCGCCGACCGTGCCCTGGATGGTGTCCAGCAGCGTCAGGCCGGTGAACACCCGCATGGTCAGCTGCTTCTCCCCGGGCGTCAGGGTTGCCCACGACGGGAGGTCGTTGGACACCGGCACCTTCTCGGGCAGCCAGAAGTTGCCGGTCAGCCGGTCCCACACCTCGGCGTCTTTTTCGTCTTGCAGCCGGTTCCAGTTGATCGCCGAGACGCGGTCGATCAGCTTCATGTTGTCGGTCACCAGAACCCCACTTCACACACCGTTTCGCCGGATTGATCTCAGGCTCCAGACACTACCCCTGGGGTGCGACAACCCAGCGGAACACAAGAACTTGTGTTTGCGTGTCGTGCACACCTGTCGGGTCACCTCCAGTATGAGCTCCGCGGCGCGGGCGGTGTGGCCGGATTTGCTGCGAATCAGCGCCGGCCGGATGCGCGCACCGGCGCGATCGACGCGTCCAGCCGCTGTTCACCACGCGGCTAATCATGTACCATTTGGTACATGATTAGCGAAGACAGTGTCGAGATCGACGCACCGCCCCGACTCGTCTGGGAGGTCTTCACCGACGTCGAGCACTGGCCCGACTGGACCGCGTCGGTGACCTCCCTGACCGGGCTGGACGGGCCCGGGCTCGCCGTCGGCAGACGGTTCGCGATCAAGCAGCCCGGCATGTCGAAGCTGGTGTGGAGGGTCACCGACATCGAGCCGGGTGCGTCCTGGACCTGGGTGCAAATCTCTCCCGGGGCGCGGGTGACCGCTCGCCACGATGTCGTCGCACGGCCAGGCGGCCGCACGCTGGTGCGCCAGCAACTCGGCCAGCGCGGTGTGCTGGGCGCCCTCGCGGGGCGGCTGATGGCCAAGAAGACCAAGCGCTTCCTGCAACTCGAGGCCCAGGGCCTCAAGGCCAGATCCGAACAGCTCAGCCGCGCCAATGGCACGCACTCCTGACACCGAGCGTCGCCGGCAACTGCTCGATGCGCTCATCGCCGAGTTCGCCACCGGCGGCATCGGCGACCGGTCGCTGCGCGAAGTGGCCGCCGCGGTCGGCACCAGCCACCGGATGCTGTTGCACCACTTCGGCTCTCGAGAAGATCTGCTCGTGGCGATCGTTGAGGAGGTCGAGCGCCGACAGATGGGGCTGCTGGCCGAATTGCCGGCCGATCCGGCCGGCAGCTTCGCGGCGATGTGGGCCGACCTTCGTCGACCCGAATTGCGCGAATCCGAGCGGCTGTTCTTCGAGTGCTACGCCCGCGCCGTCCAGGGCGAAAAGCCTTTTGCCCGAATGGTTCCCGGCGCCGTCACCGGCTGGTTGGCCGAAGTCGACGCGATCGCCGAGGACCGGTCGAACCCGCCCTGGCGCGACTGGGACTGGCCGTCGCCCGCGGCCTGCTGCTGGATCTGGTGGCCACCGACGACGACGCCGGTGTGGACGCCGCCGCGCAGGCCTTCGCCGAACTCCTCAGGCGTCAGCGATGATTCGCGCGCCCGACGTCAGGAGGCGGCCGCGGCCTCGCCCATGTTCATACCGTAGAACTGGTATTCCTCCGGCTTGACTGAGCGGGTCGCCCGCCAGTACTCCCAGGTGTAGCCGCCCCAGAGCACGGTGTTCTTGCCGTGCTCGTCCAGATACCAGCTGCTGCAGCCGCCGCTGTTCCACACCGACGGTCCCAGCCGGCGCTGCAGCTCGTCGTTGAACTTGTCCTGGGCGGCGCGGGTCGGCGCCAGCGCCTGTGCGCCCAGCCTGTCGCAGGTCGCGATCGCGTCTGCGACGTAATGGATCTGGGATTCGATCATGAACACCACCGAGTTGTGTCCCAGCCCGGTGTTGGGGCCCAGCAGGAAGAACAGGTTGGGTACGTCGGCGACGGTGATCCCGCGGTGCGCGCCGATGCCCTCGCGGTTCCAGCGGTCCACCAGGTCCTCGCCGTGCAGTCCCTTGATCTGGACGTAGGTGTAGGAGTCGGTGACGTGGAAGCCGGTGGCATACACGATCACGTCGGCCGGCCGGTGGGTGCCGTCGGCGGTGACGATGCCGTCGGCGGTGATTCGCGCGATGTGGTCGGTGACCAGTTCGGTCTTCGGGTCGGCAACCGCGCCATAGTAAGTGGAGGAGTTCAGGATTCGCTTGCACCCGATGCGGTAGTTCGGGATCAGCTTGCGCCGCAGCTCCCGGTCCTTGACCGACCGGCGAATGTTGTATTTGCAGTAGGCCTCGATGAACTTGAGCAGGTTCGGCCGCTTGGTCATGCCGAAGGCCAGCGCTTCCTGCCCCCAGTAGATCGCGAGACGGACCAGCGCGCGCAGGCCGGGCACGTTCTCCATGGCCCCGCGCACCGCTGGCGGGATCTCGGGGTTGGAGCGCGGGACCACCCACGGCGGAGTGCGTTGGTAGAGCTGAAGTTCGGCGACCTGACCGACGATCTCCGGCACGATCTGGATCGCGCTGGCGCCGGTCCCGATCACCGCCACCCGCTTGCCGGTCAGGTCAACGCTGTGATCCCACTCCGCGGAGTGGAAAGCGGCGCCACGGAATTCGTCGCGACCCTCGATGTCGGGCATGGACGGGATGTGCAGGGCGCCGGCACCCGAGATCAAGAACTGCGCGACGTATTCGCGTCCGTCGGTGGTGAACACGTGCCAGCGGTTCTCGTCGTCGTCCCAGTGGGCGCGGTCGACCAGCGAGTTGAACTCGATGTAGCGACGCAGCCCGTATTTCTCGGTGACTCCTTTGAGGTAGTCCCAGATCTCGGGCTGGAAAGAGAACGGGTTCTTCCAGTCGGGCTTGGGCTCGAACGAGAACGAGTAGAGGTGCGACGGGATGTCGCAGGCGCACCCGGGGTAGCTGTTGTCCCGCCAGGTGCCGCCGATGTCGCCGGCCTTTTCCAGGATGACGAAGCCGATGCCCCGCTTCTGCAGCTCGATGGCCATCCCCAGACCGGAGAACCCGGTCCCGATGATGACGGCGCGTGTGTGCACGGGTTTCGAGGCGTTGGCCCCCGGGATGGTCTCGGTTTGTGTCACGACGTCGGTCACGGTCGATCGGTCTTTCTCTCCAGGCCTGTTTTGGTCGGCTTTAGCCGGCGTCTTCGCTACGGCCCCCGGCTGACGCAGAATACCCGGTACCCAGGGTATCGGATTGGACGAGTGTTATCGATGGCCGCGGTGGTTGTCAACGCCGCAGCTCGCTCAGCTCGCGGCCGAGTCACCGGCCACCATGTCGTGAACCGGCAGGTCAGGGTTCATCCTGATGCCCAGCGCCTCGGCGGTGCCGACGATGACACCCATCATGATGGTGGTCAGGTGCGCGACGAATTGCTCGCGCGTCATCAGGCGCGGGCTGTCCGGCTCGGGACCCAGCCACCACTCGGTGGCCGACGCGGCGCAGCCGAAGGCCGCGTGCCCGGCCAGTTCGACCGCCGCGTGGTCGAGCTCCATCTCGCGCAGCTCGTTGTCGAACATGTCGGCCACGGCCAGGGTGATTCCGCGTCCCTCGTCGAGGATCTGGGGGCTGGCCGCCGACCGGCCCTGGATGAACACGCGCAGCACGTTGGGGTGCTTGTCGACCAGGACCACGTACTCCTCGACGCTGCGCCGGATCACCTCGCGGGCCGAGTCGGTTTTCAGGTCGATGGACGGGAAGATCGCCGCCCACAGCATGTCGCGCAGACGCTCCCCGATCGCCTGGAACAGGTCGGACTTGTCGTGAAAATGCCGGTAGATCTTCGGTTTGGCGGTGCCGGCCTCCTCGGCGATCTCCCGCACGGACAGCTCGGGCCCGAGGCGATCGATCGCGCGGAAGGCCGCGTCGACGATTTCGTTGCGCACTTTCTTGCGGTGCTCGCGCCAGCGTTCGCTGCGCGCGTCAACCTTGGCCCCAGGCTTGACGCTGGGGTGGGGTCGGGTAATTCTCACCACATCAAGCACCATACCGCGCTGCAGCGCTGACCTGGGCAGACTGGCCGATCAGCCCGAGGTTCTACAGCATGCAGGACACGCAGCCCTCGACCTCTGTTCCCTCCAAGGCCATCTGGCGCAGCCGGATGTAGTACAGCGTCTTGATTCCCTTGCGCCAGGCGTAGATCTGCGCCTTGTTCACCTCGCGGGTGGTGGCGGTGTCCTTGAAGAACAACGTCAGGCTCAGCCCCTGGTCCACGTGCTGGGTGGCCGCGGCGTAGGTGTCGATGATCTTCTCGTAGCCGATCTCGTAGGCGTCCTGGTAGTACTCCAGGTTGTCGTTGGTCAGATAGGGCGCCGGGTAGTAGACGCGGCCGATCTTGCCTTCCTTGCGGATCTCGATCTTGCTCGCCACCGGGTGGATCGAGCTGGTCGAGTGGTTGATGTAGCTGATCGACCCCGTCGGCGGGACGGCCTGCAGGTTCTGGTTGTAGATGCCGTGCTGCTGCACCGACTCCTTGAGCCGTCGCCAATCCTCTTGCGTCGGAATGCGGATGCCCGCCTCGACGAAGAGCTCCCGGACCCGCGGGGTGGCCGGCTCCCACACCTGCTCGGTGTACTTGTCGAAGAATTCACCCGAGGCGTACTTCGACTTCTCGAAGCCGCCGAACTTCGAACCCGCTCGATCGCGATGCGATTCGACGCGCGCAGCGCGTGGTAGAGCACGGTGTAGAAGTAGATGTTGGTGAAGTCGACGCCCTCTTCGGAGCCGTAGAGAATGCGCTCGCGGGCCAGGTAGCCGTGCAGATTCATCTGACCGAGCCCGATCGCGTGGGACTCGTTGTTGCCCTGCTCGATTGAGGGCACCGACCAGATGTGCGTCTGATCGCTCACCGCCGTCAGCGCGCGGATCGCGACCTCGATGGTCTGCGCGAAGTCGGGCGAGTCCATCGTCTTGGCGATGTTCAGCGATCCCAGGTTGCACGAAATGTCCTTGCCCACTTTGGCATACGACAGGTCGTCGTTGAACACCGACGGCGTGGACACCTGCAGAATCTCCGAGCACAGGTTCGAGTGGGTGATCTTGCCGTCGATCGGGTTGGCCCGGTTCACCGTGTCCTCGAACATGATGTAGGGGTAACCGGACTCGAACTGCAGCTCGGCCAGCGTCTGGAAGAACTCCCGTGCCTTGATCTTGGTCTTGCGGATGCGGGCGTCGTCGACCATCTCGTAGTACTTCTCGGTCACCGAGATGTCGGCGAACGGCAGACCGTAGACCCGCTCGACGTCATACGGCGAGAACAGGTACATGTCCTCGTTCTTCTTGGCCAGCTCGAAGGTGATGTCGGGGATCACCACACCCAGGCTCAGCGTCTTGATGCGGATCTTCTCGTCGGCGTTCTCGCGCTTGGTGTCCAGGAACCGATAGATGTCCGGGTGATGCGCGTGCAGGTACACCGCGCCCGCGCCCTGACGGGCCCCGAGCTGGTTGGCGTAGGAGAACGAGTCCTCGAGCAGCTTCATGATCGGGATGACACCCGAGGATTGGTTTTCGATGTTCTTGATCGGGGCGCCGTGCTCGCGAATGTTGCTGAGCAGCAACGCAACTCCCCCCGCCGCGCTTGGACAGCTGCAGCGCGGAGTTGATCGACCGCCCGATCGACTCCATGTTGTCCTCGATGCGCAGCAAAAAAGCAGCTCACCGGTTCGCCGCGCTGCTTCTTGCCCGAGTTCAGGAACGTCGGGGTGGCCGGCTGGAAGCGGCCGTCGATGATCTCGTCGACGAGCTTCTCGGCCAGGATGGTGTCGCCGGCGGCCAGCGTCAGCGCCACCATGACCACGCGGTCTTCGAAGCGCTCCAGGTAACGCTTCCCGTCGAACGTCTTCAGCGTGTAGGAGGTGTAGTACTTGAACGCGCCCAAAACGTCGGGAACCGGAACTTCTTGGCGTAGGCGCGGTCCAGCAGCGTCTTGACGAAGTTACGGCTGTACTGGTCGAGAACCTCACGCTCGTAATAGTTCTCCTTGATCAGGTAGTCGAGCTTTTCGTCCTGATTGTGGAAGAACACCGTGTTCTGGTTGACGTGCTGCAGGAAGTACTGATGCGCGGCCTCGCGGTCCTTGTCGAACTGAATCTTGCCGTCCGCGTCGTACAGGTTCAGCATCGCGTTGAGCGCGTGATAATCCGTCTCCCCCGGCAATGCGTGGGCTCCGGTGGTTACAGGCTCTGCAGCGACGGTTGGTGACACGTCTGTTCCTTCCAGAAATCGGCTAAGCCCGCGCGGACGGCATCCACGTCGTCCTGGGTTCCCATTAGTTCGAAGCGGTAGAGGTACGGGACGCCGCACTTGCGCGAGATCACGTTGCCCGCGTAGGCGAATTCGGCGCCGAAGTTGTTGTTGCCCGCGGCGATGACGCCGCGGATCAACGACCGGTTGTGCTCATTGTTCAAAAAGGCGATGACCTGCTTGGGCACGTAGCCGCCGGCGTTGAGGTCGGGAGTGGCCCGGCCGCCGCCGTAGGTGGGCAGGACGAGGACGTAGGGCTGGTCTACCTCGATGCGGTCATGCAGTGGTATCCGCGTGGCGGGGATCCCCAGCTTCTCCACGAAGCGGTGGGTGTTCTCCGAGACCGAGGAGAAATAGACCAGTGACGATCGCAAACGCGGCCGCGGCGATCGCGAGTCCGGCGTAGCCGGATGAAGCGGGTCGCCGCCATCAAGTCTAGCCGGGCCAAGCGGGTCGTCACCCGTCCAATCTGGGTTGCGCGACTGCACCGCAACCTCCTTACCTAACGTCTTGCCTTACGCGCTCAGTTCCGCCGTGGACAGCGCCTTGATGCGGTCGGGCCGGAAACCCGACCAGTGGTCGTTGCCCGCCACCACCACGGGTGCCTGCAGGTATCCCAGGGCCATCACGTAGTCACGCGCCTCGGCGTCCAGCGAGATGTCGACCTTCTCGTAGGCGATGCCCTGCTTGTCCAGCGCCTTGTAGGTCGCGCTGCACTGCACACATGCCGGCTTGGTGTACACGGTGATGCTCATAGAATGCCGCTCCTTTGCGGAAGAGGGGGACCCAATGGACTGGCAACTACTTTTGACTGCGTCTTTGCTATGTTCAGCGATCCGTCAGGCTCCCTGATTCCCGTCGTGCGGCGGTCAAGGTCGAACGACCTGTGGGTGCCGATTTCGGGGGGTTCACCGAGCCTGGCTGGCTTGGTGGTCCTGGGATCTGCCGGTGCTCGAAACACTACACCTAGTGGCTGACAAGATGTCGAGATACAAGATGTTCTGAATAACAATTTTGAAATTCCCTGGTCGTGAGCCCTGTCGCGAAAAATCTGAACACCCGCTCGGCGTGTCGCAAGTCACACGCCGAGGCGTGGGCGCCTCTGTGCATCTATATATCAGCGACCACCGACATGACCCCCGAGGACGACGGGCCCGGCCGCCGCTAGCAAAGCCGCCAGACGAAGCTGGCGGCTTTGGCTATTCGGTTGTGGCAACCTCGCTGGTCGCCCGGCGAGCGGCTTGTCGACTTCCGCCAATCAGCCGACTTCGGCCGCCAGCTTGCCCACCACATCACGCACGTTCCCGGACAGCTCGGCGTGCTCGGCAGGCGCCTTGCCCTCCAGGGTTTTGAACGGCACCGACAGTTTGATCGACTCCACGACCCGCGCGCCGGCAATGCCGAAGGACTTGCGGGTGTCGTCGTGCGCCCAGACCCCGCCGTACTGGCCGAAGGATCCCCCGATGACCGCCAGTGGCTTGCCCTTCAGCGCGCCGTCGCCGAACGGGCGGGACAGCCAGTCGATCGCGTTCTTGATGACGGCCGGGTAGCTGCCGTTGTATTCGGGGGTGACCACCAGGGCGGCGTCGGCGTCGGCCGCCGCGGCGCGCAGCGCGGCCACCGGGGCCAGCGGTGGCGCGCCGATGTTCATCACGCCGTCGATCTCCTCGTTGTAGAACGGCAGTTCACCGAGCCCCTCGAAGATCGTGACGGTCACGTCGTCGGCGGCGACCGCCCTTGCCAACTCGGCGATCTGGCGGTTGATCGACGCCGCCCGCAGACTTCCCACGAACGCCAAAATTTTGATTGCCACTGGTCGGAGTTTCCCTTCGATCGTTGTGTACATCTTCGCACGATCTAACCGGACTATAGTCCGATTAATTCCGGCAGCGTTAAAGTGCAGGGGTGAGCGAGCGGACCGGTGAGTTGCATGTGTTCGCCCCCCGGGTGGTGCACCAGGAACGGGGCGACGCGGCACGCAACCGCGCCCTGCTCCTCCAGGCAGCCCGGAACCTGGTCGCCGAGCGCGGCGCCGACGCCGTCACCACCGACGACATCGCCGCCGCCGCCGGAGTCGGCAAAGGCACGCTGTTCCGCCGCTTCGGCAGCCGGGCCGGCCTGATGATGGTGCTGCTCGACGAGGACGAACGGGCCGTTCAGCAGGCGTTCCTGTTCGGCCCGCCGCCGCTGGGCCCCGGCGCACCGCCGACCGATCGGCTGATCGCTTTCGGCCGGGAGCGGATCCGCTTCGCCCACTACCATTGCGAACTGCTATCCGCGGCCAACCGCGACCCGCAGAACCGGCACAACGCACCGGCCATGGTGCTGCGCACGCACGTGCGGGTGCTGCTCAAGGCGGCCGAGTCCACCGGCGACCTCGATGCCCAGACGGACGCGTTGCTCGCGCTGCTCGACGTCGACTATGTCGAGCATCAACTGGCCGAGGGCGGCCACACGCTGGCGACCCTGGGCGACGCGTGGGAGAGCCTGGCGCGCAAGCTCTGCGGGCGGTGACCGCCACGAACTGGATCCTGCACGTCGACCTCGATCAGTTCCTGGCGTCGGTCGAGTTGCGCCGGCACCCCGAATTGGCCGGGCTGCCAGTCATTGTCGGCGGTAATGGCGATCCGAATGAACCGCGCAAGGTCGTCACCTGCGCCTCCTACGAGGCCCGGGAATTCGGGGTGCGGGCGGGCATGCCGCTGCGCGCCGCCGCCCGCCGCTGCCCCGAGGCGACCTTCCTCCCCTCGGACCCCGCGGCCTACGATGCGGCGTCCGATCAGGTGATGGGTGTGCTGCGCGACCTGGGGCACCCGGTCGAAGTGTGGGGCTGGGACGAGGCCTATGTCGCGGTGACAGCGCAGGACCCGAGCGAGGTCGCACAGCAGATCCGCGCCGTCATTTCCTCGGAGACCGGGCTGTCCTGCTCGGTCGGCATCAGCGACAACAAGCAGCGCGCCAAGGTCGCCACCGGCTTCGCGAAACCGGGCGGCATATTCGTGCTCACCGATACGAACTGGATGCCGCTGATGGCCGACCGTCCGGTCGACGCGCTCTGGAGTGTGGGCCCCAAGACGGCGAAAAAGCTTGCGAATCTTGACATTACGACGGTGTGGCAACTGGCCCACTGCGACGCGGAGCTGCTCACGGCCACCTTCGGCCCGCGCACCGGGCTGTGCCTGCTGCTGTTGGCCAAGGGCGGCGGCGACAGCCAGGTCAGCGCCGAGCCGTGGGTGCCACGCTCCCGCAGCCACGTCGTCACCTTTCCGCGCGACCTCACCGACCGATCCGAGATAGACACCGCCGTAACGGATTTGGCCGAACAGGCGCTGGCCGATGTGCTGGCGGCGAGCCGAGTCGTGACCCGGGTGGCGGTCACCGTACGAACGGCGACCTTCTACACGCGCACCAAGATCCGCAAGCTCGACGCGCCCAGCACCGATCGCGACGTCATCGTGGCCGCGGCCCTTCGTGTTCTCGATCTATTCGAGCTCGACCGGCCGGCCCGGCTGCTCGGGGTGCGCCTCGAGCTGGCCATGCCGGACTAGCGGCGGGGCGGGCCGCAGCGCGCGGGTGAAGATGACGTTCACCTGGCGCATCGCCACGCTATAAGGCCACCAAGCAAGCCTTTTGAACGCGTACAACGCGCGGATGTCGGCCGAGGTGTAGATCAGGTATCTGTTCTTGGCCACCCCGGCCAAAATCTTGTCGGCGGCCTTTTCCGGCGACACGGCATGGCCGGCGAACCGCCTCACCCACCGCGCGACGTCGGGGTCCTCGCGGTCCACGCCGGCGATCTCCACCGTGTTCACCAGCGGGGTGTTCACCGCGCCGGGCACCACGACCGACACCCCGATGCGGTGGCGGGCCAGGTCGAAGCGCAGCACCTCGGACAGGCCACGCAATCCGTACTTGCTGGCGCTGTAGGCGGCATGCCACGGCAGGGCGACCAGCCCGGCCGCGGAGGACACGTTGACCAGATGGCCGCCGCGTTTGGCCGCCACCATCGGCGGGACGAAGGTCTCGATGACGTGGATCGGTCCCATCAGATTGATGGCGATCATCTTGCTCCACTGCTCGTGGGTGAGCCGGTCGACCGTGCCCCAGGCCGATACGCCGGCGATGTTCAGGACGAGGTCCATGCTCGGGTGTGCGGCGTGGACGTCGGCGGCGAACGCGGCCACCTGGTCATAGTCGGCGATGTCCAGCGCCCGGTGTTCGGGGACCTGTGCGCCCAGCGCGCGCGCGTCGGCCACGGTCAGTTCGAGACCCTCGCGGTCGCGGTCGGTCAGATAGAGCTCGGCGCCCTGTGCGGCCAGTCGCAGCGCCGTGGCGCGGCCGATGCCGCTCGCCGCGCCGGTGACAAGGCACCGCTTTCCCGCGAAAGACCGCCCGGGTCCCCTCTGCGCCATGGCGGAGACGATACCGGCGGTAACGCCGCGCCTAGGGACGGCCGGCCCACAGCGCGTGCAGCCACAACCGCTCGAGCACGCGCACCCGTCGGTCCCGGTCGCTTTCGCGCCCGGTCAGGATCGGGTCGCCGGTCAAAACCAGCGCGGTGGTGCCGGCCAGGGTGCGGATCAGCGTCGGCAGGTCGTCACTGATCGGACTCGCGGTCCCGGCCTTCATCTCGGCCTCCACAATCCCGACGATCTGGCCCAGCACCACCTCGAACTGCTGATCCAGCAAATCGCGGATCTCGACGTCGGTGTTGCGCGCCTCGTTGCAGGCGGTCACGACCGGGTCGTTGTGCGCATAGACGGCCGCGGCGCTGCCGACCATCCGCTTGGCGAACTGCTCGGGCGATTCGCCGGCCTGCCGGGGCGCGAAGTACTCGGTGAGTTCTTCGAGTTCCTCGGCGGCCTCGGCCATGAGTTGTGCCAGCACCGCGTATTTGGAGTCGAAGTAGAAGTAGAAGCCGGATCGGGCCACCCCGGCCCGCAGGCTGATGGTGCTGACCGACAGTTCCGCGAAGGGCTTTTCCTGCAGCAGTTCGCGCACCGCCTGCACGATCGCCTGGCGTTGCTTGTCGCCACGCCGTCGTGCGCCCGGCTCCGGAGCGGCGGGTTGGCTGGTCACTCCCTGACCTTGCACCACGCCGCGCAAAAAGCAAACTTGACAGCCGTCAAGTTTTTCGGCGAAGGTTATAAATTCAGTGACGGCCGTCACGGGAGGGCACGCAAAGGAGCGTTTATGACCGCCACCATCAGCACCCCGCATTACCTGCTGGATCAGGCGCGGCGCCGGTTCACCCCGACGCTGCAGACCATCCCGGGAATGGGGGCGATCGAGAAGCGCCTGCTCGCCCACGAGTGGGAGACCAAAGTCCTGGCGGAACCGCCGGCCGGCAGCGACCTCAAACCCGTGTTGGGCGATGCCGGACTGCCGATCCTGGGCCACATCATCGAGCTGTTCCGCGGCGGCCCGGACTATGCGTTGCACCTCTATCGAAACCACGGCCCGCTGATCTACCTGGATTCGCCGATCATGCCCGCGGTCACCGCGCTGGGCCCGGACGCCACCCAGGCCGTGTTCTCCAACCGGAACAAGGATTTCTCGCAGAAGGGCTGGCACCCGGTGATCGGGCCGTTCTTCAACCGCGGCCTGATGATGCTCGACTTCGACGAGCACATGTATCACCGCCGGATCATGCAGGAGGCCTTCACCCGCAGCCGGCTGACCGGCTACGTCGAGCACATCGATCGGGTCGCCACCGACATCGTCGCCAACTGGCCGACCAACGATGCGCGCTTCCTGTTCCACCCGGCGATGAAGGAGCTCACCCTGGACGTCGCGTCCCTGGTGTTCATGGGGCACGAGCCGGGGTCCGACCACGACCTGGTCACCAAGGTCAATCAGGCGTTCACCACGACGACGCGCGCCGGCGGCGCGATCATCCGGCAGCCGATACCGCCGTTCAAGTGGTGGCGCGGCCTGCGGGCCCGCAAGTTGCTCGAGGACTACTTCATCGAGCGGGTCAAGGACCGCCGCAACGCCACCGGCAACGACATGCTCACGGTGCTGTGCCACACCGAGGATGACGACGGCAACAGCTTCACCGACGAGGACATCGTCAACCACATGATCTTCTTGATGATGGCCGCGCACGACACGTCCACCTCGACGACCACCACGATGGTCTACAACATGGCGGCCAACCCGGAGTGGCAGGAGCGGGCGCGCGAGGAATCGGCCCGGCTCGGCGACGGACCGCTGGACATCGAATCGCTGGAGAAGCTGGAAACGCTCGAGCTGATCATGAACGAGTCACTGCGCATGGTGACACCGCTGCCGTTCAACATGCGGATGGCGGTGCGCGACACCGAGCTGCTGGGCCACTACATCCCGGCCGGAACCAACATCACCATCTGGCCCGGCATGAACCATCGGCTATGCGAATTGTGGACGGAGCCAGACAAATTCGACCCCGAGCGGTTCGCCGAACCGCGCTCGGAGCACAAGAAGCACCGGTATGCGTTCGCGCCGTTCGGCGGTGGTGCGCAC
The DNA here is from genome assembly GCF_010731775.1 of Mycobacterium mantenii. Lineage (NCBI taxonomy): Bacteria > Bacillati > Actinomycetota > Actinomycetes > Mycobacteriales > Mycobacteriaceae > Mycobacterium > Mycobacterium mantenii. Next base: position 6,143,393 of record NZ_AP022590.1, on the reverse strand, counting down.
AAGTGCATCGGCATGGTGTTCGGTCAGCTGGAGGTCAAGACGGTCGTGCACCGGCTGCTGCGGCGCTACCGCCTCGAACTGGCCCGGCCGGGCTACCAGCCGCACTGGGACTACGGCGGCATGCCGATTCCGATGGACGGCATGCCGATCGTGTTGCGCCCCCTGTAGGCCGGGCCCAACGACGGCCGCGCGTCGCCGAAATCGACGCCAGCGCCATCGGCACTCGAACTTCTTCGCGCTGCCGCTATTTCGGCGCGTCAGGCGAACAGCCGATTGGCGCAGGCGATCACCGCGCGCAGCGCCGACTGCGTCGGATCGTCCGACCAGCCCATCGCCCACTCGGCGCGGGCGCCGTCGCCGCCGCGGACGAAAGTGGCTATGCCCGTTGCCGATCGCATCTGGTGGAACTCCACGATCTCGACGGTGATCCCCCGCTCGTGCAGCATCGCGGTCAGGGCCGCGATCGGTCCACCGGCGGCAGCGGTGGCGGTGCTGATGCAATCGCCCACGGCGATCACGGCCCGGAAGTCGCGGGCCTGCAAGCCCAGTCGGGTCGCGGCGCGATCTTCGTCGGTGCACTCCCAATGGCCTAATCGCAGCGGTCCGGCGTTACGCCCGTAGGCCGCGACGAAGCCCTCCCAGGACGTGGCAGCGGCCTGCTCCCGCAGACCGCGGGGGAGCGAGACGCCGAAGCGGTCGCCGAACCACACACTGGCGGGCTCGAAATTTTCGGGCTGATTGCGCTCGGGAAGAGCCATGGTGCCGGTCTTTTCTGGTCAGCAGGAGCGACCGACGGCAGTAGCTTCCGACCCACAGCGGGGGGTCGGTCAGGATCAGACCCCGCTGCGGGTGCTAGCTACTACGCCACGCTCGCAAAGACGCACGGGCGTTGACGCTAGACCCCCGGACACGATTTCTGCAACTGCCGCGGGCCCACGCCTCACAGCCCTGAGCGGCACCAACGGACCGTACAAAAAAATACAGAAATTAATCCTAAAAGTTTGGTTTACATGTGTGCAACAGGGGGTATGAAGGGAACCGGCAGTCAATTAGACGGCTGTTCAACTACCCCTCACATGGAAGGCTCGATCATGAAGGCGAAGAGCACCAAGAAAACCCTTAAAGCTGCCGCAGCGGCCCTCGGGGTGGCCGCGGTGTTAGCAGTACCCGGGTGTGCGACGACGGTCACCGGGGGCGCCGGAGGCTCGGGCCTCATCGGCGGGAGCGGCGGCGGCGTCGGCACCATCGGTGGCGTCCTCGGCAGCCTCGGCCTTTAAGCCGATTACACAAGCGACCCGCTAGGATTTTTGTTCCCGGCGGGACGCTATTTCCTAGCACGCTTCCCCAAATCCGGCACACCCGGATGATGGAAGTAAGCCAAACTCGATTCGGCCCGGATTGAGCGTCGTGATAGCCATTTATTAATGGCGCTTTGTCGATGCTTATTGCGATTTAACGGCACCTCCCCAAGGCGAGAGATTCTTCGCTTCCGCGCGCACTCGATCATCGAATAGCGTTGTCGTGGTATGTGATTGACGCGCGCACAAACCCATCAACGGCACGTTAACTAAAATCTAACTGGGTCTTTACGTGTGTCTAATAGACGTTATAACATCCGATTTGTCGGCCGGTTCACGTGCCGGGGCTAATGCCCTCCAGATGAAAGGATGGGATTATGAATTCAACGAGGACAAAGAAGGTCCTTAAAGCTACCGCGGCCGCTGCGGGATTTGTCATGGTGTTGTTCGCGCCGACCGGTTGCCTGGTGACGGGGACCACCGGGGCAACCACCGGCGGCACGCTGGGCGGCACCACGGGCGGCACCACGGGCGGCACCATCGGCGGCACGGTGGGCGGAGTCGTGGGCGGCATCACCGGGGCGCTGGGCCTGTAACCCCGACAACGAGCGACCCGCCCAGACCTGTGGTCTCGGCGGGTCGCTGGTTTCTTTCGGCCGCCTCGTCTTACCCGGCCGGCCCTGGGGCCTGCTCGAACCGCAGGTATGCCTGAATCGTCGTACCGGTACGGGTGGTATGGGTGCGCACCAAGTCCGAGATGGCGTTGACCAGGTACAGGCCGCGACTCGCGGGGCCACACGGGCCCGGGTCCAGCCGGCCCACCATCGGGTCGTCGAATTGTCCGGTGTCGCGCGCCTCGCAGACCAGATGCCCGTCGTCTTGCCAGAAGGCCAATCGGCAGGCACCACCGGTGTACATCAGGCTGTTGGTGGCCAGTTCGGTGGCGACCAGCTGCAGATCCTCGATGCTTTCCTGGGACAGCCCCATCCAGCCCGCGTAGTCGACGGCAAAGGACCGCGCCGGCCGCAGGTCCGCAGACCGGCGAACCATGTAGGTGACGGCCCCGGGGCTGGCGGCCAACGGGCGGTTACAACGTTCCAGGACGTCGATGGGGGCGTAATCCGAGCTGCGCTGCAGCGCACCGCATTCCCACAGCAGCGGATGTGTCGCGCGCGCGTCGGCCAGGACGGCCGCGTCGAGCTGGCTCTCGTCATACAGGCACAGGCTGGTCGCCGGGTAGGCGTCCATGGCCTCGTTGACCAGGGCCTCGTGCTCGATGCAGGCGACGAATTCCTCCTCGGTGCGGCCGGGCCACGCGAGTTGGCTGACGATTCGCACGCGCCGATCGGGGTGCTCGTCGATGAACGCACCCTCCATCGCCATGAACCGGGTCGGGTTGCGGGCGATCTCGGTGATGTCCACCATGCGCAGGTCACCGGGCAGGTCATCGCGGGCGGACAGCTTGTCGTGCAGCAACGCCATCGTCTGGGGCGGCACGGCAACCAGCACCGCCTCGGCCCGCTCCAAGCCGTCGCCGACGAAGCGGTCTACCAAGTCCAAAAATTCCTGATGAGAGTGGTAAATCAGAGCGGAGTGGACGAAACCGTATTGTCTGGTTTCGTTACCCACCGTCACTTCAGCGCTCTCGCTTTCGATCACTTACGCCAACCCCCTGCTGAGTCGGCTGTCGCCTTCCCTCCCTTCCAGTACCCAAGACGGGCCTTCGCTATACCGCGCCACGGATCACATTTGGATTCACCTCATTTGGTGGGGCCCATCGGGTGGTCGCCGGTCGCCGGTCTAAAGCCACCACGAGGCGGCCGCGTCGAGATGACGGCGGAGGCGATAACAGGCGACGCTCTCGTCGGCGGCCCCGACCGCTTCGACGATCCGCAGGTGAGCGTGGTGCACGGCCAGCACGTCCGACCATGTCGGCAGCGCCTGCCCGGTGCTCGACCAGTGCCGGCGAAACAGCTCGACGATGATGCGAAGGAAGAGATCCAGCAGCGCGTTTCCGGCGAGCTGCGCCAAGCCGACGTGGAAGTCGAACTCCTCCGCCATGGCCCGCCGAACATCGTCGGGTGTTTGTCGGGAGTCGTCCGGCAGCCCGGCCCCGTGGTGGGCCAGGAAGGCCGCAACCTCGGATTCGCCGAGCCGCTTGACGACCTTGGCGACGTTGTCGATCTCGATGGCATCGCGGACGCATCGCAGGTCTTCGCGGCTCGGCTCGCGGTATTGCAGGTACAGGGCGATCGTGTCGATGCTGGCCTGTGCCGCGGGTTGGGCGACGACGAGCCCGCCGCCGGGTCCGCGGCGCATGTGCGCAACCGAGTGGTATTCGAGCAGCCGCACCGCTTCGCGAAGCACCGCGCGGCTCACCCGGTAGCGCTCCAGCAGGGCCGCCTCGGTGCCGAACACCGAACCCACGTGCCAGCCGCTGGCGGCGATGTCGTCACCGATGGTGGCGGCCAGCATTTCGGCCAGTTTGCCCCGGGGCGCCTCGGAATCGAGCCGCCGACGCGACTTGCGCCCCCGCCTTCCGTCGCCCGCGTGATGCTGCTGCAGCCAGCCGGTCACCGCCTCGACGTGTCGCTCCGACAGGTTCTTGGCCCTCGCCGAATCGCCGGCCGTGACGGCCGCGACGATCTCGGAGTGGTGGGCATGCAGATGGTCGACCGCCTCGATGGCCTCGGTCGCCGAATCCGTTCGCGACGCCAGGGCGTAGCGGGTGGTGAGCCGCATCAGAACGTTGATAAACAGTTGCAGCACCGGGTTTTTGGATTGCTCGGCGAGCGCGATGTGGAACTCGTCGCGCGGGGCCGGCAAACCGGGCTTCCACTGCTCCTCGGCGTGCAACACCGCCCGCAGCCGCGCGATGCCGGCCTCGTCGATGCGCTCGGCGGCGAGCGAGGCCGCCAGCGGCTCGAGCACCAGGCGCGCGTTAAGCAGGTCGTCCAGCGTCGTGCCCAGGTATTCGAGATAGATGACGACGGCCCGGGTGGCGGGCCCCGCGTCCGGCTCGCAGATGTACAGCCCCCCGTTGGGGCCGCGGCGCATCCGCGCGACCTGATGGTGCTCGACCAGGCGAACGGCCTCGCGCAGCACCGACCGGCTCACCCCGAAGCGCTGCTGCAGAGCTTGTTCCGATCCCAGCGATTGATCCACCGCCCAGCCGCGGCGGACGATATCGGCCTCGATGTCCCGGGCGAGGATCGACGCGAGTTTGTCCGCCTGGCCGGTCTTCGGATCCTCGGTCATCCGGGCTCGATCGCTCTCGATCAACAGGTCAGCAGCATGCACCCCGCGACGGGCCCACCGCCGACGGAGACGACCCCGACCTCAGGGCGACGCGATACCTGCCGCTCCCCCGCGTCACCGCGCAATTGCAGACACCCTTCGTGCAGCGCCCAGTAGCCGTGCATGCGCCCGGCCGAAAGTTGGCCGCCGTAGGTGTTCAGCGGCAGCTGCCCGTCGCGGGCGATCCGCGCCCCGCCCTCGACGAACGGGCCGGCCTCGCCGTCGCCGCAGACCCCGAGCGCTTCCAGCCACGCCAGGGTGAGATAGGTGAATCCGTCGTACAACTCGGCGAGCTGGAGGTCGGCGGGCTTCAGTTCCGTGCGCGACCACATCTGCGCCGCCGCATCCGACATCGCCATCTTCGGATAGTCCGCACGGTGAAACCAGCCGCCGGCGCCGTCGGACCCGCCGATCGCCTCCACCTTCACCGCGCGGTGTGGACAGTCCGCGGCGTACTCGGCGTGCGACACCACCACCGCGATCGAGCCGTCGATCGGGACGTCGCAGTCCAGCAGCCCGAGCGGGGTGGATACCAGCCGCGCGCCCAGGTAATCGGCCATCGTCATCGGATCCCGGTACACCGCAAGAAGATTCAGCGCCGCGTTGCGCCTGCCGTTGAGCGCTATCCAGCCCAGCTGTTCCTTGGTGGTCCCGTACAGCTCCATGTGGCGGCGGCAGTTGAGCGCCAGCCAGTTGGCGGCCGAGTAGGCGTGCGCCGCAACCAGATCGTTGACGTCGTCCATTGCGCCGACGGCGGGCTTCGGCTCGCCTTCGGGCGTCTCGAACATCCGCGCCAGCGGCGGGGCGGGCGCGTTTTCCTCCTGCTTGACCGGGACCGTGCCGCCCAGCATTTGTATCGTCCGGTACACCACCACGTGGCGGGCGCGGCGTTCGGCGACCGCGCGGCATGCCGACATCACCGGCGAAAGCAAGCCGCCGGTGCCGAAGCCCGACCCGCAGTCCGCGGCGTCGATGCGCAGCTGGGCGTTGACGTCCGCCGCCGGTGTGTCACCCAGCGTGGCGATGCCGTCGATGTCGGTGGCGGCCAGTCCGGCGTCCTCGATGGCGGCGCGCACCGCCTCCATGGTCAGCTCCAGGCCCGGGATGCCGGTGCGACGGCCGATCCGCGAGATCCCGATGCCGGACAAGATCGCGTCTTTTTCGAAATGCGTCATGCACACCGCCCGTCAGACCACACCCACCGCCGCCATCGAATCAATTGAGTGTACTGTATTCGTCGTGTCGGACGGGCCGCTGCTGATCGAGTACTGCGACGACTGCGCGCGCTGGGTGCATCCGGCCAGCGGCAAATGCCGCGAGTGTGGGGGCCCGCTGGTGTCGCGAGAAGTCTCCGGGCGGGGCACCGTGTTCACCTACACGGTCAACCATCACCCGTACAACCCGGAGATCCCCACCCCGTACGTCATCGCCATCGTCGAGCTCGCCGAACAGAGCGGCCTGCGGGTCGCCGCCAACATCGTTGACTGCGAACCGGATTCGGTGACCTGTGGCATGCCCGTCGAGCTGCGGCCGCAGCGCGGCAGCGGCGGCGCGGCGCAGTTCGCGCCGGCCTGACGTCCGCGGACTAGTTGATCAGCGGGTCGCGCGGCATGCCGAGGATCCGCTCGGCGATCTGATTGCGCGTCACTTCCGATGTGCCACCGGCGATCGCCATGCCGCGGGCCCCCATCATCAGCCGGCCGGCCAGGGCGCCGGGACCGTCCGTCAGCGCGACCTCGGGACCCAGCAGCGCCGCCATGATCGCGGCGCCTTCCACCATGTGCTCGGCCAGCTTCAGCTTGGTGACGTTGCCTTCCGGGCCGGGTCCCGCGCCTTCGACGCTGCGCGCGGCGCGCCGCAGGTTTAGCAGCCGCAGCGCGGTTTCCTCGGCGAGGTACGAGCCGACTCGAATTCGCCCGCCCGCCAACCGATCCGGGCGTTGCTCGGTGAGCTGCACGAGTTGGTCGGCCAGCCCCTCGTAGAACGAGCCGCTGCCGCCGATGCTGACACGCTCGTTGCCCAGCGTTGCGCGCGCGACGGTCCACCCGGAGTTGGGCGCCCCGACGACGTCTTCGTCGGGGACGAACAGGTCGTTGAAGAAGACCTCGTTGAAGTCCGAGCCGCCGGTGATCTGCCGCAGCGGCCGCACCTCGACCTCGGGCGCCTTCATGTCGATGATCACCGTGGTGATGCCGGCGTGCTTCGGGGCGTCGGGGTCGGTGCGCACCGTGGCAAGGCCGCGTGCGCAATAGTGCGCCCCGCTGGTCCAGACCTTCTGGCCGTTGATCTTCCAGCCGCCGTCCACCCGGGTGGCGCGCGTCTTGATGGACGCGGCGTCCGATCCGGCGTCGGGCTCAGAGAACAGCTGGCACCAGATCTCGTCCTTGCGCAGCGCCTTCTCCACGAATCGTTCTATCTGCCAAGGTGTTCCGTGCTGGATCAGCGTCAGGATCACCCAGCCGGTGATCCCGTAGTCGGGTCGCTTGATGCCGGCCGCGCGGAACTCCTCCTCGATCACCAGCTGCGCCACCGCGTCGGCCGCGCGTCCCCACGGCTTGGGCCAGTGCGGCATCACGTAGCCGGTCTCGATCAGCTTGTCGCGCTGGGCCTCTTTGCCCAGGGCGGCGATCTCGGTGGCGTCGGCGCGGATGCTGGTGCGCAGTTCTTCGGCTTCCGGGGGCAGGTCCAGGCTGTTCTCGCGGACGGCGCCGGCGGCGGTGCGCTCGAAGACGTCGGCGGCCGGTGCGTCGCCACCGAACAGCGCGGTGGTCACCACCGCCCGGCGCAGGTGCAGATGCGCGTCGTGTTCCCAGGTGAAGCCGATGCCGCCGTGCACCTGAATGTTGAGTTCGGCGTTGCGGACGTAGGCGGGCAACGCCAGCGTCGCGGCCACCGCGGCCACCAGCCGGAATTGCTCCTCGTCCTCGCCCGCCGCGCGGGCGGCGTCCCAGACGGCGGCGATCCCGGACTCCGCGCCGACCAGCATGTTGGCGCAATGATGCTTGACCGCTTGGAACGTGGCGATGGTGCGCCCGAATTGCTGGCGCACCTTGGCGTAGTCGACGGCGGCGTCGACGCAGTCCGACGCCCCGCCCACCGCCTCGGCGGCCAGCAGGGTGCGGGCCCGGGCCAACGCCGATGGGCGCGCCCCCGCCAGCACGTCATCGTCGGAGACGCGCACGTTCTCCAGGCGAACGCGGCCGGACCGCCGGGTCGGATCGAAGTTCTCCGGCACCTCGACCGACACACCGTCGCGGCCGCGCTCGAGCACCAGAACGTCGTCACCCGCCGCGATCAGCAACAGCTCGGCCAGCCCGGCCCCCAGGACGATTCCGGCCTCACCCTCGGCTATCCGACCTTTTGAGCCGTCGTTGACCCGCACCTGGCCGTCCAGCCCGATGCCGGCGGTGACGGTTCCATCGATCAGGCCGGGCAGCAGCCGCGACTTCTGTTCGGCGGTACCGTCTTTGGCGATCACGGCGGACGCGATCACGGTGGGCACGAAGGGCCCCGGCGCTACCGCGCGTCCGAGTTCCTCGATCACCACGACGAGCTCGGGCAGTCCGAAGCCCGAGCCGCCGTATTCCTCGTCGACGTGCAGGCCGAGCCAGCCCAGTTCGACCAGGTTGTGCCAGAACCCCGGGCGGGGCTCGTCGGAGGCGTCGAGCAGCGATCGCGCCGCCCAGCGCGCCTTCTGCGAGGTCAAGAACCCGCGCGCCACCTCGGCGAGTTCACGATGGTCGTCGGTTATTGCGATACCCATGAGGGCCCTCCTCGCGCCGCATGCCAGCCGGGTGTGATCGTCCCGCTCCCGCTTGGGCCGCCGCGCGGCCCGCAACGTCGGGGCTGAAGCTGGGTGGCCTGCCCCGCTTCGAGGGGAAGCGGGGCGGCTGCCTAAAGAGTGTACTTAATGCGGGGAGGGACCCAACGGGGGGCGGCTACTTGGGTGCGAACCGCTGTCCGGCGTCCAGTCGCAGGCACTGCCCGTTGAGCATCGGGTTGTCCACGATGGCGGCGGCCAGCTTCGCGTACTCCTCGGGACGGCCGAGGCGCTTGGGGAACGCCGCGTCCTTGGTGAGCGCCGCCGCGAACTCGTCCGGGATGCCCTGGGTCAGTCCGGTGGCGAACAGGCTCGGGGCGATGGCCAGCACCCGGATGCCCAGCGAGCCCAGGTCGCGGGCCATGGTCAGGCACATGCCCGCGATACCCGCCTTGGCGGCGGTGTAGGCGACCTGCCCGATCTGGCCCTCGAAGGCCGCGATGGAGGCGGTGTTGATGATGACGCCGCGTTCCTCGTCCTCGGGCTCGTTCTTGGCCATATGCGCGGCGGCCAGCCGGCTGATGTTGAAGGACGCGATGAGGTTGAGGTCGATCACGGACTGGAAGGATTCGAGGTCGTGCGGACCGGACTTGGTCATCGTCCGCTTGGCGATGCCACCGCCGGCGGTGGTGACGATGACGTGCAGGCCGCCGAGCTTGTCGACAGCGGTCTGCAGCGTCTCTTCGGTGCCGGTGAAGTCGGTGACGTCGACGGGGTAGAACGCGCCGCCGAAGCCCTCGGCGACCGCCTTGCCGTCGGAACCCTCACGGTCGAGGACGGCGACATCCGCCCCGCGCGCGGCGAACAGTTCCGCGGTGGCGCGTCCCATCCCCGATGCGCCGCCGATGACGACGGCCTTCTTCCCGTTTATCTCCATCCGGACGTCTCCTTCGTGGTTGTCAGAACCCGTGCAATCTGTAACGTTACGTAGGCACGCTAGCGTGTCCGTTCTCCAGGCCTGTCACCGAGCCATGCCAAGCTGGCAACCGTGCTCCTTCTCGACGTGGCAACGACGTCAAACGACGTCGGAAGCACATCGTCGCGGCTGACCAAGGTCGCCCACATCGCCGACCTGCTGGCCCGCGCCGCGCCCGACGCCGCGCGGGTCGCCATCATTGTGTCGTGGCTTTCCGGTGAGCTGCGGCAGCGCCAGATCGGCGTGGGCTGGGCGGCGCTGCGCTCGCGGCCGTCGGCGGCCACACAGGCCACGCTGACCGTCACCGGCGTCGACGCTACCTTCTCCGACATCGGCGCCGTGTCGGGCAAGGGCGCGCAGGCGCGCCGCGCCGCTCTGGTGAACGCCCTATTCGCCGCCGCCACCGAAACCGAGCAGACCTTTCTGCTGCGACTCCTCGGCGGCGAACTGCGCCAGGGCGCACTGGCCGGGATCATGACCGACGCCGTGGCCAAGGCCGCCGGGATCCCGGCCGCCGTGGTGCAGCGAGCCGCGATGCTGGGCGGGGACCTGCCGGCGGTGGCGGCGGCGGCCCTTTCCGGCCCCTCGTCCGGCTCGGCGTCGGCGCTGGACGCGTTCACCCTGCGGGTCGGCCGGCCGGTCGGCCCTATGCTGGCGCAGACCGCGACGGGCGTGGCCGACGCGATCGAACGCCACGGCGGGCAGGCGATTTTCGAGGCCAAGCTGGACGGCGCGCGGGTGCAGATCCATCGCGCCGGCGACCAGGTCACCGTCTACACCAGGAGCCTGGACGACGTCACCGCCCGGCTGCCCGAAGTGGTGGAGGCGACGCTGGCGCTGCCGGTCGACAACCTCATCGCCGACGGCGAGGCGATCGCGCTGCGGCCCGATAATCGGCCGCACCGGTTTCAGGTCACCGCCTCGCGCTTCGGCCGCTCCGTCGACATCGCTGCAGCCCTTGCCGCGCAACGGCTTTCGGTGTTCTTCTTCGACATCCTGCATCGCGACGGCGTCGACCTGCTCGACGCGCCGACCACCGAGCGGCTGGCCGCCCTGGATGCATTGGTGCCGCCGGCGCAGCGGGTCGATCGGCTGTTCACCGCCGACCCCGCGGAGGCGGGCGCCTTCCTGGACGCGACGCTGGCCGCCGGCCACGAGGGTGTGATGGCCAAGGCGCCGGACACGCCGTATGCGGCGGGTCGCCGGGGAGCGGGCTGGCTGAAGGTCAAGCCGGTGCACACGCTGGATTTGGTGGTGCTCGCGGTGGAGTGGGGATCGGGTCGCCGCCGCGGCAAACTCTCCAACATCCACCTGGGCGCCCGCGATCCGGTCACCGGCGAATTCATCATGGTGGGAAAGACTTTCAAGGGCATGACCGACGCCATGCTGGAGTGGCAGACCGCCCGGTTCGGCGAACTCGCGGTCGGCGGCACCGACGGGTACGTCGTACACGTGCGGCCCGAGCAGGTGGTCGAAATCGCGCTGGACGGAGTGCAGAAGTCGTCGCGCTACCCCGGCGGTCTGGCACTGCGGTTCGCGCGCGTGCTGCGCTACCGCGACGACAAGAGCCCAGCCGAAGCCGACACCATCGACGCCGTGCGCGCGCTGTACTGAATTTCGGACAGGCGCAGTTGGCTTGCGCGCGTAGGGTTTCCGCCGTGGCAGTCACAGGGCGCGACACAGACGTCAGCTACATCCACACCGATGACGACCTGCCACCCGTCGCTATCGTCGACCGCTCCCCCATCACCGCCCGGCACAAGGTCGCGTTCGCGATCATCGCGGTGCTCGGCGCCGCCGCGTGGGCGATCATCGCGTTCGCCCGGGGCGAGACGGTCAACGCGGTGTGGATCGTCGTCGCGGCGATCTGCACGTACCTGATCGGATTCCGGTTCTATGCCCGGCTGATCGAATTGAAGATCGTCCGGCCGCGCGACGACCACGCCACGCCCGCCGAATTATTCGACGACGGCACCGATTACGTGCCGACCGACCGTCGGGTGCTGTTCGGCCATCACTTCGCCGCCATCGCCGGCGCCGGGCCCCTCGTCGGTCCGGTGCTGGCCACCCAGATGGGCTATCTGCCCTGCAGCATCTGGATCATCTTCGGCGCGGTATTCGCGGGCGCCGTGCAGGATTACCTGGTGTTGTGGATCTCCACCCGGCGGCGGGGCCGTTCGCTGGGCCAGATGGCCCGTGACGAGCTGGGCGCTGCCGGCGGGGCCGCCGCGATGGTGGGCGTCCTGGTCATCATGGTGATGATCATCGCGGTGCTGGCCTTGGTCGTGGTGCGCGGACTGGCCCAGAGCCCGTGGGGCGTGTTCTCCATCGCCATGACGATTCCGATCGCCGTGTTCATGGGCTGCTACCTGCGGTTCCTGCGTCCCGGCCGGGTCGGGGAAGTCTCACTCATCGGTTTCGCGTTGCTGATGCTGGCCGTGGTCTCCGGCAACTGGGTCAGCGAAACCCCTTGGGGCGCATCCTGGTTGAACCTTTCGGCGGTCACGGTCTCGTGGCTGATCATCATCTACGGCTTCGTGGCGTCGGCGCTGCCGGTGTGGTTGCTGCTGGCGCCGCGCGACTACCTGTCGACGTTCATGAAGGTCGGCGCCATCGCGTTGCTGGCGCTCGGGATCTTCCTCGCGCACCCGCTCATCCAGGCGCCGGCGGTCTCGCGGTTCGCCCACAGCGGCGACGGGCCGGTGTTCCCCGGCTCGCTGTTTCCCTTCCTGTTCATCACCATCGCGTGCGGCGCGCTGTCCGGTTTTCACGCGCTCATCTCGTCGGGGACGACGCCCAAGCTGCTGGAGAAGGAAAGCCAGATGCGCTTCATCGGCTACGGCGGCATGCTGACCGAGTCGTTCGTCGCCGTCATGGCGCTGATCAGCGCGGCGATCCTGGACCAGCACGTGTACTTCGCCCTCAACGCTCCGGCCGCGCAGACCGGCGGCACCGCGGCCACTGCGGCGCACTACGTCAACGGGCTCGGGTTGCCGGGTGGCCCGGCAACCGCCGATCAGCTGAACCAGGCCGCCGCCGTCGTCGGCGAAAAATCGATCGTGTCCCGCACCGGCGGGGCCCCCACGCTGGCGGTGGGCATGTCCGAGGTGCTGAACCGGGCCTTCGGCGGCGCCGGTCTCAAGGCGTTCTGGTACCACTTCGCGATCATGTTCGAGGCGCTGTTCATCCTCACCGCCGTCGACGCGGGCACCAGGGTCGCCCGTTTCATGCTCTCCGATTCGCTCGGCAATCTGGGCGGGCCGCTGACCAAGCTGCAAAACCCGAGTTGGCGCCCCGGCGTGTGGGGGTGCAGCCTGGCCGTGGTCGCCGCGTGGGGCGGCATCCTGCTGATGGGCGTGACCGACCCGCTGGGCGGCATCAACACGCTGTTCCCGCTGTTCGGCATCGCCAACCAGCTGCTCGCGGCGATCGCGCTCACCGTCATCACGGCGATCGTCATCAAGAAGGGCCTGCTGAGGTGGGCGTGGATTCCCGGGGTCCCGCTGCTGTGGGATCTGGTGGTCACGCTGACCGCGTCGTGGCAGAAGACCTTCTCCGCGGATCCCACCGTCGGCTATTGGACGCAGCACTTCCAATACCTGGCCGCGCGCAGCGCCGGCAAGACGTCGTTCGGATCGGCCAAGAACGCGCATCAGCTCGACGCGGTCATCCGGAACACCTTCATCCAGGGCACGCTGTCCATCCTGTTCGCGGCGGCCGTCGTCGTCGTGGTGATCGCCGGAGTCGTGGTCGCGCTCGGGGCAATTCGCGGGCCGGCCAGCAGGCTGAGCCGGCCGTTGACCGAGGACGACCCGGTGCCGTCGAGGTTCTTCGCGCCGTCGGGCCTGATCCCCACCGCCGCCGAGCGCGAGGTGCAACGGCGATGGGACGCGCCGCCGATGTCGACTCCGGAGGCATTTGGCGCTCCGAAGCGCTGAGGGCTCGTTGCCCATACCTGCCGAAATGCGGTAGCCGGTCGCGCGCAAATAGGTAGTCAACTACGCGTGCCAACCGGTGATCGCCGACCGTACGTTGAGTCCGTCACGAGCCGACCTACCTGCTCAACGGGGACGCAACGCGAAGAAGGTGGACGAAATGCTGGTCACGCCAACGGGACTCCGGACCTCACCCCCTACCGTCAACGAGCCCATTCCGCAATCGCCCTCGGCGGCCTCGGTGAACGCGGCAAGCGCAGAGGTTCTGATCAGTACCCAGCAGGTGCTCTTCGGCACCGCCGTCGTCCAGGAGACGCGCCGCGCCCCGCTCGGCAGCCGGATCACCGCCGCGCTGCGGCACATGGTCGCGGACGCGAATCGGCCACGGCACCCCTACCTGAGGCACTACGCCTACCTCGAGGACGCTCGCATGGCACGCGAACTGGACAGGCTGTGAACGTGATCATCAGCGTCGCCTGCGCCGGGTTGATGATGCTGCTCGCAGTGGGAACCCACAACCTGCAGTGGCGCCTCGAGCGCAACGACTACGAGCGCCACTTCGAGGTCTGACCCAACGCGGAGGGGCACGCCGCGAAAAGGTCCTGCCGAAGTCAGCGGCGCGGTCCTAAACTTGCGCGATGAGAGTCGGTATCGACTTCGGCACCACCCACACCGTCGTTGCGGCCGTCGACCGCGGCAACTATCCCGTCGTCTCCTTCGAGGGCGCGGATGCGTGGCCGTCGCTCATCGCCGCCAACGCCGCCGGGGAGTTGCGGTTCGGCGCGGAGGCCGCCGCCGTCCGCCACGACCCGGCATGGTCGGTGCTGCGCTCGTTCAAACGCTTGCTCAACGACGCCGGGCCCCAGACCGAGGTGACCCTGGCCGGCCGTGACTACCGCCTGGCAGACCTCCTCACCGGCTTCCTAGCCCAGCTGAAAACCGATCTGCAGCGGCACTCGAACGCCACCCTGGCCCCGGGCGAAGCCGTCGAAGCCGCGATCAGCGTGCCGGCCAACGCCTCTAGCGCCCAGCGCCTGCTGACCCTGGATGCCTACGTGGGCGCCGGTTTTCACGTCGTCGCGCTGCTCAACGAGCCGTCGGCCGCCAGCCTGGAATACGCCCACCGATACCGGTCGACCATCACCGCCAAACGCGAATACGTCCTCATCTACGACCTCGGCGGCGGCACATTCGACGCGTCGCTGCTGAAGATGACGGGGCACGCGAACGAGGTCGTCGTCAGCGAGGGCATTCAGCGCCTCGGGGGTGACGACTTCGACGAGGCGATCGTCGAGCTCGTGCAGGCGGGCGCGGACCTGCCCGCCCTCGACGCCGCCCAGCGCGACCTGCTGGCTGAGGAGTGCGCCGCGCGCAAGGAGGCCGTCGGGCCGCAGACACGCCGATTCCTGGTGGACCTGTCCCCCGTCGATCGGCCCCCGTTCTCCTGCCCCATCGACGACGTCTATTCGGTGTGCGCACCGCTGGTCGACCAGACGATGGAGTTGCTCAACCGAGTCCTGCGCGACCCGGCGCGAGGACGCGCGGACGTGGACTGGTCGGAGGTGGCGGGCATCTACGTCGTCGGCGGGGCCGGCGGTTTCCCGCTGGTGTCCCGGATGCTGCGCGGCGCCTTCGGCGAGAAGCGGGTGAAACGCTCGCCGCACCCGTTCGCCGCCACGGCCATCGGACTCGCGGTCTTCCTGGACAAGGAGTCCGGTTTCGCGCTGTCCGAACGCTTCTCGCGGAATTTCGGAGTCTTCCGGGAGGCCGAGGCCGGCGCCGGAGTGGTGTTCGACCCGATCGTGTGCAAGGACGTTTCGCTGCCGGCCGACGGGCAATCCCCGCTGGTGGTGAAACGACGGTATCGAGCGGCACACAACATCGGGCACTTCCGGTTCGTGGAGTGCAGCCGCCTGGTCAACGGGCGGCCCGACGGAGACGTCACGCCCTATGACCCGGTGTTGTTCCCGTTCGACCCGGCGCTGTACGACCGCGACGACCTCGGGCGTCAGCCGGTCGGCCGGTGGACGGACGGGCCCGACGTCGAGGAGCGCTACGTCATCGCCCCCAGCGGTGCGGTGGAAGTGACGTTGACGACGCGATCGTCCGGCTTCGAACGCACCTTCCGCCTGGAGCGGTGCGCGTCGGCGAGTTGATGAGTCATCCCGCCATGCGGCTATACGACGTGATGCGAACAACTTTCGCGGCACGGGAGTTCACGGGAGATCCCTTGCCCGACGAGGTGCTGGGGCGCATCTTCGGCAACGCCCGGTTCGCTCCCAGCGGCGGCAACAGGCAGGGCGCCCACATCACCGTAGTGCGCGACGAAACGGTCCGCCGCCGGCTGGCCGAACTGGGCAAGCCCGCCGCCCGCCGCTACTTCGCCCAGTTGCGGGCAGAGGAAAACCCGTGGAATTCGGTGCACCCCAGCGCCGTGCCGCAAGACGTCATCGACGCGACCGAGGTTCCCGACACGTTCGTGGCGCCGATCGCCAAAGCGCCTGTCGTCCTTGTCATTTCAGTAGATCTGGCCGTTGTTGCCGCCGTCGATCAGGAACTGGACCGCGTCGGTATCGCGGGTGGGGCATCGGTATACCCACTGATTTGGAACATTCTGCTCGCCGCGCGCAGTGAGGGCTACGGCGGCACCATCACGACGATGGCCATCGCGGCCGAAGAACAAGTCCGCGAACTGCTGGGCATCCCCGAGCTACACGCGGTGGCCGCGGTGGTGCCGCTCGGAAAACCCGTGCGGCAGTTGACCAAACTGCGCCGCAGGCCGGTCGCGGAGTTCATCACCCGTGATCGGTTCGACGGTCCGGCATTCGAAAGTTGAGGTGCCCCATGTCCACATGGCTCATCACCGGGTGCTCGACCGGGCTCGGCCGGGCGCTGGCCCAGGCGGTGATCGGCGCCGGCCACAACGCCGTCGTCACCGCGCGTGACGCGGCCGCGGTCGCCGACCTGGCCGAGACCGCACCCGAACGGGTGCTCGCCGCCGCCCTCGATGTCACCGAGCCCGCGCAGGTCGCCTCGGCCGTACAGCGGACGGTCGAGCGATTCGGCCATATCGACGTACTGGTCAACAACGCCGGCTACGGGTATCGCGCCGCGGTCGAGGAGGGCGACGACACCGACGTCCGCGCCCTGTTCGAGACGCACTTCTTCGGCACCGTCGCCATGATCAAGGCCGTGCTTCCCGGCATGCGGGCGCGCCGCAGCGGCGCCATCGTGAACATCTCCTCGATCGGCGCAACTGTGACCCCGGTGGGGTCCGGCTACTACGCGGCGGCCAAGGCCGCGATCGAGGGCATGAGTGGAGCGTTGCGCGGTGAGCTTGTGCCGCTGGGTATTTCGGTGACCATCGTCGAGCCCGGCGCGTTTCGCACCGACTTCGCCGGGCGCTCGCTGGTGCAGTCGGCGACCGTCATCGAGGACTACGCCGCCACCGCGGGACAGCGGCGCAAGGAGAACGACACCATGCACGGCAACCAGGTCGGCGATCCCGCCAAGGCGGCCAACGCGATCATCGCGGCCGTCGAATCGCCTGAGCCGCCGGCCTTTTTGTTGCTGGGACCCGACGCGCTGGGCTTGTATCGCTACACCGCGGACGCGCGGGCGGCCGAGATCGCAAAATGGGAAGAGCTCACCAGCAGCACCGATTTCGAGGGCTGATCCCTACCCGCGCACCTCGGGCAGCACGCCCTGCTCCCACGCCGCGAAGAACCCGTCCATGTCGGGGCCGATCTGCTGCACGTAGATCTCGTCGACGTCGGCGTCGATGTACTTGCGGACCTGGGCGATGTGCTTTTCAGGATCCGGTCCGCACGCCACGCTCTCGGCCACCGCCTCCGGCGGCACCAGGGACATGAGGGCCGCAAAGTCCTTGGGCCGCGGCAAGATTTGCGATGTCTGACCGGGCAGCCCCTCGTTGCCCCACAACCGGTGCGCCGTCTTCAGGGCGGCGTCGGCGTCCCCGTCCCAGCAGACCTTCATACCGCCCTGCACCGGCTTGTCGCCGCCGCCGGCCTCCCGAAATTGCTTGACCAGGTCGCCGTCGGGCATGGCGGTGCTGTAGCCGTCGCCGACGCGGGCGGCCAGCTCAACGGCCTGCGGGCCGAAGGCCGAAACGTAGATCGGCACCGGCTGGTCCGGCCGGGTGTAGATCTGCGCTTCTTGCACCTCGTAATGCTTGCCGTGGTGGCTCACCTCACCACCCTTGTGCAGCTTGCGGATGACCTCGATCGACTCCTCCAGCATCTCGAGACGCACCCCGGCGGACGGCCAGGGATCGCCCAGAATGTGTTCGTTGAGGGCCTCGCCGCTGCCGACCCCGAGCACGAAGCGTCCGTCGAGTTGCACGGCCGCGGTGGCCGACGCCTGCGCGATGATTGCCGGGTGGATTCGGATGGTCGGGCAGGTCACCGCGGTGCTCACCGGCAGCGACGTCGCCTCCGACAGCGCACCGATGACTCCCCACACGAACGGGCTCTGGCCCTGCTCGTCGTTCCAGGGGTGGTAGTGGTCGGAGATCCACAGCGCTTCGAACCCCGCGTCCTCCGCACGCTTGGCCTGGTCGATGAGTTCCTTCGGGCCGAATTGCTCGCAGGTCAGAAAGTATCCGATCTTGGTCATGGCGCCTGGCTACCCGCTGAAGGTCCGGTTATGCGCCGCCGCCCGCGCTGTTTACCTTCGGCGCGCGGGTTGTCGTGCGGCAGAGCCCGACTGCGCGACCTCAGGCCCGGCCGATCACCCCATCGGACAGCCGGTTTCGCGGCCCTGATCGATGCGCCAGATCAGCGACTGGGTGCAACCGCTCGGGTAGCGTCGCTCGCTCGCCGGAAGGACAGTGTCAAGTGCCCGCCTTTGAGCGACAACTCCACCGCGCTCTGGCCCGCTCGCAGGGTTGTCGCTCAAAGGCGGGCAAACATCCCATCCGGCCCAGCGGGGACCGGCGGGGGCATGTGACCAGAGAAACGCAACCCGCTGCCCGCCAATACCGAGCGAGAACAGCTTCGCCAATTTGGAGAAGGTAGTTCTCCGCAGTCGAGAGACGGATTACGATCGCTGGTGACCCGTGCCGGTCCGTCCGAACCAGGTCCCCTGAACCATGACGATCGGAGTCCATCATCGACGCCTGGATTCTCGACGCGGTCCGCACGCCCCGCGGGCGTGGCCGTCCCGACGGCGGACTGCACGGCGTGCATCCGCAGGCCCTGCTCTCCCGGTGCCTCAACGCGCTGGCCGAGCGGATCGGCTTCGACCCAGCCGACGTCGACGACGTGATCGCCGGCAACGGCATTCTCAGCGGAGACCATGGCGACGACATCGCCCGCCTGTCGGTGCTGCTGGCGGGCTGGCCCGAGAGCGTTCCCGGGATGACGCTGAGCCGATTCTGCGGGTCGGGCCAGCAGGCCGTGACCGTTGCCGCCTCGGCCATCGCCGCGGGCAGCGAAGATCTGGTGCTCGCCGGCGGCGTCGAGTCGATGTCGCGCTGGGACGTCACCGCGGGCGTCCCGACCATCGACGGCAACAACCCGGATCTTCGCTCACTCTATCCGACTGTTCCCCAAGGTATTTCGGCCGACCTCATCGCAACCCTGGAGGGATTCACCCGCGACGTCGTCGACGCCTACGCCGCGCAGAGCCAGAGCCGCGCCGGCGCGGCCATCGAGCAGGGACACTTCGAGCGTTCGCTGGTCGACGTGCCGACACCGGCCGGTTGCCTCGAGCGCGACGAACATCCCCGCCCCGGCACCACCACCGAATCGCTGGCCCGCCTCAAACCGGCCTTCGCCGCGATGGGCGCCGCGTGTGCCGATGGTGAGCGACGCACGTTCGACGAGATATGCCTGCAGCGCTACCCCGACATCGACCACATCGACCACGTGCACCACGCGGGCAACTCCTCCGGGGTCGTCGACGGCGCCGCCGCGGTGGCGCTGGCCTCCTCGAACTGGATGCACACCCATCGGGTGACGCCACGCGCGCAGATCAGGGCCACCGCCGCCGTCGGCAGCGAACCGATCATCATGCTCACCGCGCCCGGTCCCGCGGCGCAGCGATGCCTCGAGCGCGCCGGCATGACTGTGGCCGACATCGACCTCTGGGAGATCAACGAGGCCTTCGCCGCCGTTCCGCTGAAGACGATGCGCGATCTCGACATCGACCCCGAGGTGGTCAACGTCAACGGCGGGGCGATCGCGCTCGGACACCCCATCGGCGCCACCGGCGCAATGCTGATCGGCACCGTTCTGGACGAGCTCGAACGCCGTGATCTGACAACGGGTCTGGTGACCATGTGTACCGGTGGCGGGATGGGCACGGCAACGATCATCGAGCGGGTGTGACCATGCTGGAAACGGTGGAGCTCGAACAGCCCTGCAACGCGGTCGCCGTTCTGCGGCTGAATCGCCCGCAGCGGCTCAACGCCATCAACGAGACGATGCAGACCGAATTGCGGTACACCCTTGGCGATTTGGCCGCCAATCCTACGGTGCACGCCGTCGTGCTGACCGGTGCCGGACGTGGCTTCTGCGCGGGCATCGACATGCACGACTTCGGGCCCTCGATGCTGGACGCCGGCGCACCCGCGCTGGATCGGATGCGCTTTCAGGAGAGGATGGCCGCCCTCGCCGAAGCGGTGCATGCGTTGCCGCAGCCCGTCATCGCCGCGGTCAACGGCCCGTGCGTGGGGGCCGGGCTCGCGCTGTGCCTGGCCGCCGACATCCGAATCTGTTCAACGGCAGCCTCTTTCGGCAACGCCGCCATCCTGCTCGGGCTCTCGGGCGCCGAGATGGGCATGAGCTACCACCTGCCGCGCATCGTCGGCACCAGCGTTGCGGCCGACTGGATGCTCACCGGCCGGAACGTGTCGGCCGGCGAGGCCGACCGGCGCGGCCTGGTCAGCGAGGTCATCGAACCGGACCGACTGACCGGCCGCGCGGTGGAGCTGGCGTCGCTGATCGCGAGCCATGCGCCGCTCGGCGCGCAACTCACCAAACGCGCCCTTCAGGTCAACACTGACGCCGCGAGCCTGGCGTCGGCCATGGAACTGGAAAACCGCAATCAGGTGATTTGCCACGCGACCGACGAGGCGGCCGAACGCCGGCAAAAGTGGTCGAAATGACCGGTCCCCTGCACGGCGTGCGCATCATCATGATGGGCGGGTTGGGACCCGCACCGCTGTGCGGAATGCTGTTGGGAGACTTGGGCGCCGAAGTCATCCGCATCGATGCGCTGGCGGGTGTCGACGCTCCTCTGCCGGTGGACTACACGGTACGGCGCAGCCAGCGTTCACTGGCCGCCGATGTGAAGGACCCGCGCGGCCGGGAGCTCGTTCGTCGGCTGGCCGCCGACGCCGATGCCTTCGTCGACGTGTACCGGCCCGGAGTGGCCGAGCGCCTGGGCGTCGGCCCGGAGGTGTTGCGGGAACTCAATCCTCGCCTGGTCTATGCCCGCATGACCGGCTACGGGCAGGACGGCCCCCTGGCCGGTCACGCCGGTCATGACATTAATTACCTCGCGCTGACGGGCGCTCTGCACGCCATCGGCACCGCGGAAACGCCGGTACCGCCGCTGAATCTCGTCGGCGACTACGGTGGCGGCGCAATGCTGTTGGCGGTGGGGCTGCTCAGCGCGATCCTCGAGGCCCGCGCCTCGGGCGCGGGTCAGGTCCTCGATGTGGCGATGGTCGACGGCGTTGCCGCCCTGCTGGCTCCGTATTTCGGCATGCTGCGCGCCGGCACGTGGCGCGACCGGCGTCAGGACAATCTGCTCGATGGTGCCGCGCACTTCTACGGCGCCTACGCCACGGCCGACGGGGGCCACATCGCCGTCGGCGCGATGGAGCCAAAGTTCTACGCCGAACTGTGCGACCGGCTCGACGTGGATGTACCCCACGACGAGGACGACCCGGACGCGTGGGCCGGCCACCGGGCCGCGCTGGCTGCGCGCTTCGCCGAGAAGCCGCGCGCCGAGTGGGAGCGCCTCCTCGACACGCCGGGATGTTGTGCGACACCGGTGCTTTCGCTGACCGAGGCGCCGCGACATCCGCACAACGTCGCGCGGCAGACCTTCGTCGAGCTCGACGGCGTTACGCAGCCCGCACCGGCGCCCCGCTTCTCCCGAACCCGTCCGGTCACGCCCGCACCGCCATCGCTTCCCGGCGATCACACCCGCGCGGTGCTGCGCGAGCTCGGCCTGGACGCCGACGCCATCACCGCGCTCGAGCACGCCGGCGTGGTGGCCCAAAGCAGCGCCAATTGACCGACCCAGAGAGGACGACATATGTCGTGGGACTTCTCCACCGACCCGGAGTGGGCAGAACAACTGCAATGGGTCGAAGGCTTCGTGCGCGAAGAGTGCGAGCCGATCGACCTGATTGTCAAGGAATCCCACGACCTCAATGACCCGGTGCGTCAGGCGCTGATCCCGCCGCTGCAGGAGATCGTGAAAAAGCGCGGCCTGTGGGCCACCCACCTGGGCCCGCAGCTGGGTGGTCCGGGCTACGGGCAGGTGAAGTTGGCGCTGCTCAACGAGATCCTGGGCCGCTCGGAGTGCGCGCCGATCGTCTTCGGCTCACAGGCCCCCGATTCGGGCAACAGCGAAATCCTGGCCCACTACGGCACACCCGAGCTAAAGGAGCGCTACCTGGAGCCGCTGCTGGACAACCGCATCATCTCGTGCTTCTCGATGACCGAGCCGCAGGGCGGGGCCGACCCGAAGGTATTCCGCACCACCGCGGTGCAGGACGGTGATCACTGGATCATCAACGGGGAGAAGTGGTTTTCGTCGTTCGCCTCGATGGCGTCGTTCATCATCGTGATGGCGATGACCGATCCCGAGGCGCCGCCGTACGAGCGCTACTCGATGTTCGTGGTTCCCGGCGACACCCGCGGTATCAACGTGCTGCGCGATGTCGGGCTGGGTTACCAGCCGGTCGGCGGTGGGCGTGAGGGTTATGTCCGATACGAAAACGTCCGCGTGCCCGCCGATCACATGTTGGGCCCGAGGGGTGCGGCCTTCGTCGTCGCGCAGACCCGCCTGGGCGGCGGGCGGATTCACCACGCGATGCGCACCGTGGGCCTGGTCCGCCGGATCTTCGACATGATCTGCGAGCGGGCGGCGTCGCGCTACACCCAGGGCGAGGTGTTGGCCAAAAAGCAACTCGTGCAGGAGATGGTCGCCGACTCGTGGATGGAGATCGAGGCATTTCGGCTGCTGACGCTGCAAACGGCTTGGAAGATTGACCAATTCAACGATTACAAGGCGGTGCGGACCGACATCTCGGCGGTGAAGGCGATGATGCAGAAGGTGCTGCATGATGTGTCCTCGCGGGCGCTGCAGGTGCACGGGTCGTTGGGCACCACGCATGAGATGCCGTTCGTGCAGTATCTGGTGGAGTCGTTCGTGCTCGGACTGGCCGACGGCCCGACCGAGGTGCACAAGGTCACGCTGGCCCGGCTGCTGCTGAAGGACCGTGAACCCGCGCCCGATCTGTTTCCCTCCGAGCATCTGCTGCGGTTGCGCGCGGCCGCGGAGGCGAAGTTCGCCGACAAGCTGGCCGGCATCCCCCGCGGCTAGACCGATTTCGTGACGCCGACGTACGACAGCACCACGTCGGACAGGTCGGTCATTCGAGTCAGCACCGCATAGGAGCGGATGAACGACTGGCCCACGCACCCGTCGATCTTGACGTGGAAGTTGCTGATCATGACCCAGGGATTCGCGCCCTTGAATTGTTTCTTGATCACCGGGACCACGATGACGAGGCCGGGCTTGAGTCCGACGCTCATCACGCCGTTGATCGGGGTGGAAACATACGGCAGTAGCGGCGGCAACGTACCGGTGGTGTCGAACGTCGGGCTGACGCCCGGGATGATGCCGGCACCACCCTCCATGATGACGCCGTTGGAGGTGCTCATGTCGATCCCGCAGCCGATTTGGTAGCCCACCTCTAGGACGCCGTGGGGCTCTTCGGGTCCTTTCAGCGAGCCCACGAATATGCCGCTGGCCATGTATTCGCGCGACGCGATGGACGTGGTCAATGGTGGCACCGGAACCTGCATCTCATCCTTCGCGCCCAACCCCAGGGTCCAGCCGTCCGGAGTGTTCAGGATGGCGGGGGGATTCGAGGGGACCGCACCCCCGGCCGGCGGCGCCGCGGCTGCTCCGGCGGGCTCGACTTCGGGATCCGCACTGGTCGAAGGCGCGGTGGGCAGTGACATGACGAGGCACATGGCAACCAGCACGGCGCGACGAATGACCACGGCAATCGGCCTCACGCACGACAACGTACGCACCCGCCGGTTCGAGTAGCGAAATTTGCTGGGCGACCGATCAAAAATGTTGTGTCTTTGTGACTCTTATGCGATGTAGACACCAAAGGTAGAATTGACCCGCAGTTCGGGCAGACGGCGGAAAGGACCGCGATGATGCTACGCAGGTGCGCCGGTCTACTGCTTGCTGGTTCGATGGCCTTGGCGGCTTTGACGGGCGGCACCGGCACGGCGCTCGCCTCTCCAGATCCCGGCCAGCCACCCGACTTGCCGTCCACCGACCAATGGCAAATTCAGTATCCGACCACGATGACGAACCCGTTCGAAGATTCGCTCGGCTCGGGCGACTGGGGTGGCGTCGGAATGTATTGCGAGAACCTCCACGCCAACTGCGGCTGATCGCCCGCACGATCAATCCAGTATTGATCGCGCCCGGTCCAACAATCCCGGAAGCATTGCCGCCATGGCTTCCAATTCGGCTCGGGGTGAAGCTCGTCGCCGATTGTGCTTGACGATCAGGGACCAGGTGGCCGCCGACTTGAAGCACGCCAGCGCCCTGAACCAGGCCAAGTCGCTGACCGCGCAACCCAACTCAGATTCATACAGTTCGGCGAGCTCGGCGCTCGGCGGCACCGTGCCGTCGGGTGCGGCCACCCGCCGGTAGGTGTCCGGGTCGCAGTTGATCAGGAACCAGCCCGCGTCGATGCGGGGATCGCCTATCGACCAGATCTCCCAGTCGATGACCGCGTTCACGCGCGACCCGGTCACGAGCAGGTTGCCCAACCGGAAGTCTCCGTGCACCACCCGGGGTGTCATCGCGCGCGGTGCGCAATCCAGCAGTGCGTAGCGCACTTTCGGCCAGTCGGGCGCCAACGCCGGATCGACGGTCCGCAGCGTGTCGGACCACCGGTGGACCTCAGCGACCGGATCGACCGCCGGTTCATCGCCCAGCCCGAGGTCCGTTGGCGCGAGTCTGTGCAGCGCGGCCATGGCGCGGCATGCATTCCGGTACCGATCGGACAGGCCGCCGGTCGGCGGGCAATCGTCGAATAACGGCTCCACACAATCGCCTTCGACATGCGCCATCACGTACAGCGGTGGCGTGCCGGGCGGATCTCCCACGTCCTCCCACAGCACCGCGGGCACCGGAACACCGCTCCCGGCAAGCGCTTTGATGATGCGGGCCTGACGCAGCACGTCGCGATGCGCGACCGGCTCGACACCCGGCGGAGCGGCCTTGATCACCACACGCCGGCCGGCCGCGGTGCCCGCGAAGGTGAGACCGGAGGCTCCGCCGGACAGCGGAGCGACGTCGGCGACACCCGCGCCGCTGAGCCGCCGCCGCAGGTCGCCCAGATCGAGCTCGGCCATTCAGCCCGCCGGCGCGGTCCAGCCGACCTCGGCGAGGAAAGGCTGGGTGTGGGCGATGCGCCCGGTCAGGGTCTTCGGGTCACCCGTGCACAACCGGAAGGCCGTCTCGGTGATCAGCGCGATGTCCTCGGTGTCGGTCTTGGCCAGATCGAGGGTTCCGGCGCCCGGGGTGGCCACGGGATTGGACGGGGCGGCGGCGTTGACCGCGATTCCGTCGTCGTGCAGTTCGGCTGCAAGGCTTTTCGTCAATCGGTTGAGTGCGGCCTTGGCCGTGCCGTAGATGCCGAAGCCCGCGGTCCGGTCGAACTCCGAGAACGGCGGCCCGGGCGGCAGGTCGCCGCCCACCGAGGTCAGGTTCAAGATCCAGCCCCGTCCGCGCTCACGCATCGCGGGTAACGCCAGCTGACACAGATGCAGGGGCCCCAGCACGTGCATCTCCATCATCAGCCGGGCCCGCCGCTCGGGAAACCCGTCGAGGGGCCGCAGGAACGTCACCGCCGCGTTGTTGACCAGGATGTCGGGCGCGCCGACGGCACCGGCCACTTCGGCGAAAAGCCTCTCCCTTTCCTCGGATTGCGATAGATCCGCCTGCACCGCAATGGCTTTCCCGCCCGCGGCGACAATCTCGTCGCGGGTCTGGCTCAGCGACCCCTGGTACTTCGGGTCGGGGTCCATCGTGCGGGCGGTCAGCGCCACCGTCGCGCCCTCCGAAGCCAGCCGGGCGGCGATTGCCCTACCCAGGCCCCGGCTGCTTCCGGTGACCAGAGCCACCATCCCGTCGCAGCGTTGTGCGCCCATCCTCGACCTCCTCCGGAAACGGCTTCTCCGCATCAGAGAATGCCATTATCGCCGATCGAGGGGAAGTGCCCTCCCGCGCAGCGCATCGATCGAGTAGTTGCCGCCGCCCGTGAAGATCAGCAGGAAGAACGCGAAGCAGAAGAGGATCGCCAACGCCCCGCCGTTGCCCGCCGGTGGATCGGCGACGGGCCAGAGCGCCTTGGGTTGATGGATCCAGAAATAGGCGACCGCCATCTCCCCCGAGGCCAGGAACGCGACGGCGCGGGTGAACAGCCCGGCGGCGATCAGCAGGCCCGCGAGGATTTCGATCAACCCCGCATACCAGCCGGGCCAGGATCCGAAGTCCACCCGAACCGGCGAAGGGATGGGCCAATCGAACAGGCTGCGCGAGCCGTAGGCGGCGAACAGCAATCCGTAGACGATCCGGAACACGCTCAGCGCGGCCGGCGCATAACGCCCCAGTCGCCCGTCGGTCTCGGTTGTCACGATCGACAGGTTACGGCCGCGGCCCAGTCGAGCAGACGGCGCCAAAGCCGATACCGACTCGACGCCATGTTGTGGCAGTGCGCGCTGTCGGCCAGGACGAGGGTGGTGATGTCCGGGCTGTTGCGGTAGAGGCCGGCCTCGGCCCGCGGGTCCGGTGAGACGTCGACCACGCCATAGCCGACCAACACGGGGACGTCGACCAGCGCGGCGTGCTCAACGACGACACCGGGGATCATGGCGGTGCCGAACACGCGCGGCACCATCGATTTCGCGACGACGCAGTCCGCCGCCACGACGTCTGCGGGGACGTCGGCAAGGTGAAACCAGCTTTGCAAGTACTCGCGCGGCCCCTCGAAGTAGGGCTGCGGCAGGGCGGAAAGGATCTCGCCGGCGAGCTCGGCCCGTCCCCGCGCGGTCGCCGCCCGGGCGATGAATGCCGGGTCCAGGTTCAGCGGCGCGACGTGTTGGTTGGTGCACCCGAGCAGGGCCAGTGCGGCGAAGCTGGAGAACAGCGCTTGTTGGGTGATCGCCAGATACCCGCCCAGCGAATGCGCCACCGCTACCGGGGGCGCGTTGATTCCGGTGGCGCCGGGCAAGGCGGAGACGGCGTGTGCGAGCGTGGCGGCGATATCGTCGAACCCGAAATCACATGCGGGTTGCGAACTTTCGCCGATACCCAGCGGGTCGATAGTCACCACGGAGTAGCCGTTCCTGGTGGCGAAATCGGCGAAGCTGTATCCCTCATGGCCGGGGATGCGCAGGTCCCAATAATCCCGGCTGTAGGTGCCACCCGGCAGACAGACCAACAGCCCCAGCGGCTGCGCGCCGGTGCGCGCGGGATAGTAGGTCGCCGCCAGCGCCGCCTGCCCCCCGATCACGTCGCCGACGTCGAACGTCAATGGCCGCGCGGGAAACGTCATACGGCGCAATCCTTCCACGACATGTCCTGTACACACATACATGTACGACCGCACGCAAGGAGGCGTCTTGACCTATCTGTTCCTCTTCTGCGCGATCTTTGCAGAGGTGATAGCGACCAGCCTGCTCAAAAGCACGGAGGGCTTCACCCGGCTGTGGCCGACCGTCATCTGCCTGACCGGCTATGCCGTCTCGTTCGCGCTCCTGGCGCTATCGATTTCGCGCGGCATGCAGACAGACGTCGCCTACGCGTTGTGGTCGGCGATCGGCACCGCCCTCATCGTGCTGATCGCCGTGTTGTTCCTCGGCTCGACGATCTCCGTCACGAAGATTGTCGGGGTGGGGCTGATCATCGCCGGTGTGGTCACGCTGAACCTGTCCGGCGCGCACTGACCGCCACCATCAGCGCCGTTTCGTCGCCGGCCCGTGAGCCGGTGTTTACGTAACCGCCTTCAACTGCGCGCCTGGTGTGCAAACATCGCTGCCAGACTGACGGTCTGTTCGCCCTCGGGCGGACCGGTTGATTGCGGCAACCTCCAGGGAGTAGGACCCACCATGACCGATGTCGACCAGCCGCCCTCCGACGGACTCTCCCCCTCCAGCCCCACCCGGGCCGACTTGGTCGAGCACTCCCGGAGCGGGATGGGCGCGACCGCGCTACAGCGGGCGATCAACGATCACCTGCGCTATTCGATCGGCCGCCCGGCCGCGGCCCGGCGGCCCGAGCACTACTACCGGGCGCTCGCGCTGGCCGTGCGCGACCGCATGCAGGACCGCCGCGTGGTGTCCACCCAGACCTCGCTCGATCTGGGCCGCAAGGTGACCTGCTACCTGTCGGCGGAATTCCTGATGGGACCCCAACTGGGCAACAACCTGCTCAACCTCGGCATGGAGCGGGCGGCCCGCGATGCGCTGGCGGCGATGGGCCAGAACCTGGACACGGTCCTGGCGTGCGAGGAGGAACCGGGCTTGGGCAACGGCGGCCTCGGCCGGCTCGCTGCGTGCTACCTGGACTCGCTCGCCACCCTGGAGCGTCCGGCGATCGGTTACGGAATCCGTTACGAGTTCGGCATTTTCGACCAGGAGATCCACGACGGCTGGCAGGTCGAGCAAACCGACAACTGGTTGGACCACGGAAACCCTTGGGAGATAGCCAAACCCGATGTCAACTACCTGGTCAAGTGGGGCGGCTACGCCGCTCACTACACGGACGACGCCGGCCACGACCGCGTCCGGTGGGTGCCGGGGCGGGTGCTGAAGGGCGTCGCGTATGACACGCCCATCCAGGGTTATGGCGTCAACACCTGCAACGTGCTGACGCTGTGGAGCGCGCGGGCCGTCAAGTCGTTCGCGTTGGAAGCCTTCAACACCGGCGACTACTACGGCGCCGTCGAAGACGAGGTCATGTCGGAGACGGTCACCAAGGTGCTCTATCCGAACGACGAGCCGGAGGCGGGTAAACAGCTGCGCCTGCTGCAGCAGTACTTCTTCGTATCCTGCTCGCTGCAGCACGTGCTGCACATCATGGACGATCTCGCCGACGTCTCGGTCAAGGAGCTGCCCCAGCGGTTTGCCTTGCAGCTCAACGACACCCACCCGTCGATCGGCGTCGCCGAACTGATGCGGTTGCTCGTCGACGAGCGCGAACTGGACTGGGAGGAGGCGTGGGAGATCACGGTCGCGACGTTCGGCTACACTAACCACACCCTGCTGCCCGAGGCGCTGGAGACCTGGCCGCTGGACATGTTCGCCGAGGCGCTGCCCCGCCACCTGGAGATCATCTACGAGATCAACCGCCGGTTCCTCAACGAGGTGCGCGCCCTGTTCCCCGGCGACGAAGAGCGGGTCGGCCGGATGTCGCTCATCGGCGAGAACGGCGGCAAAAGCGTCCGGATGGCACACCTGGCCACGGTGGGCAGCCACGCCATCAACGGTGTCGCCGCGCTGCATTCGGAGCTGCTGAAAAGCAGTGTGCTCAAAGACTTCTACGAGATGTGGCCGGCGCGGTTCAGCAACAAGACCAACGGCGTGACTCCGCGCCGCTTCCTGGCGCTGGCCAACCCCGGGCTACGGGAATTGCTAGACCGCGCCGTCGGTGACGGCTGGTTGACCGATTTGGGGCGCCTGCGCGGACTCGAGCCGTTCGTCGACGACGCGGCCTTCCGCCGCGAATGGCGCGACATCAAACGCAACAACAAAGCGCGCCTTGCCAAGTACATCCACTCGGTGGCCGGCGTCGAACTCAACCCGGACTGGATGTTCGACGTCCAGGTCAAGCGCATCCACGAGTACAAGCGCCAGCATCTCAATGTCCTGCACGTCGTGGCGCTGTATCACCGGCTCAAACAGGACCCCAGCCTGTCGATTCCGCAGCGGGCCTTCATCTTCGGCGGCAAGGCGGCCCCCGGGTATTTCATGGCGAAACGAATCATCAAGCTGATCAATGCCGTTGGGGAGACCGTCAACGCCGACCCGGACGTCAACCGGTTCCTGAAGGTGGCGTTCGTGCCGAACTTCAACGTGCAGAACGCCCACATGATCTACCCGGCCGCCGACCTGTCCGAGCAGATCTCCACCGCGGGCAAGGAGGCATCCGGCACCGGGAACATGAAGTTCATGATCAACGGCGCCCTGACCATCGGCACGCTCGACGGTGCGAACGTGGAGATGCGCGACGAGGTGGGTCCGGAGAACTTCTTCCTGTTCGGCCTGACGGAGCAGGAGGTCGGGGCGGCCAAAGCGGGCGGATACCGCCCGGCCGACCACATCGATGGCGACGAGGAGCTGTGCACGGTGCTGGATCTGATTGCCGGCGGTACGTTTTCGCACGGCGACACCGAGGTGTTCCGGCCGCTCGTGGACAACCTCCGCAATGACGATCCATTCCTGGTGTGCGCCGACTACGCGTCCTATGTGACCTGTCAGGAGGGGGTGAGCGCCGCGTGGCGGGACACCGAGTCGTGGACGAGGATGTCGATCCTCAATACCGCGCGCAGCGGCAAGTTCTCGTCGGATCGGGCCATCACCGAGTACTGCGACGACATCTGGAACGTGTGGCCGCTGACCGTCAAGATCTGAGAAATCGGCTGATTATCGCGACCCATCGGCGGGGGCGATGCTCACCCTGGCCGCGCCGGTCAACCCATATCTGGGCGACGTCTTAGCCGCGGCGTGCGTCGACTTCTCGGTGCTCCCCCGCGGGTATACCGGGCAAACCCAGACCTAGCGGTACCAGGGCAGGTGCCGGCGCCACCGCCGTCGACCAACGCCACCTGCCCCGCGGCGGATCCGCCCGAAACGGGTTAGGGTGGGCCCCTCACGCGATCTCGTCGCAATTGGACGTTTTAGCGGTCCGCCGCAAGGATCGATACGACGACTCGTGGCAGGAGAGATGTGACTTTACGCTTCCGCAGGTTCATGCTGGCTGCGTTGGCCGTGACGCTGGCAATGCTGCTCGTTCCGTCCGCCTCGGCCGACACCTACACAGACCAGCTGGTGAACAGGTTCGACGCCGAGACGCATGTGGTGGTCGACCCGGGGGCCAGACCGCCGCTGCAGAACGCCGACAAGCTGAACCAGCAGATCCTCACCAGCTCGTGGACGTGGAGTTCGGGACCACCGGTCTGGGTGGCGGCGGTGTCGCCCGCGCAGAGCGGCGTGACCACAGCCGACGCCGTACACGACGCCATGCTGGGCCGCAACGCCGAATTCAGCGGGGTCATCCTGGTCATCGACTCGCGCGGCTACCACGTGCGCGCCTACAACGTGCCCAAGGCCATCGCGGACAACGTCGATCAATTCATGAACCAGTCGGCGAAAGATCACCGCAACGACCCCTACGCCGCGACGAGCGCCTTCGTCGGCAAGCTGGCGAACGCCACCGCGGCCTCCCGCGGTCCGGTGACCACATCTCCCGTCGCGCACGAAAAGCACGACGACTGGGCCTGGCTGAAGGTGGCGCTGGTCATTTTCGGCATCGCGCTGGCCATGGCCGGCCTGCTCTGGTTCGCCGTGCGCCGAAATCGTAAGCACCGCAAGGCCAACGAGGCGCGCGAGGAGATCAAGCAGGAGCTCATCGCGGCCACGTCGAATGTCGGCGACCTCGACAACGCGGTGCTGACCGATAGCAGCGCCGACGTCAGTGCCGAATCGCTGAAGGCCAACGCCGCCCTGTACGACGCCCGAAAGGCTTATGACAAGGGCGATTACGGGGCGGCGCGGGCGCATCTGCGGGTGGTGGACGCCACGGTCGCCAAGGCCAACCGCAAGCTCAACCCGCGGCAACCCGCGCCCGACGTGGCCGCAGTGACTTCGGTGCCGGCCGGTGATCGCAAGCAGGCCGCGGTGCGAACCGCGAACCCCGACACCGGTGAGTCGGTGACGATCAACAACAACAACTACAGCACCACTGCGCAGCCGGGCTACCCGTACTACTACAACGGCGGATACCACAACGGAATGTTCTTCTACCCCGGCTATTACCCGTACGCGTTCTGGGGTCCGGGCTGGACGTGGGCGCTGGCCGATGTGCTGCTGATGGATGCGCTGCTGGACGACCACTGGGGCGGCAGCTACGACCGCGGCTTCGAGGCCGGCCGCGATTCCGCCTTCGCAGATGCCAACAGCTACGGCTACGACGCCGGACAGGGCACCGGTTACGACAGCCCGCCGGCCGATGTGGGGTTCGCCGGCGAGCACTCGGGTGGCGCTGACGTCGGATTCGCCGGCGGCGACGCCTCATACTCCGGCGGGGGCGACGTCGGCTTTGGCGGCGGTTGGGACTCCAGCGGCTCCGATTTCGGCGGCGGCTCGGATTTCGGCGGCGGCTCGGATTTCGGCGGCGGTGGGTCCGATTCCGGCGGCGGCGACTTCGGGTTTTGACGTCTTGCGACGCCACGCCGATCGAGAAGTTAGGTTCCTTCAATGAGTACAGACAAGATCAATCGCGCCATCCTGCTCGTGATGGTGGTGATCGGAGCGGTCGCCTACGGCTTGCTGTACAGCCACGCGTCAATCGTCTTCAAGCTGCTGGTGCCGCTCGGCCTGATCGTCTTGCTCGGGTTGATCGTCCGCGATGTGATCAAGGGCCAGGACTCCGGAAAGCACTGAAGCCCGGTCGCAATCCTTGCGGTAGCGTTCTGCGCGAGCCTTCGGTAATCCCCACGGCAGAGCAAGGACTGGATATGAGTTTGTACTTATATGGCCTGCTGACCCTACTGAGCCTTGCGCTGGCGTTGATGCTGGCCGCCGTCGCAGCCGTGTACGTAAATCGTTTGGAGCGCCGAACGACTGCTCCGATCAGCGAGGGTATCGGGAGCGCCAAAGCGGTCGTGCATAAGGTGCGCAAACGCGAACCGATGTCACAGGAGGAGTTGGCCTACGCGAAGCAAGTCGTCGCCGACCGTGGTTCGTTGATGACCCTTTGCATTCCCGGCGCTCTGTTCATGTTGGGCTGCTTCTTCGTCTTCGGCAGCCTCTACCACTTACATGGAGCGACGCCTTCCGAGCGGACATTCCTCGGGGTGATCCCAATGTTGACCTCGACGAACCTGGCCATTCAGATTCGCCGTAGCGCACGGTTGAAGCGGCAGCTGAAGAAGGTGTCCTGAGGGGCGATGAGACGGGGCATCCGGTGCGGTCACCGGCGGCCGGTTAGGCCGGCGGGCCCCTTCCGGTCGCCCTCGGTTTGCGATGTTCCTGGTCTTTGCACGATCATATGGCCATTGGGCACATGACCGTCTACTATTTGACGGGCACGGGGGCAAGAGCGGGGGGCAAAGACAGGATGTCCGGACCGGGTCGCGAGAGGTAATCGAATGAGCCCTCGTTCAGTCGGGCGGACGGTCCTGGCGCGAATCTGGATGCCGCTGGTCGCCGTCGTCGCGGTCGGCGTGGGCCTGCTGTGCATGTACAAGGTGCATCAGTTCTCCGAACCGGAGCCGGTCATCACCGTCAATGGCCCGCAGGCCCCCGAGGAGTTCAACATCAAACGGATCACCTACGAGGTGTTCGGCTCCGCCGGGCAAGGCGGGAAACTCGTGTACGTCGACATCGACGGCCACCCGCATCAGGTGGATATCACGACGCTGCCGTGGTCCCACACGGAGACCACTACGCTCACGGTGGCGTCCGGCAGCATCTCGGTGCACGTCCATGGCGGTCAGGTGGGTTGCCGGATGCTGGTGGACGGGGTGATCCGCGACGAACAGACGGGTGACCATCAGGACGCCGACGTCCAGTGCAGGGTGAAGTCGGCATGACCGAACACCGCCTCGACGAGCCCCGGGTCAAACGTCCCCTCATCCCAAAGATGGTCCGCGCGCTGGCGATACCGATCATCTTTTTCTGGGGCCTCCTCGCGGTCACCAC
This sequence comes from Mycobacterium mantenii, assembly GCF_010731775.1. NCBI lineage: Bacteria > Bacillati > Actinomycetota > Actinomycetes > Mycobacteriales > Mycobacteriaceae > Mycobacterium > Mycobacterium mantenii. Next base: position 6,109,905 of record NZ_AP022590.1, on the reverse strand, counting down.
GAATACCTTTATGCCCCAAGTGGAACGGGTCGCGGAAGAGCTCGCCGGGCCAATGGTCCCGCACTACGCGCCCTCGCAACGCGCGCTGCTGCACATCGGCGAAAAGTTTCACGAATCCAACTCGACCAACTTGACCATGGTGGTGTTTGAGGCGAACCGGAAGCTGGGAGACCAGGACCACCGGTACTACGACGATTTGATGCGCCGCCTCCAGAACGACACCAAGCACGTGCAATACGTGATGGATCTGTGGGGCAAACCGTTCACCGCGGCGGGGGCGCAAAGCGTCGATGGCAAGTGCACTTACGTGCTGTTGCGTCTCGCCGGTGACATCGGCCAGATTGAAGCCAACCAGTCCGTCGACGCCGTCCGCGACGTCATCAAGAAGGACACGCCACCACCCGGGCTCAAGGTGTATGTCAGCGGCGCGGCTCCGCTGGCCTCCGACACGTTGAGCATCGCGAATGCGAGCCTGAACAACGTCACGATCGTCACGATCTGCCTCATCGTCGTGATGCTGCTGCTGGTATACCGGACCCCCTCGACGCTGCTGGTGCCCTTGCTCGGCGTCCTCATCGAAATGCTTGTCGCCAAGGGCGTTGTCTCGACCCTGGGGCATTACGGGTACATCGAACTGTCGTCGTTCGCGGTGAACATCGTCATCGCGCTGACCCTCGGGGCGGGGACGGACTACGGCATTTTCTTGATGGGCCGATATCACGAGGCGCGACAGGCCGGCGAAAGCCGGGAGGACAGTTTCTACATCGCCTACAAGGGCGTGGCGCCCATCATCATTGGGTCTGGGCTGACGATCGCCGGCGCGTGCTACTGCTTGACATTCGCGCGGCTGAACTACTTCCACACCATGGGGCCGGCCGTGGCGATCACCATGTTGTTCACCATCGCGGCGGCCATGACGTTGGGCCCGGCGGTGTTGACCGTCGGCAGCCTCTTCGGGATGTTCGACCCGAGGACCAACGTGCACGGGCGTCTGTACCGGCGGATCGGGGCGAGCGTGGTGCGCTGGCCGGTGCCGATTTTGGTGGCCAGTTCCGCCGTCGTCATGCTCGGGGCGATCTTCGTGCCGAGCTACCGGCAGAACTACGACGACAGGCAATACCAACCGGCCAGTGCGCCAGCTAATTTGGGTTTTCAGGCCGCCGACCGGCACTTCCCCAAGAGCAAGCTGTTCTCCGAGATGCTGATGGTCGAGACCGACCACGACATGCGCAACTCGGCCGACTTCATCTCGCTGGACCGGGTCGCCAGGGCGCTGATCCGCCTGCACGGTGTGGCGATGGTGCAGGGGATGACGCGGCCGCTGGGCCGGGCGCTCGAGCACGCCAGCATTCCCTATCTGTTCACCACGCAGGGTAGCGGCAATGGTCAACAACTCCCGTTCAACAGGGAGCAGAACTCCAACACCGATGCGCAGGCCGAGATCCAGGCGCACTCGGTCGCGGTCCTGCGCAAGGAGATCGGCTTCTTCCAGAAGGTGTCCGACGAGCTGCACCAGACGGTGCTCACCGTTGAGGACCTGGAACGGGTCAGCCAAGAGATGAACGAGGAAGTCTCGAACCTCGACGATTTCTTCCGCCCGATCAAGAGCTACTTCTATTGGGAGAAGCACTGTTTCGACATCCCCATCTGCTGGGCGTTCCGATCACTGTGGGACACGATCGACCACATCGACCACCTCGCCGAGGACATCACGAAAGCCAGAATCTCGCTCGCGGAGGTGGATCAAGCTTTCCCGCAGATCATCGCCCAGCTCAAGGCTACCGCCGACGACACCGAAGCCCTGCAGTCGAAGTTGGTCAACAGTTACGGGTCGGCGGATCTGCAGTCCATTCAGACCGAGCAGACATTCGATGATTCGATCAACGTCGGCAACGACTTCGACAAGTCCCGCAGCGACGACTTCTTCTACATCCCGCACGAGGCCTTCGACAATGAAGACCTCAAGGCGGGCATGAAGCTGATGATGTCGCCGGACGGCAAGGCGGCCCGCTTCATCGTCACCCACGAGGGCGACGCGATGGGCCCCGAAGGGGTGGAACATGTCGAACAGTTCCCCGACGCGATCAAGACGATCCTGAAAGAGACGTCGCTGGCCGGCGCCCGGGTCTACATCGGCGGTTCGGGGTCCAACGACAAAGACATCAAGCAATACGCAGTGTCGGATCTGCTGATCGCGGCGATCGCGGCCTTCGTGCTGATCTTCTTGATCATGTTGTTCATCACGCGAAGTCTGGTGGCGGCGTTGGTGATTCCGGGCACCGTGGCCTTCTCCTACGCCGGGGCGTTCGGCCTTTCCATCCTGTTCTGGCAGCACCTCGTCGGCCTGCACCTGCATTGGCTCGTCCTACCGCTGACGTTCATCATCCTGGTGGCCGTCGGGTCGGACTACAACCTGCTGCTGATCAACCGGGTCAAAGAGGAACTGCACGGCGGGATTCACACCGGTCTCATCCGCGCGCTCGGCAGCACCGGCGGCGTGGTGACGTCGGCGGGTCTGGTGTTTGCTTTCACCATGCTGGCCATGCTCACCAGCGATCTGAGAACGATCGGCCAGGTGGGTTCCACCGTGTGCATCGGCCTGCTGCTCGACACGCTGATCGTGCGGTCGTTCGTCGTGCCGTCCATCCTGCGGATCCTGGGGCCGTGGTTCTGGTGGCCGACGCTGGTGCGTCCCCGCCCGCTGCCGCAGCGCTAGCCCGCATGTGACGAATCGTTGACCAGATCGAACACATCTCGCTAGTGTCCGACTACGACTTCTTCCGGGCCGCCGCATCCACCACCGCGACCCCGATGCGGGAGGCCCAGATCGTATGAGCGACAACGACACACCCCTGGCCGGACGGGTCGCGTTCGTCACCGGTGCCGCGCGCGGACAAGGCCGTTCGCATTGCGTGCGGCTGGCCCGAGCCGGGGCCGACATCGTCGCCATCGACGCGTGCGGCCCGGTGGCGGTGAATAACGGCTACCCGGCCTCGACGCCGGAGGACCTGGCTGAAACGACGAGCCTGGTGGAAAGCGAAGGCCGCAAGATGCTGGCGGCGCAGGTCGATGTCCGCGACGCCGCGGGGCAACAGCGGGTCGTCGACGAAGCCATCACCCAGTTCGGCCGCCTGGACATCGTCGTCGCCAACGCCGGCGTGCTGAATTGGGGCCGGCTGTGGGAGATTTCGGCTCAGCAATGGCAAGACGTCCTCGACACCAACCTGACCGGCGTCTGGAACACCATCAAAGCCACTGTGCCCGAGATGATTCAGGCGGGTAACGGCGGCTCGATCATCACCATCAGCTCCGCCGCCGGCGTGAAGGCCGTACCGGGTTGCGGTCATTACTGCGCCAGTAAGTTCGGCGTGGTCGGGCTGACGAACTCGCTGGCGGTGGAACTCGGCGGATATGGCATCCGGGTCAACTCGGTACACCCGTACGGCACCGACACCCCGATGGGCAACGACCCCTCGATGTGGCAACTGTTCGCCGACAACCAGACCTACATTCACAGCTTCTCCCCCGGCGCACTACCCACCGACTCACTCGCCGATCCGAACCTGGTTTCCGACATCGTTCTCTGGCTCGCCAGCGACGCGTCCTCGCTCGTGACGGCGGCGCAAATTCCCGCCGACAAGGGCTACCTGAAGATCTGATAAGAGAGCCAAAGGGCGCCGCCGCCGACGACGGGCATAATCGTGGCGTGAAGGGGCCCGGCGCTGCGAAGCCGAAAACGCGGGCTGGATCGCTGCGACCCGGCGAGCTGGCGCAGGCATCGGTGATGGGCGCCCTGTGTGCGGCGATCGCCATCATCGCGGTCGTCCTTCCGCACGGTGGCGGGCTGGGCCTGCTCGGCAGCGTGCCGACCGGGCTACTGGCCTACCGGTACCGGATCCGCGTGCTGATCGCGGGGACGGTCGCCGCCGGCGTGATCGGCTTCCTGGTCGTGGGCCTGAGCGGTGTGTGGGCGATAGCACTCTGCGCCTACGTCGGAGGGCTGGCCGGAACCGTCAAACGCCACCGCCGCGGCACACCCACCGTCATCGCGGTGTCCTTTGGCGCGGCCGTCGTCGTCGGCGCCGGGATGGTCGTCGCGCTGACAGTCCTGACCCGGTTCCGGCAGCTGGCCTTTCACACCGCTGCCGCCACCGTGGACGGCGCCTCGACGGTCGTGTCGCGGGTGCCCCCGCTGCGCGCCCCAGCGCAGCAGTTCAAGGAGTTCTTCGCCGAGGCGCTGCACTACTGGCAATGGCTCGTCCTCGGGTACTCCGTCTTCGTCATCGTGGGCGCCTCGCTGGCCGGTTGGTGGGCGTTGTCACGGGTGCTGGAGCGATTACGCGGGGTTCCCGATGTGCACAAGCTGGACGCGCCGGCCCGTAACGGCCCGGTCCGGCCGGTCCCGGTACGACTGGACCAGGTGCGCCTGCGCTACCTGCACGCCGACCACGACGCGCTGCACGCGACGAGCCTGGACGTGTGCACTGGCGAACACATCGCGGTCACCGGCGCCAACGGTTCCGGAAAAACCACGCTGATGCTGATCCTGGCCGGCCGCGAACCGACATCGGGCACCGTCGACCGTCCCGGGGCGGTGGGGCTCGGTGAACTCGGTGGGACCGCGGTCATCATGCAGCACCCCGAGAGCCAGGTGCTGGGCACTCGGGTCGCCGACGACGTGGTCTGGGGTCTGCCGCCCGGCAAGACCACCGACATTCCCCGGCTGCTCGGCGAGGTTGGGCTGGCCGCACTGGCCGACCGCGACACCGGCAGCCTGTCCGGCGGAGAACTGCAGCGGCTGGCCGTGGCCGCGGCGCTGGCGCGCGAGCCGGCGCTGCTGATCGCCGACGAGGTCACCAGCATGGTCGACCGGCAGGGCCGGGAGAAGCTGCTCGGCGTGCTGTCCGGCCTGACCGAACGCCACCAGACCGCGCTGGTGCACATCACCCACTACAACGACGAGGCCGAATACGCCGACCGCGCGATCAATCTCGGCGAGGCGTCGGTCGACACCGATCTGGTGCGAAGCGCGACCGCACCGGCGCCGACGGTGGCGACCGGCCACGCCTCCGATGCGCCGGTGCTCGAACTCGTCCGCGTCGGGCACGAATACGCCGGTGGCACCCCCTGGGCACAGACCGCGCTGCGCGATGTCAGCTTCGCGGTGCACGAGGGCGACGGGCTGTTGATCCACGGTGGCAACGGTTCCGGCAAGTCGACGCTGGCGTGGATCATGGCCGGATTGACCGCGCCTTCGAGCGGCGCCTGCCTGCTCGACGGGCGCCCGATCGCTGAGCAGGTCGGAGCGGTCGCGCTCCAATTCCAGGCGGCCCGGCTGCAATTGATGCGCAGCCGGGTCGACCTGGAAGTGGCATCGGCGGGCGGGTTTTCACCCGCCGATCACGCCCGCGTGACCGCGGCGCTGGCTGCGGTCGGCCTGGATGCCGGGCTGGCGAAGCGGCGCATCGACCAGCTCAGCGGTGGCCAAATGCGTCGCGTAGTGCTGGCCGGACTGCTGGCGCGGTCGCCGCGGGTGTTGATCCTCGACGAGCCGCTGGCGGGGCTGGATGCCGCCAGCCAGCGCGGCCTCGTCCAGCTGCTGGCCCGGCGGCGGCGTGACGACGGCCTGACCGTGGTGGTCATTTCGCACGACTTCGCCGGGCTTGCGGAACTGTGCCCGCGCACCCTGCACCTGCGTGACGGTTCGCTGGAGCCGGTACCCGCTGCGGCGCAAGGCAATCCGGAGCCTGCCGGCGCTCCGGCGAAGGGGGCGTCCGGCCGTCGGCGTCCGGTCGTGCTGCTGCGGCCCGTCCCGGGCAGTTCCCCCATACACGAGCTGTGGGCCGGAACCAAACTGTCTGTCGTGTTCGGCATTTCGTTGCTGTTGACGTTCTTCCCGGGATGGGTGGCGATCGGACTTACGGCCGCGCTGGCGGCGGCAGGAATCCGGCTCGCGCGGATTCCCCGGGGTGTGCTGCCGTCGTTGCCGCGCTGGATGTGGATCGTGCTGGCGATCGTCGGTGTCAACGCGGCATTGGCCGGCGGGAGTCCCAGGGTCCAGCTGGGCACCGTGACGCTCGGCTTCGGCGGCCTGCTGGACTTTCTCCGCCTCACCGCGCTGTCGGTGGTGCTGCTCGCCCTCGGCGCCCTGGTGTCATGGACCACGAATGTCGCCCAAATTGCCCCGGCGGTAGCCACTTTGGGCCGCTTCCTGCGACCCCTGCGGATCCCGGTCGACGACTGGGCGGCCGCATTGGCGCTCGCGCTGCGCACCTTCCCGATGCTCATCGACGAATTCCGGGTGCTCTTCGCCGCTCGCCGATTGCGGCCCAAGCCGCCGCCGCGGACGCGCTGGGCGCGTGTGCGGCGCCCAGCGGCCGACGTGATCGACGTGGTCGTCGCGGTCATCACCGTGACCCTGCGGCGCGCCGACGAGATGGGCGATGCGATCACCGCCCGCGGCGGCATCGGACAGATCTCGGCGATCCCGTCTCGGCCGAAACCGGCCGATTGGCTGGCGCTTTCGATCGTCTTGGCGGTGTGTGGCGCCGCCTTGGCGGCCGAGCTCGCGTTGGTCGCCGGCCACTGAGTAGGAACGCGCTCAGAACTTCGCCAGTGCGGGCACGTCCGCCAGCGCACAGTCCGGGATGCGTTCGGCCGCGCGCAGCAGGAAGTTGAGTTTCGCGATGCGCTCGCCCGACCGCGGTGCGCCGTTCTTCTGAAACGGCGCTCCCAGGCCCACCGCCAGGTCCATCACCACATCGTCGATGACGCCGCCCGAGCGGCCCGACGGGATCGCTAAAACGGCGTTCCGCATGGCATATTCGAAGCAGTCCAGCGCTTCGGCGATGGTTCCGACCTGGTTGGGTTTCAGGATGAAGCCGTCGACCGCGGACGCCTCGACGGCGCGCTGCAAGCGGGCGCGGTTGGTGACGATCAGGTCGTCTCCCAGGATGATGGAACGGTTCACCGCCTGCACCGCCTTGGCGAACCCGGCCCAGTCATCCCCGTCCAGCAGGTCTTCGACGAACAGCATCGGGAACTCACCACAGAGGCCCCGAACATAGTCGATCATCGCCTCCGCGGTCACCCGCGTACCGTTGAATGCGTATGTGGCAGAGCCGTTGTCGTAGACCTCACTCGACGCGCAGTCCAGTGCGAACGCCATGATGTCGGCGCAGCCGGCGCGCCCGACGGCCTCGGCCAGCACCTCCATGACGACACGCGGGTCGCTGGACGGCGCGATGTATCCGTACGACGACGCCAGCATCGGTGCGCGGCCGAGCCGTTCGGCGAGCACCTCGCCGAGCGTCTCGAACAAACTCACGCCCTTTTCGACCGCGGATTCGATCGAGTCCGCGGCGTACGGCACGACGAGGAACTCGCTGAACGTCTGACAGACGTCGCCGTAGTGACCACCGTTGATCATGTTGAAGCTGGGCACCGGGACGGTGGTCGGTGGTTTCAGGCCGAGCAATGCGCCGACGTAGGTGTACGTGGGTGTGCCCGCCGCGGCGGCCGCCGCACGCAGCAGCGCGACCGACGTGGAATAGATCGCGTTACCGCCGAGGCGGTGCTTGTCCGGCGTACCGTCGAGTTCGATCATGACCCGGTCCAGGGACCGCGGATCGTCGAACTCCGCGCCGATGAGAACCGGCGCGATCTCGTCGGTCACCGCCGCGATCGCGCGGTGGACGCTCAGGCCGTTGTATTGGCTTCGATCCCCATCCCGCAGCACGAACGCCTCGTGAGAACCCACCGAACAGCCGGTCGGCGACGCGCCGCGGCCCACATAGCCGGTATCCGTAGTGATTTCGACCTCGAGCAGGGGCCGGGCTTTGCAGTCCAGCAGTTGGCGGGCGATGACGGATGCGATCTTCATCATCGACCTCCCGGACCCAGAAGCTCAGCGTAAGACCGCGCCACTGAAAGGTCACTGAGAGGCGGCATACTAGGATTTACACAAGCCCCGATTGTGAAAACTTTGTGCGGGATCAAAGGAGGATCGTCATGCGGCCGGTAGTGAACCTTGATCGCTGTGAAGGCAATGCCTACTGCGTGAACATCGCGCCGAATGTTTTCCGGCTTGACGATGACGACTATGCGGTGGTCACCGCCGATCCGGTCCCCGCCGAGCAGGAGGCGCTGGTCGAGCGGGCCATCGCCGAGTGCCCGCGCGCCGCCCTGTCCCGCGAGGACTAGCGCGCGGAGTCACACCGGCACCACGTAGCGGCCATGCGGTGACTCGCAGATGCGCTAGCGCGGACGCTAGCGCTTTCGAGATTCACCGAGTGGTCGGACACCGGGGTGCCGGGCGTCGGCAACACGGCAGGCGGTCTACTCGTGCTCTTCCTGGACGCCGAAGGTGTTGACCGCCAAAGCCAGCAAGAGGTAGCCGCCGATCGTGAACGTCAGGTCCATGCATTGCTGGTGCGTGAACAGTTCGCCCAGTCGATCCCAGGTCGCCTGGCTGATCGTGCTGTCACCGGTGAGATCGTCGACGGCCTGGATCACGGCCTGGTCGGTCGGGTCGGCGCAGCACCCGGACCGGATGTCGACGATTTCGGACTCGGTAAGGCCGGCGCGCAAAGCGATCGGAATGTGGTGCGACCACAGGTAGCCGCAATTGCTGCGGTGCACCACGCGCAGCAGCGCGACTTCCCGCACCCGGGGTGACAGCGTCGACCGGGTGAGCAGGTACGCGTTGAACGGCAGATAGGCCGCGGTCAGGTCGGGGTGGCGCACCAGGGTCGACAAAACATTGCCCGCACCAACGGGCTTCGCCCGATCGGGCGGGAGCAGCGACGCCAGCGCCGCGCGGGCGCTCTCGCCCCACTCGGCGGCGGGCAACGGTGTCAGACGCAGCGGATGGTGGTCGGCGGTCATGCTATTGGATCGGCTCGTCGCCCAGCACGGTGGTGCGCAACATTTCGCGTCGCGAGTCCGGGTCGTACGGGGCGGCGCGGTGCAGCACCCCGCGGTTGTCCCAGATGACGGTGTCGCCGATCGACCAGCTGTGGCTGTAGACCTTGTCGGGCACCGTAGCGCGCTCGAGAAGCTCGTTCAGCAGGGCGCGTCCCTCATCGAGATCCATGCCGACGATGTAATCCGCGGAGGCACCCAGCACCAGCGATTTGCGGCCGCTGCGGTGTGTCCACACCAGAGGGTGTTCGTGGGTACGCCGGGATCGCCAGCGCTGCACCTGTTCCGGCGAGGGGTCGGGGTAGACGCGGCGCTGGGAGGCCTCCAGCGAGTGCACCACCCGCAGTGCACCGAATCGCTCTTTCTCCTCGTCGGTCAGGGCATCGTAGGCGGCGTACGAGTTCGCGAATTCGGTTTCGCCGCCCCATTCGGCGACCTGGACCGCCGACAACACGGTGGCCTTCTGCGGACATTCGTCACCCAGCGGTGTACAGCCGTCGATGTGCCAGTCGAAGGTGGCCTTCAGGTAGGCGGCCGACGCGTTCTTGGACTTGTCCAGGGTGATCGGGTAGATGCCGGCCACCGGGTGGTGGCCGTCGGAGGAATGGTCGATCTCGCCGAGGCGACGGCAGAAGCCGACCTGGGCTGCCGGGTCGAGCTGCAACCCACGAAAGACCAGAACTCCGTTGTCTTCCAACGCATCCAGCACCGCGGATCCGACCGAGTCGTCGCTCGCCAGTGCGCTCGGCTCCAGGCCCGCGACCTCGGCGCCGACAGACTCGGTTAGCTTGGTGATGGTGAGCAGACCCATGGTCGCTCCTTTCGAGGAAAAGGATCTATGGCGCGCCGCGGCGGGCGTGCAGGTCAGGGCACCGGTCCGCCTGTGCGGACCATCACCGCGTCGGCGGCATCGACGGGGGCGGGTTGATGCATGATCTCCACCGCCATGGCGACCATGATCAGCGAATAGATCATGTGCAGCAGGTTCAGTGCGTCGTCGGGCACATTGTCGAGGGGGAACTTGTCGCAGTAGTCAATCGCCTCTTCGAGGCGGGGGAAGAATGCGTCGTAGAAGTCTCGCAGTTCGGGCATCGACGCGTTGACCCGTGCGTTCCAGCGTTCGGTTTCGGTTGCCAGGCACCAGGTTTGGGCGTAGTCCTCCACCTCGGCGAACGCGCTGGGCAGCATGGGATCCATGGTCACACCCCTACCGAATCCCGTTCGCGGCGATAGGCTTCGACCCAGTCGACGGCGACCTTGTGCAGATGGCGCACCAGAATCTCCTGGTCGTTGAGGGGAAACTCGTCGACGATGCCGTACTCCAGCGCCGCCTGCGTCCCGCCGAGCATCCCGGCGTCTTGCAGCGCAAACTCTTTCAACACCACCGAGGCGACTTCATGCTCGATGCGCTCCCGGACGGTGCGCGCCGGGTGGAAGTAGGTGTACGCCTCGAATCGGTGCGTGTTGTGCGAGGTGGGCCAGTACCGGTACAGCAGATACCACCCGCCGTAGATCAGGATCTCGATGTTCGGGAAGATCTGGAAATTGCTGATGCCCCATGGCTCGATCCCCCCGGGATTGAGTCCGGGCGGCAGTTCGCCGATGTCGGGGGTTTGCCACGGTCCCACCAGGCCGCTGCGGGTGGCCCGCTCGATCGGATACATGTATTCCGGTGGCAGCAGCCAGCGGCGCCGCCCGGCCGTCGAGACCAACCGGTGCGGGCCGTCGAGTTGGAAATGCCCGCAAGTGAATCCGGCGTTGGCCTCGCGCACCTCGGCGGGCACCTGCTGTGAGTGCAGCGAGGGCACGTGATAGTACTCCTGGAAGGCGTCGGCGAAGATCTTCCAGTTGCTGTTGTTGTGGGCCACCCAGTCATACCGTTCGGTCAGCTTGCCGAACGGGTAATCGTCGAGCCCGGTGATCATCGGGCCCAGGAACTCGCGCAGGCTCTGGCGCGGCTCGGTGTCGAAGTTGATGAAGACGAAGCCGTTCCACACATCGCAGTGCACCGGACGCAACCCATACTGCGCGAGATCGAGGGCGAAGAACTCCGACTCCTGCTGGACAAATTTCAGCTCACCCTGCAGGTCGTAGCGCCAGCCGTGGTACTTGCAGGTGAACTGCCGGCACGTCCCGCGGGTCTCCTCGCCGGGAAAGTCGTTCCACACCAATTTGTTTCCGCGATGACGGCACACGTTGTAGAACGCACGGATGCGCTCGTCCTTGCCCTTGACCAGGATCACCGAAGCGCCGACGACTTCGATCTCTTTGGTCAGGTAGCTGCCGACACGCGGAAACTCCTCCACCCGGGCGACGTTGAGCCACGCCCGTTTGAAGATCGCCTCCCGCTCGAGTTCATAGAACTCCCGAGACGTCGAGTCCCGGAACGACACGGGGCCCGTTCCCAATTCGGGATAGTGCTCGGTCCAGGAGCCCTCTGGTGGCCTGCCTGCTCTCGTCATCGAATCCTCACTATCACATCACCGCTCCGCCGTTGACGCCCAAGACCTGGCCGGTGATGTACCTTGCTTCTTCCGAACATAAAAACCCCACGGCCGCAGCGATATCGGCCCCGGTGCCCAAATAGCCCAACGGGATACTGCTGGCGATCTGCTCGTTGGACGGCAGGTACCCGGCCGCCTGACCCTGGTGCTGCATCGGGGTCTCGATGCCCGAGGGCGGAATGTTGTTCACCGTGATCCCGTGCACGGCGTACTCCCGGGCCAGCGACTTGGTCAGGGTGATCACCCCCCCTTTGGACGCCGCATAGTGGGCGGCGAATGGGGAACCGCGCTGGGCGCTCGACGACGAGATCATCACGATCCTCCCCCAGTGCGCGTCCACCATGTCCGGCAGCGCCACCTGGCAACAGTGAAAGGTGCCGGTGAGATTGACGTCGATGATCCGCGACCAGGTTTCGGTGGTGATCTCCGCGAAGGGCGAAAAGTCGAACATGCCGGCGCTGGTCACCAAAACCGTCACCGGGCCCAGCTCGCTGCGCACCTTCGCGAAGGCCTGCTCGACGCCGGGCCGATCGGTGACGTCGGCACCCACCCCGAGCGAGGTCACGCCGGTGGCGCGCAGGTCGTCGGTGACGCGTTGCGCGGCATGCTCATTGACATCGAGGACCGCGACTTTGAGTCCGCGCCGGCCGAGTTCATGGCAGGTCGCCTCGCCCATGCCGGAGGCACCCCCGGTCACCACCGCCACCCTGGTCATCGATTCCGCTCCACCCTCGACCGCCTTCTCGCTCACTCGTAGACCACCCGCACCGTGGGACTGGTCGGCAGCGCCTGACACGTCAACACCCAACCGTCGTCGACCTCGTCCGGCTCCAGCGCGTCGTTGTTGATCATCCGGGCGCTGCCCTGCGTCAGGCGGGCCATACACGTTCCGCAGGAACCGATCTCACACGAGGACGGCGCCCGCAGGCCGGCCATCCGGGCCGTCTGCAGCAGGGTGTTGCCCGAATCGTACGGCGCCGTAGTGGTAACTCCGTCCAGCACGATGGTGACCTCGTCGGTGACCACTGCGGCCTCCGGCGGCGCCGCGGCCGCGATGTCGTTGACGTCGAAGTGCTCCACGTGCACCCGATCGGCCGGCATGCCCGCCGCGGACAGGGCCGTCCGCACGGTCTCCATGAATTCGTTTGGCCCGCAGATGTAAACGTCGGCGTCTCCGGCGTCATGGATGAACGCCTCGATGTCCGCCGGGGTGACGAAGCCGCTGTTGTCGTCGAGATGGTGGTGCAGGACGAAGCGATGGGCGTGCCGGGTAGCCAGCGACGCCAGCGCCTCATCGAAGATCACCGCGTCACGGCTTCGGTTGGCGTAGAACAACCGCGCGGGGCGCTTGCCGCTTGTCAGCGCCGTGCGCAGCAGCGAGAACACCGGCGTGATGCCGCTTCCGCCGGCGAACGCGATCAGCTCCCGGTCGCCGTCGCGCAGCACGAAGCGACCCTGCGGCGGCAGGGCGGGCAGCTGATCGCCCGGCGCGGCCGTGTCGTTGAGCCAGTTCGACACCACCCCGTTGCGGTCGCGCTTGACGGTGATCTGCAGATCTTCGCCGACGGCGGGTGAGGACGACATCGAGTAACAGCGTCGATGCTCGCGTCCCTCGACACTGACCAGCAGCGTCAGAAACTGCCCGGCTTGGTAGCCGAACTGTTGCTCGCCGCTCTGCGGGACATCGAGGACGATCGACACGGCGTCGCGGGTTTCGGGAATCACGCGCTTGATCCGCAGTGGCACAAAGCCATCCGGCAACGCGGTGATGTCGACACCGCCGGCGCCGGTCGCCGTCGCCGAACCGACGTTCGCTGTCGTGCGAATCTCACCCATCCCGGCCAGAGTATCAACTACTTGCGATTGGTCTCAAGTACTGGATGCAGGCGCCGCGCATCGATGCCTGCGCGACGACGCTCCGCGGGTGGTCAGCCCTCGACGTGATCGTCGAACAGCTCATGGCCGGTGCCCTTTTCGACTACGCGGCCCAGCAATTCACGCAGGGTCCGCTGCTCCTGCTCGGTCAGCACACCGAACACCTCCTGGTGTGCGGCGATCGCGTCATTGACCACCGTTTCGGCGACCTTGCGGCCCTCCCCGGTCAGGTAGGCCCGCAGGATGCGCGCATGCTGAGGGTCCTGTTTCCTTTCCACCAGGCCGCGGCGCTCCAGGGCGGTCAGCGCGAGCTGGACGCCTTGCGGGCTGATCAGCAGGCGTCGCGCCAATTCGGCCCCGGACAAGCCGGGTTCGTTGGCCAATTGGCGCAGCACACCGATCTGGGCGGTGCTCACGCCGTGTTCGCGCATCGCCTCGTTGATGGTGGTCAGCGAGTAGTAGAAGGCTTGCTTGAGCAACCACAGGATGTTGTCGGTGAGTTCCATACCCGCCTCCGTTACGCCGCGGGGGTTTTGTAGATCTGCCCGCTTTTCATGACAAAGCGGACGTCGAGGGTCGTGCCGATGTCGTCGAAAGGGTCTCCGGGGACGGCGATGATGTCGGCCAGGTAGCCCGGGGCCAGCCTGCCCAACTCGTCGTCGGCCTCGATCAGCTCGGCGGCCACCACGGTGGCCGCGCGGATCGCCTGCGCGGGCGTCATGCCCCGTTCGACCAGCGCGCCCAGTTCCTCGGCGTTTTGGCCATGCGGGATGGCCGGCGCGTCGGTGCCGCACGCGATGCGCACGCCGGCGTCAATCGCCTTGGGCAGCATCGCCTTTGCCTGCGGGAACACATCGAGCGCCTTCTTGCGGAGCTCCGGCGCGATGCGGTCGATGGCCATGGCGTCGGTCAGGTACGTGGTCGACACCAGGAACGTGCCGTGGTCGACCATCATCTGGATGGTCTCGTCGGAGGCCAGGAAGCCGTGCTCGATGCAGTCGATCCCAGCGCGGATGCACGCTTGTATTGCACTGTCCCCCACGGCGTGTGCGGCCACCCGGACCCCGGCCCGGTGGGCCTCGTCGGCGATCGCGGCGAACTCGGCATCGGAGTACTGCTGCGCGCCGGGCGCGGTGCTGTGTGACATCACCCCGCCCGAGGCGGACACCTTGATCAGCTTGGCGCCGTGCCGGATCTGGTAACGCACACAGGCGATCACGTCGGGCACCCCATTGGCGATTCCCTCGGCCACCGACAGCGGCATGATCCCGGGGGCCAACCGCTGGAAGACCGTCGGGTCCAGATGCCCGCCGTACGGGGTGACGGCGTGGCCGGCGGGATAGACGCGCGGCCCGGCGTGCCAGCCCTGGTCGATGGCGCGCTGCAGCGCCACGTCGAGCAGGTATCCCCCGGTCTTGACCATCAACCCGAGATTGCGCACCGTGGTGAACCCGGCCTCCAGGGTGGTGCGCGCGTTGACCGCGCCGCGCAGCGTGCGATACGCGGGGTCGTCCTGCACGCCGTGCATCGGCGCGGGTAGGCCCTCCGGGCCGCCGGGCCCGCCGATGAGCAGGTTGAGCTCCATGTCCATCAGTCCCGGGAGCAGCGTGACGTCGCCGAGGTCGATGATGGTGGCCGAGTCCGGAAGTAGCTCTTGGGGATTGATCGCGGTGATGCGTTCGCCGTCGATCACCACTTCCGCCGGCGTGTGGATCTTGCCGGTCACGACGTCAGCCCATCGCGCCGCCCGCAGCACCGTCAGGTCGGTCATGGAACGGGCTCGGACACGCAGTCCAGGGTCGACGCACCCGAGTCGGGGACGCGGGGCTGTTTCCAGCATTCCACCGGGAACGACACCATGATCATGGAATAGAGCAGGTGCATCAGATTCTGGACGTCCTCGGGCAGGTCGTCGAGAGAGAACTTGTCGCAGAACGCCAGAGCCTCTTCGGCCCGCGGTGTGATCGCGTCGTAAAAGGCCTTCATCTCCGTCATGGAGCTGGCCAACCTCTTGGCGTAGCGTTCGGGTTCGCTGGGCAGACACCAGTCCGCGAAGCGTTCGAGGTCGGCGAACTCGGCGGGCAGCATCGGCATCGTCGTCACACTCCTGCCGTGGAAGTCCGGCGATAGTCATCGATCCAGGCGGCGGTCTCCTTGTGTAGGTGACGGATCAGGACCTCCTGGTCGCAGAGCAAGAAGTCGTCGATCACCCGTGATTCGAGCATCGTCTGGGTCGCCTCGAGCGTATTGGCGTCCTGCAACCCGTATTCCTTGAACGACACCGCCGCCAGTTCCTGGGCCACCCGCTCGCGCGGGGTGCGCGGCGCGGGGAAGTACAGCGTGCCCTCGAAAAGGTGGCTGTTGTAGGACGTCGGCCAGTAGTGGTAGGTCAAATACCAGCCCTGACCCCAGAATAGGATGACGAAATTGGGGAACAGCTGGAACGAATCCAGGCCCCACGGATCACATTTCGCGGGGTTGAGCCCCTCGGGCAGCGGCCCCAGATCGGGCTTGTCCCAGGGGCCGAACAGCCCGCTCTGGCAGATGTCCTCCATCGGCTTGCGCATCTCTTCGGCCATTTCCCAGGCCCGCACCCCCGAGGTGCTGACCAGACGGTGTGGTCCGTCCAGCCTATAGTGCGGGGCTTCAAAACCCGCCTCGGCGGCCGCCTTCGAGTACGCGGTCGGCGACTGGTTCGCATGCAACACGGGCGCGTGATAGAACTCCTGGAACGCGTCCATGTAGAGCTTCCAGTTCGCCTTGACTTCCGAGCGGTAGTACCAGCGGGACGTCATCTTGTCGAAGGGGTAGCCTTCCAGCCCGGTGATCATGGGCCCCAGGAACTCTCGCAACGACTGTTCGGGCTGCTTGGCGAAATTGACGAAGATGAAGCCTTCCCAGACGTCGCAGTGCACCGGCACCAGGCCGTAGCGACTCTTGTCGAGGTTGAAGAACTCCTCCTCCTGCTGCACAAAGGTGAGGTTGCCGTCCAGGTCGTAGCGCCAGGCGTGGTACTTGCAGGTGAACTGCCGGCACACGCCCCGCGTTTCTTCCTGGGGCATGTCGTTCCACACCAGCTTGTTGCCGCGGTGGCGGCACACGTTGTGGTAGGCCTTGATGTCGCCAGATGTCGTGCGCACCAAGATGATTGAGGTATTGACGACCTTCAGTTCCCGAGTGAGGTAACTGCCCTTGCGTGGAAGCTGTTCAACGCGACCCACATTGAGCCAGGCCCGTTTGAAGATGGCTTCGCGTTCCAGCTCGTAGGTCTCGGGGCTGATGGAATCCTCGTACGACACCGGGTCGGTGCCCAATTCGGGGTAATGCTCGGTCCAGCTGCCCTCCGGCGGTTTGGGGAATCGAGCCATGATCGCTCCTTATGCAGTTCAATCTCACCGACGTCTTCGGCACCCAGCCCCTCACGGCTCCACTGGCTGCGCGAAACAACCACCTGCGCACTGGTTTCACCGATCCCTGAGAGCTCCGTCACGGCCGACGGTATATCCTCGACCCATCAATAGCAAGTAGTTGATATTGGCCTCGGGAGGCGCGGATGGACCACAAGCTGCATGTCATCTCACCACATACCGAGGAATCCATCGCCGAGGTCGATGCGGCGGGGCCCGACGACGTCGACGCCGCGCTTGCCGCCGCGCGCGCGGCATTGACCTCGGCGCCCTGGGCCCACAGCGAACCGTCGGAACGGATCGCCGCCATCCGGCGGCTGGCCGACATCTACGACCGGCGCCGCCCCGAGATGGCCAATACCATCACCGCCGAGATCGGCGCACCGATCAGCTTCGCCCAGCGCGCCCAGGTCGGCCTGCCCGCGTTCATGATCCGCGCGTTCTGCGACCTGGCCGAGCGACACCAGTGGCAGGAGACCAGGCCCGGGTTCTTCGGCACTGACGTGCTGGTCCGCAAAGAGCCCGTCGGCGTCGTCGCGGCGATCATGCCGTGGAACATGCCCCAGTTCCTCATCGTCACCAAACTGGTGCCGGCGCTGTTGGCCGGCTGCACCGTCGTGCTCAAGCCCGCGCCCGAAAGCCCGTTGGACGCGCTGCTTTTAGGCGAGATGCTCGACGAGGCCGGCCTGCCACAAGGCGCCGTCAGTGTGCTGCCCGGCGACGCCGAGCTCGGCGCCTACCTCGTCGCCCACCGCGGCGTGGACAAGGTGTCCTTCACCGGCTCCACCGCTGCGGGTCGCGCCGTCGCCACAGCCTGCGCGGCCAACCTGACCAAGGTCAGCCTCGAACTCGGCGGCAAGTCGGCGGCGCTGGTTCTCGATGACGCGGCGCCGGAGAAGGTCGCCGCCGGGGTGCGATCGGCCAGCCTGTCCAACAGCGGACAGATCTGCAACGCGCTGACCCGCGTACTGGTGCCCCAGGCGCGTCACGACGAATACGTCGACGCGCTCGCCGCCGAGATGGGCGGCCTTCGCGTCGGCGACCCCAACGACCCTCAGACCCAGCTCGGTCCGCTGGTCTCTCGCCGCCAGCAGCAGCGAGTACGCGACTACATCCAGGTCGGTCAGGACGAGGGCGCGCGGTTGATCGTCGGCGGCAGCGACATGCCCGACGGACTCGACCGCGGCTGGTACGTCAAACCCACCCTGTTCGCGGCGGCCGACAACGCCATGCGCATCGCCCGCGAAGAGATTTTCGGCCCCGTCATCACGGTCATCCCGTACCGCGACGAGGACCAGGCGGTCCAGATCGCCAACGACTCCGACTACGGCCTGGCCGGATCGGTCTGGAGCAACGACATCGACCGGGCCCTGGCATTGGCGACGCGGATCCACACCGGCACCGTCGGCATCAACCAGGGCTACACAATGGACCCGTTCGCGCCCTTCGGCGGCGTCAAGGGCAGCGGTTACGGCCGAGAACTCGGACCCGAAGGGCTCGACGGATACCTCGACACGAAATCGATCGCGATCGCGCCGGGCGGATGAGTAACTAGCCGGTCTCGCTGGCGACGTACACCGCGACGTACCCGATGGGGATGCCGGTCCAGGTCGCGATGCATTCGCGTGCCGCCAGCTCCACGCTGGCCCGGCTGGTAGCGCGGGTGGCCCTGCCGACTTCGGGAATCCGGATGATCCATCCGTCTGCGTCGCGAGTGATTTCGATATCGAAGCACTGGCCGACCATCGGACACTTCACGCGGGGAGCGACCCGCTGGCGGCGGGCGCTACGCAACGATTGACGTCGCAGCAGTGTGGGCTGAACAGACATGGCTGCTTTCCTGAGTCGCGAACGAACCGCGGGCAAGATTAATCCGCATCGAGGCGAAAACCTAATCGGCGGTCTCGGCCCGGTAACGGTGATACCCGTAGGTCAGCGCGGGGCGCGTCTCGCTAGCCGCCGCAGGCCTCGAATTCCTTGTTGCGCCGTACGACCGGATGGTGACGCGCTTCGGGGTAGTCGGCCCAATTGTCATCGGCTCGACCCGATTTCGGCCGTGGGCTTTGGCACGGTAGAGGGCTCGTCGGCCCGGCTCACCAGCCCGTCGATGGGCTCGCCCGCGGCACCGATCGCGTAGCCGACGCTGCAGGTGACGGTTATCGAGTGTTGACCAAACCGGATGGGGGTTTTGGCCTGGGTGGTGGCAGTACGAGCCGCAACGCGGCCCGTCGAAACCGTCGAACCCCTGCGCGCTCTTCAGCCACGCCAGCTTCTCGCCGACGATGTCGATGACCGCCATCGGAACATCGAACAGGCGTCGCGCCAGGCGGGTGATGCGGTCGAAGCGCTCTTCCGCGGGTGTCCGAGCAAGCCCACGCGCCGCACGGCGGCCATGCGCTGCGTTTCATTCGGTGCGTACGCTGCTTCGGGCATTCGCCGTCCATCCAAGATCGCTCCGGTCAGAGCATCCCAAAACCACCACGGCACTCCGGTGCGGTAACCGAAGGGCTGTCGACGTGGCCTCTCTACTGTGACGTAGACCACATCCGGCCGCAGTGTGTTGCGGGCGTCACACCAAAGGAGATTTCATGGTTGGCGTGGATCGTTCCAGGAAGGCCGTGATCGCCCCTCGTGCCGGCGCGGCGGTCAATTCACACCGGCTGCTCGTCGCCATTCTGACCGTCACCGTATTCATCTGCGCGATCGTGGGCGTCGTCGCGGCCGCGATGATGGGGCAAAGCACCGCCGCTCTCCTCATCGCGCTCGTGGCCGGTGGATGGTTCTCGGCCGCCGCCCTCTGCTGACCACATCCGCGGCGGCGTCGCGCCACCAGGTCATGCGCTGACGTCAGACTCGTTACGGTCGTCAGCAGAGCATTGCCGAAGCCGGCGCAATGTGTCGGGATCGCTCCGCACACACAGGCGGCGTCGCCCGTCTTCGTCGACGTCGACGCCAACGGGCAACTCGTCGCCGCCCGCGCCGGCCGGGTCGACGAGAAGCTGCAGTTCGTCGGAGTCGACGAACAACACGGCATCATCGTGCGACAGCCGCCACGGATGGCCATCGGTGAGCCACCGGCCACCGACGACTCGAATGTCGCCATTGTCTGACTGGTCTTCGTCCGCATCCGCCTCGACGCAATCGATCCACAATTTCGCCGGCACCGGACGGAAGTACACCGCGAGGCGTTGGCGGTTCAGGTCGAGGTCGACCGGCATTCCGATCGGAGGAAGCGAAGTGCCCTCGGGTTGGTCGTTCAGCGATTTCTTGACCTGACGAGAACCGACGCCCGTGCCGAACCAGTCGATGGTGAGGACGGTGGTGACGTACTGAGCGATCGCCAGGGTCAATAAACCGCCGGCCCCGGCGGCTCCAACTCCAGCGGCCCCCGCCACCCAGGTCACCGGCAGCGCGAGCAGACCGACGATGGCCGCCGCACCCGCAGCCGTGGCCACTTTGCCGGCGGCGGTCAGGCTGAAGTCCGCGTTGACGTCCGGCTCGGAGTTCTGCGCGGGTCGCACCCCCACGGTTCGCGGTAGCCGGTCGAATCGCTCGCGAACTCGCTTGACTTCCGCCTCGTATTCCTCGGTGCTGAGGTGACCGGCGCGCTTCTTCCGACCGGCCAGACTCAGCGTCTGTTCGAGGAGCTCGATGCTGTCTATGTCCTCCCGCAGTAGTTCTTTGCCCTTGGGGTCGCGCGGAATGCCGCCGAGGCCCATTTCGTACGTCACCTTGAAGTTGGCCTTGAAGTCGTAGAGCTTGCTATCGGCGCTCACGGTGCCGTCGACGACCAATCGACCGTCCTCGGTTCGCGGGACGATGTCGGCGTCGAGGGCGTCGAGACTGCGGTCCTGTCCGCCGATGCTGATGGTCTTCGGACCCGCCAGCGCACACGGTGCCTCGGGGTCGAAGTCGCCCTCGTCGAGATCGAAACTGTTCATCACGGTGTCACGGACCTGCCGCAGAATGCTCCATCCGGTGACGGCCAAAGCCGCCCTCTCGCGGGGGTTTTCGGCGAGGACCGACGCGGGTAGCTCCTCACCAGCGGGCAATTCGCGCAGTGTCTGCAGCTGCACCACCATGGATTCCTCGGCGGCCTCGCCGACGTCGAATCGCTGCACGATAGCGTCGAGTTTCTTGACCGTGCTGTCGTCTGCGGCCTCCGGGTCGACGTCCACCGGCGACGGCAGCAGCGCCTGAATCCCGTTGTCTCCCATTGCCTCCAGTTGCGGGCGGACCGCATCGGCGATTTGGGCGGCAAGCGAGTCGAGCACCCTCGTGCGGGCTTCATCGTCGGAGAGGCCGGGGTGCTGCAATTTCTCCAGGTTCACCATCAGCTCCCCGGCGATGCTGTGGGTTATCCAGTAGGCCTCTGCGTAGTCGAGTTCCCAGCTGATCCGCGGGTCTTGTCCGCCGAGAACCGTGAGCCCGCCTTCACGCCGTTCGATGTGCGGACCGAACAGCCACCCCACGTGCTCATCCGGCAACGGGTTGGCCACCAGTACAGGGGCATCCTGGGCGGTGAAGTTCAGTGCGATCGTCTGCTTGCCGGGCTCTAGTTGGTGCGGCTCGAGCTGGTCGTGATTGTCAACCGCCCCAACAGCGGAATCTCGTTGTACACGATCTCGCGTGACTCTCCGGCACGCGGACCATCCGGGATCGTGATCGTCGCCGGGGGCAGCGATACCAGTGGGATGCAGGTAACCGAATCGATGACGATTTTTGAATCGAAAATCGCCAGGTCTATCGCGAAGTGCCGCAGCGGGTCGCGGAGTTCACCGTCGACTTCCTCCTGCCACAGCCGCCGACGAGAGTCGAGGACGAACCAGACGCGATCCAGGGTGAGGTCAAGGGTGGCCGTCGCGGAGTAGCCGGCGCCGTCGACGGACTGCGTGTACTTGTCGCCGCTGAACATCTCGACCGTCTGATCCTGCACGCGTTCGCGATGAATCTCGATGATCGTGTCGGGGCGATGCATGTGGTGACTCCGTCCCTCGGCGGCGCGCATGGTGCCGTCGTCGCGCATGCGGTTATGTCGGTCCGATCAGTTGAACGCCGGTCGGCTTGTGGATGCTGTACCCAAAAAAGCGTGCCTCGAGTCACTTCAGGTTCATGGGGAGTAACGGACGTCCACTTGGCTAATCCGGTCGGCTCGGCGGGAATTCGGCGCGCTTCTCGATGGCCTCCCGGTAGGCATGTACCCGGCCCGGGATCGTCCCGAGCACGGCGATGGTGCGACCGCTCCGCCCGTAAGCGCCGACGAATTCCCAGCCGTCCGGATTCCCTTCGATGACCTCTACAGCGTCGTAATCAGTTGGCACGCCCAGCATCTGCAGCTTGACATCGTATTGATCGGACCAGAAATACGGCACCGCGTCGAAGGCTTCGGCATGCTCGGGCCCGGCCAGCAGTGTGCGCGCCGCGGCCTCGCCCTGACGTGCCGCGTCGTCCCAGTGTTCGGTACGCAGATGCCGCTCGTAGAGCGGATGCCACCAGCGCGCCACGTCCCCGGCGGCGACCACAGTGCCGTCGCCGGTGGTGCCCTCGGCGGCGCCGGTGGCATCGCAGACCACCCCGTCGTCCAAATGCAGACCCGACCCGTCCAGCCAGCCCGTGGCGGGCGTCACGCCCAGCCCGAGGATGACGACGTCGGCCGGGACGTGCGAACCGTCGGTGAGTCGAACTGCTTCTACCCGCCCGTTGCCGACGAATCCGTCGACGCCCACGCCGACGCGCAGGTCCACGCCATGCTCGCGATGCAACTTCGCCCAGTGCGGCGCCAGCTCAGCGCCTAACGCTTGAACCAGCGGACCGGAGGCCTTCTCTACGAGCACCACATCGAGCCCCAGCAATCGGCAGGTCGCGGCGACCTCGCTACCGATGAATCCGCCCCCGACCACCACAACCCGAGGACGCGAACCGAGTCGTTCCCGGATGGCTAGACAATCCTCGACCGTCCGCAGCAGAAGCACCCCTTCGGGAGCCTGGCCGCCCGGCCATTCGCGCGGCTCGGCGCCACTGGCGATGACAACTCCGTCGAAATCCAGGGACAGGTTCTGGCCATCGTCGCGGACCTGGACGGTACCTGCGGACATGTCGACGCCGACCGCGGTTGCGCCTCTGAGCACCCGCGCATCCATGTCGAACTGCGGCGCCATGTCGATGCCCGCTCGGTGCACCTGGCCGCTGAGCAGCTTCTTCGACAACGGCGGCCGATGGTAGGGCGCCTGTCGTTCGGCACCGACGATGGTGAGAGCGCCGTCGTAGCCGTCCCGTCGCAGCGTCTCCGCCGCCCGCATTCCGGCCACCCCAGCGCCCACGACGACGACCTGCCGTAGCCGACGATTCGTGGGCATCGCGTCAGTCCTCCACCACGATCGCCCGTGTGGGGCAGGACACTTCGGCGGCTTTCAGCGGTCCGCGTAGCTCCCGCCGTGGCTGCTCTTGGAGCAGGTGCAGCCCGTCCTCGCGTACGTCGAAAACCTCGTGGCACAGGCTCATACAAACGCCGTTGCCATCGCAGGTGTCAAGGTCCACCGAAACCTTCATCGCACTGCGGCCTTTCCTTCTATTTGTGCCCGTTCGCGGGCGGCCTTCGCCGCCGGCGAATTCTTGATGTACTCGACCGCCATCTCAGTGACCGCTTCGGGGCCCGGATGATGCCGGGGTCGCATGTACCTAGCGGGTTGCGTCACCATCAGCTGCCAGGGACCGGGCAACTTGTACTCCCGGGCCGCGCGCAGCCAATCTCGCCAGCGCCACTTCTGATCGATGGTCGGGTCGTGGGCCATCAGGTATTTCGCTCCGGCAATCCACCAGCCGTAAAACAGCGGGGTGGTCATCAACATCGAGAAGGCTCTGATGAAATAGTTGCCGCAGACGTGCTGGTAGACGTCGAACACCAGTGAGCGGTGTTCGACCTCCTCGGCGCCGTGCCAGCGCAGCAGATCCAGCATCATCGGGTCAGTTCCGGCGTAATCCAGGCCGCGGTTCTGCAGCACCCATTGGCCCAACATCGCGGTGTAATGTTCCAGCGCTGCCACGTCGGCCAGACGCCGATACAACCACCAGCGCTTCAACGCCGGTGGGAAGAATTTCGGCGGATCACCCAGCGACGCCGACAGCATTTTCCGGAGCCGCGAGGTGTACGGCTTGGTGTCGATGCCCTGTTCGGCCAGGTGGTCGAGCACCACCTGATGCGCCCACGCGTGCCAGGACTCCTGTTGGATAAAGGGTTTGATCGCCGCCTCCAACTCTGGGTCATCGACCAGCGACGACGCCTCGAGAACGGCCTTGATGAAGTGCCGCTCCCCTTCGGGTAGCAGCAGATGCAGGACGTTCATCATGTGCGTTGAGAACGGGTCGTCGGGCACCCAGTGCAGTGGCGTCTCGGACCAGTCGAATCGGACCATCCGGCGGTAGCGCGGGTGTCCGTCGTGGTGAAGTTGGACCTCGGGCATTAAAAACTCCTCCCGCCGACCGACCGTTGCAGTGTCGGTCGATCCCTTCTCGTCCCAGGAAGGTCGACCCGCGGCCGAATCGGACTGCAAGCGCGGATTCGCTGCGAACAACCGTTCACTCGGCCGCGTACCCGCCCGAGTGGCCGGTTATGCATACCGGCGGTACCAGGATGCTGAGAGTTGCCCTGCTTATTGCGCTGCGGGATCCGGATCGACGCCATTCGCGGCGTCACGCTGCACCGATGGAAACGATGACGCGGGATGCGGCCCGCGGTACTCGGTGGAGCTAAGGGGACTCGAACCCCTGACCCCCACACTGCCAGTGTGGTGCGCTACCAGCTGCGCCATAGCCCCGAGAAGTCGTGCCCATCGAAGTTACACCACCGGCAACCGCCGTTCAAAGTTGCTGCTCAGGCAGGTTCAACGTGTGCGGAGACGGCAACGGGCCGGGCTCCGGGACGGGCACCGTCCGCGTTTCCGGCGCCGCCACCCAGCCGACGGCGGCGATCAGCAGAACGACCCCGCTGATGGTGAAGCCCCAGCCGTAGCTCACCCGCTCGGCCACCCAGCCGAGCGTCATCGAGCCGACGATGGCGCCCAGATCGGACATCATCTGCACCGCGGCCACCGGGCTGCCCGCACGTGCCTCGCTGCCCAAGATGTCGGCGACCGCGGCCTGCATCGGCGACATGTAGATGCCCGTCACCGCACCGACCACCACCGCGACGACCAGAAACACCGACAACGACGACACGGCGCCCAGGAAGACGGTCGCCACACCGGACAACGCCAGACCCACGATCATCAACGTGCGCCGTCCCATCCGATCGGACAGGTAGCCACTTGGGATCATGGCCATCGCATTGCCTCCGGCGAACGCCGCAAGCGCAATGCCGATGATTCCGACGCCGCGCCCCATGACGTCGGTGATGAACAGCGGGATCAGCGCGACGCGAAGCCCGAAGGCCGACCAGCCGGTCGCAAAGTTGGCCCCCAGCGACGACCAATAGGCGCGGAACCGCAGCGCCTCTCGCATGGTCACCGTCGATCGCGTCGGCGGTCCCGGGGCGGCCAGGGCCGAATTCCGCAGGCTGAAAAACAGCACCACCGCCACGCCCAGCAGGGCGACGCCGTACACGATGAACGGAGCGGTCAGCCCCCAGCCGGCGGCCAGTGCGCCGACCGCCGGCCCACCCACCGCGCCCACCATGAACGACGTGGTGAACAGACCCGCCACCCGTCCGCGCGCGTCGGGCGGGCTGATATGGATCATCAGTCCCAGCGCCGAGACGTAGAACATCGTCGACCCGACGCCGCTGATGACGCGGTACACCAGTAATTGCCAGTAAGCCTGGGAAAACGCGCACGCGGCGGTGGCGACCGCGACGATCAGCATGCCGCCGATGTAAATCCGGCGCTCCCCCAGCCGCTGCACCAGCTGGCCGCTTATCGGCGCGAAACACAGTCGGCTCAACGAAAAGACGGTGACCAAAAATGTCACCGCCTTGATGCTGACCCCGAAACTGCGGGCGAAAGACGGCAGCGCCGGCGAAATCACCCCGTAGCCCAGCGCGACCATGATATTCGCCCAGCTGAGGATCCAGACTTCGCGCGGCAGACGGGTAGAACGCAGCCCGCGCCCCCCGGTGCGGGTAAGGCGAGGGGAAAGGGTCACCCGATGACTTTATTAACCACCTCGCGCGCGCTTTCTTGCACCTCCGCTAAATGCTCGGGCCCGTGGAAAGATTCCGCATAGATCTTGTAGACGTCCTCGGTTCCCGACGGTCGCGCGGCAAACCACGCATTGGCCGTCGTCACCTTCAATCCACCCAGTGGCGCGCCGTTACCGGGCGCTGCCGTCAGCTTCCCGGTGATCGGCTCCCCCGCCAATTCCGTCGCGGTCACCTGGTCTGCGGAGAGCTTCGACAGGCGGGCCTTCTGGTCCCGATCGGCGGGCGCGTCGACCCGCGCGTAGAACGGCGTGCCGTACTCGGCGGTCAGCCGTTGATAGCGCTGGGACGGACTCGATCCGGTGACCGCGAGGATCTCCGATGCCAGCAGCGCCAGGATGATGCCGTCCTTGTCGGTGGTCCACACCGAGCCGTCCCGCCGCAGGAACGACGCGCCGGCCGACTCCTCGCCGCCGAAACCGATGGTGCCGCCTATCAGGCCGTCGACGAACCACTTGAATCCGACCGGCACCTCGATCAGCTTGCGGCCGATGCCGGCGACGACCCGGTCGATCATGGACGAGCTGACCGCGGTCTTGCCGACGGCGATGCCGCCCGGCCACGATGGCCGCTGGGTGTAGAGGTATTCGATGGCCACCGCCAGGTAGTGGTTGGGGTTGAGCAGCCCACCGTCGGGCGTGACGATGCCGTGCCGGTCGGAGTCGGCGTCGTTGCCGGTGGCGATCTGATAGCGGTCCCGGTTGGCGATGAGCCCGGCCATCGCGTCCGGCGAGCTGCAGTCCATCCGGATCTTGCCGTCGTGGTCGAGCGTCATGAACCGCCAGGTCGCATCGACCAGCGGATTGACCACGGTCAGATCCAGGCGGTGCCGCTGCGCGATCTCACCCCAGTAGTCCACGCTGGCCCCGCCCAGCGGATCGGCGCCGATTCGGACGCCGGCCGCGCGGATGGCGTCGATGTCGACCACGTTGGGTAGGTCGTCGACGTAGTTGCCCAGGTAATCGTGGCGCTGCACGGTCTGCAGCGCGCGGGCCAGCGGAACGCGCTTGACCCCCGCCCCGTCGCGCAGGATCTCGTTGGCGCGCTTCGCAATTGCGTTGGTCGCGTCGGTGTCGGCCGGGCCGCCGTTGGGCGGGTTGTACTTGAAGCCGCCGTCGGCGGGCGGGTTGTGCGACGGTGTCACGACGATTCCGTCGGCCAGCGCCTCGGTGCGCCCGCGGTTGTAGGTGAGGATGGCGTGGCTGATTGCGGGCGTCGGCGTGTAGCGGTCGCGAGAGTCGATCATCGCGACGACGTCGTTGGCGGCCAGCACCTCGAGTGCCGACACCCAGGCCGGCTCGGAGAGCCCGTGCGTGTCCCGGCCGATGAACAACGGGCCCGTCGTGCCGTGCGCGGTGCGGTACTCGACGATGGCCTGGGTGATCGCCAGGATGTGTGCCTCGTTGAACGCCCCGGCCAGGGCCGACCCCCGGTGACCCGACGTGCCGAAAGCCACCTGTTGAGCGACGTCGTCGGGATCGGGTTGAACCGAGTAATACGCCGTCACCAGGTGGGGCAGATCGACAAGGTCTTCGGGCTGGGCCGGTTGACCGGCGCGAGGGTTGGCCACCATGGTCTCAATTCTGCCCGTCTCCGCGTGCCCCCGGGCTGCGCCGGTCTGGACTTCGGCCATACGCTGCGTAGCGCACCGGCGAACGAAGGGGATCAACACCAGTGGCGCAACTGGACTATCGCGAATTGGCCGCGGTGTTTGCCGGCGGGGCGCTCGGCTCCCTGGCCCGTGCCGCGCTGAGCACGCTCGCCGGCGGTGACCCGGCGAGCTGGCCCTGGCCCACGTTCGCGGTCAACATCGTCGGGGCATTTCTGGTGGGTTACTTCACCACCCGGCTGCTGGAGCGGTTGCCGACGTCGAGCTATCGGCGGCCGCTGCTCGGCACCGGATTGTGCGGCGGTTTAACCACTTTCTCGACGATGCAGGTCGAGACGCTGAAGATGGTCGAACACGGCCATTGGGGGCTGGGCGTGGGCTACAGCCTCACCAGCATCGTGCTGGGACTGCTGGCGGTGCACCTGGCCACCAAGTTGGTGCGCCGAGTACGGGTGCGCCGGTGAGCGCGGCCGCGGTGACGACGGCTCTGGTCTGGGTCGCCGTCGTGGTCATCGGCGGCATCGGGTCGGTGCTGCGTTTCGTCGTCGACCGCACGGTGGCACGCCGGGCGTCCCGGCCGTTTCCGTTCGGGACCCTTGCCGTGAACCTCAGCGGCGCATCGCTTTTGGGCTTCCTCGGCGGCCTGGCCCTGAACAAGGACGCTGCGATGCTGGCGGGCACCGCCTTCGTCGGCGCCTACACCACGTTCTCCACCTGGATGCTGGAAACGCAGCGACTCGGCGAGGAGCGCCGACTGTACGCCGCACTCGCCAACATCGTCGTCAGCGTCACGCTCGGCGAAGCCGCGGCGTTCATCGGACAGCAGCTCGCGGAGCAGCTTTGACGCCCGCGGGCCCGGCCATCAGGTATCGCGCTGACGCGGGACATCACCGGGGGTGCGCGGCAGCACGTACAGCGCCATCCGCCGGTTCGCCATGTCATGCTCGCCGAGAAAGGCGCAGCCGCTGCGCTCACAGAACTTACGCGCCAATGCGTTGCGATGGTCGGGATCGAACATGATGCGGCGACACCGCGGATCGAGGGTGAGGACGCTGGCCACCAGATGCGGCAGCAGGAAACTGACGTGCCCGCGTTCGATGTGGTCCAAGTCGGCGACCGCGACGTGCAAACCCAGATCGTGGGGATCATGCTCATATCGGTGGGCGATGGAATCCTTTGCCGCCCTGTAGATTTCGATGTACGCGCGGTCCACGCCGTCCAGCGTGGCGATGAGCGGGCGCGAAAACTCGCCTTCCAATTGCGCCTGGAGGTAGCGACGCCACCGCGCCACCGGCCAGTTGGACTCCCAGGCCTCAACCAGATGCGGCCGACTCATCCACTCCGAGACCATCTCGGCGTCGGCGTCCGGGTCGGCAACGCGCAGACCGTACGGCGCGGGCAGCTGCGGGATGGGCGGCGGCGGGACCGCGCGGACCGCCTCGGGAAGGTCGGTCAGTTCCCGCGGAAGGATGGGTCCGGCATTGGTCATGTCAACGGCACGAGCCTACGACGCTGCCGGTTCGGAGCCGGGTCAGTGGGCCTTGAGCAGCTGGGCCAGGACGGCCGCCTGGCTGATGTCGAGCTCGCGGGTCGCGGTGACCAACGTGACGGGGCCGCGCTTGGCGAGCTTGCGCAGCTCGTCCAGGGCGCTACTGTCGCGCAGTTCGGACTTGTAGCGTGACGCGAATTCGTCGAACCGGTCCGAATCGTGCTGGTACCACTCCCGGAGGTCCTTCGACGGGGCGATGTCCTTGCACCAGATCCCGACCCGCGGGTCGTCTTTGCGCACGCCCCGCGGCCAGACGCGATCGACGAGCACGCGCTGCCCTTCGTCGGGGCCGACCTCGTCGTAGACCCGCGCCACCCGGATCCGGTTCTTGGCGCTCACCCTTGCCAGCGTAGCGATGAACCTAGGTCCCTTGGCCCGTGAAGCGCTCGACATTGATGACCTCACCGCGGTTGATGCTGACCCAATCGCGCCCGCCCAGGTAGGGACGCAGGCTTCGGCCGATGAGCTCGACATCGGCGGCCGACTTAGGCCGCTGCAGCTCGTACACGTGGGGCAGCTCGGCCATGCCGGTGACCACCTCCCACAGCCTCAGGGCCTCGGAGCCGGTCGGCGGATCCACCAGCACCGGCCCAAACAAGCACTGTCCCAACAGGAAAAGCGTCGGCACCCCGTAGCCACCGGCATCGACGACCCGCTGATGATCACGGTGTATCTCGTCGTGGGTGGTCGGGTCGTCCAGCGCCGCATCCAACACCGACGCCTCGACACCGATGTCGCTCAGCAAGCGTCGGGCAACCGCGGGGTCGTGGGGTTTGCCGCCGAGAGTGTGCAGTTCACGCCCGATCGCGGCGTACCACCGATCCAGCAGCTCCATATTCGTCCGGCGCAGTAGCGCACCGATCCGCATCAACGACCATCCATAGGACCACTCCCGCTCCCACGGATGCTTCTGGCCCTCTGACCGGTTGATCTCCTCGAGGCTGAAGAACCGCCAGTCGACGGTGATGCCGAGTTGCTCGCGAACGTCGCGGATCCACAAAGAGGTCTGGTAGGCGAACGGGCACATCGGGTCGAAATGAAAATCCACCACAACGCTCATCTCGGCTCCGTCCTGCCGCTCAGTAGGGACGCTCAGTAGTGATACGTATCCGACGGGGCGGGCGAGTGATCTCGTTCTTCCTTGTCGATGTCCAGCGCTTCGATGCCATACGCACGAGCCAGCTCGAGAATCTTTGTGGCCCGGGCGATGCGGGGCAGATCGGAGCCGTTGCGGATTTCTCCCCCGTCGCGCTCGAACTCGGCGAAAAACTCTTTCGCCCAGGAGATTTCGTCCTGCGAGGGCGACAGCCCCTCATTGACGACGGCACACTGGTCGGGTGTCAGGCAGATCTTGCCGGTCATCCCGAACTGGGTGGACACCGCGGTGGCCTCGATCAGTTTCAGTGGATTGGAGCCGATGGTAGGTCCGTCGATCGCACTGGGCAGGTCGGCGGCCTTCGAGGCGATGGTGAAGCGTGACCGCGTGTACGCGAGGGTGGCCGGATCGTCTCCGAAGCCGGTGTCGCGGCGGAAGTCGCCGATGCCGAAGGCGAGCCGGAA
This sequence comes from Mycobacterium mantenii, assembly GCF_010731775.1. Lineage (NCBI taxonomy): Bacteria > Bacillati > Actinomycetota > Actinomycetes > Mycobacteriales > Mycobacteriaceae > Mycobacterium > Mycobacterium mantenii. The sequence continues at coordinate 6,079,289 of NZ_AP022590.1, read as the reverse complement.
CGTGCCCTTGGTCGCGGCGATCTCGGTGATGCGTTCCAGGCCCCGCGCCGTTTCGACCAGGGCCACAATCGGCACATCGGGCAGGCGCTTCGCGGTCTCGGTGACGTGGTCGACCGATTCGACCATCGCCAGCATCACCCCGCCGACCGGGGTGGTGGCCAGGGCGGCCAAGTCGTCCGCCCACCAGGGGGTGCCGAAGCCGTTGATGCGGACCCAGTCGACGTTGCCGGCACCCAGCCAACCCACCACGTTGTCGCGGGCGGCGTGCTTGTCCTTGGGCGCCACCGCATCCTCGATGTCGAGAACGACGATGTCAGCGCGCGAATTCACCGCAGATTGGAACCGATCGGCATGCGCACCGTTGACCAGGAGCCAACTCCGGGCGAGTACCGGGTCGATGCGAGAGCCGATGTCTTCGGCCTCGGCGGTGCTGTTGACCTGCTCGTACATTTCAGCTGATCCGTCGTCTCTGTGCATCGGTGTCAGGATTGTTGCCCTAACCGTAGCGATTATCCCGAACCGGTGGTCCCAGATGCCCTGCGTAAAAAAAGACAGTTCGGACCGGCCACGGCGCGGTGGCGGCCCGATCGACCTGCGGCATCACCGAAATGGTTGCATCACAGCGCAATACGGGCTTTACCGATGCCCCGACACGCTGTGGCGTTTAGCAGCGAGTATGCCGGGTATTTCCTGCTCAAGCCGCGCACACAGCCCACAGTGCGCAGTCCCACTCCCAAGTCATTGGAGGTACCGGCGATGGGAGATCTCATTGTTGAGTCCCCTGAGGAAGTTGTCGCATTCCTGAAAGCGCAACACAACCTCATCGAGGACATGTTCGACCAAGTGCTGCACGCGTCGGATCCGAAAGCGCGTGAGGAGCCGTTCGCAACGTTGCGCCAGTTGCTGGCCGTCCACGAGACGGCCGAGGAAATGGTCGTGCATCCGCGTGTGCGGCGCGAGGACGGTGACGGCGACGCCATCGTCGATGCCCGGCTCAAGGAAGAGCACGAAGCCAAGGAGCTGCTGTCGGCGATCGAGAAGCTCGATATCACCTCGGACCAGTTCATCAAAGAGCTCACCAAATTGCGCGAAGCCGTGCTCGAGCACGCCCGGCAGGAGGAAGACCAAGAGTTTCCCGTCTTGAAACGCAAGGTAGACACCGACGACCTCAAGCGAATGGGCGCGGCAGTACGCGCCGCCGAGGCCATCGCGCCGACGCGCCCCCATCCCGGCGTGGAATCGGCGAAGCTGAACTTCGCGCTCGGCCCGTTCGCCTCGATGCTCGACCGCGCCCGCGACCTCATCGGCAAAGCCCTCGGTTAGGGCACCCGGCGCGGCTTCGGGTTTCCGTAGGCTCGATGAGATGAGTGTTGCCCCGGATACCACCGTTGCCCTCCACGACCGGTTCTTGCGCGAATTGCCGGAGATGGCGGTCCGCTGGCAGGCCGAGACCTTCCCCGAGTTGCGGTTGCTGGTGCTCAATGAGCCACTGTCCGCGCAGTTGGGCCTCGACGCCGCCTGGCTGCGTGGCCCCGAGGGGCTGCGCTTCCTGGTCGGCAACCTGGTGCCCGGCGGCGCCACTCCGGTAGCCCAGGCCTACGCCGGGCATCAGTTCGGCGGCTTCGTCCCCCGGTTGGGCGATGGGCGTGCGCTGCTGCTCGGCGAGCTGGTCGACGGCGACGGGCGGATGCGCGACGTCCACCTCAAGGGTTCCGGTGCCACACCGTTCGCCCGCGGCGGAGACGGCCTGGCCGCGGTGGGGCCGATGCTGCGCGAATACGTCGTCAGCGAGGCGATGCACGCCCTGGGCGTGCCGACGACACGATCGTTGGCCGTGGTGGGTACCGGGCGTTCGGTCCATCGCGAAGAAACGCTGCCCGGCGCGGTGCTCACCCGGGTGGCCGGCAGCCATCTGCGGGTCGGCAGCTTCCAATTCGCCGCATCCACCGGCAACGCGGACCTGCTGCGCCGCCTTGCCGACCATGCGATCGCCCGTCACCACCCCGCCGCCGCCGAGGCGGCGAACCCCTACCTCGCCTTGTTCGAGGCGGTCGTCGCCGTTCAGGCCTCGCTGGTTGCCCAGTGGATGCTGCTCGGATTCGTCCATGGCGTGATGAACACCGACAACACGACGATCTCGGGCGAAACGATCGACTACGGACCGTGCGCCTTCATGGAGGCCTACGACCCCGACACGGTCTTCAGTTCGATCGATTTCTGGGGTCGCTACGCCTATGGCAACCAACCGGTGATCGCCGGATGGAACCTCGCCCGCTTCGCCGAAACGCTTCTTCCGCTGCTCGCGGAGAACTCCGAGGAGGCGATCGCGATCGCCGAGCAGTCATTCGGGGTTTTCCATACCCGCTATGACGCGGTGTGGGGTTCCGGGATGCGCGCCAAACTCGGCCTGCCCGCCGGCATCGACGCCGAATTCGCCACGGTGCTGATCGAGGAACTGCTTCTGCTGCTCAAGCAGAACCACGTCGACTACACCTCGTTCTTCCGCCGGCTCAGCCACGCGGCGCGAACGGATGCCGAACCCGTCCGCGGATTGTTCATGGACCTCGCCGGCTTTGACGCGTGGTTGACGCGTTGGCGCGCCCTGGGTCCCGACGCCGACGCGATGGACCAAACCAACCCGGTCTACATTCCGCGTAACCATCTGGTCGAGGAGGCTCTCACCGCCGCGACGGCCGGCGAACTCGGCCCACTGGAACAACTACTCGCCGCGGTCACGGAGCCCTACACGGAACGGCCAGGCCTCGAACGCTACGCCGCTCCCGCCCCCGAGGACTTCGGCAAGTACCAAACCTTCTGCGGCACTTAGCTTTTACGCCCCCTTCGCGAGCTCGGCCTGTAGCTCGTCGAGGCGGCGCAGCGTCTGGTCGCGGGGTTCGGTGGGCAGGTCGACCAGTAGGTGCTCCAATCCCAGGTCGCGGTAACCCTCGAGTTCTTTCGCCGTCGGCTCACCGCCGTGGAAGTGGATCACCGGCACGTCCTTGCCGGCCACGTCACGCAGTTGGACAAGCGGGGGCGCCAATTGTTCTGCTGACGCCGTCATCGACAGCCAGCCCCCGTTCAGCCGGGCGATGCGCTTGAAGCCCGCCGGCCCTCCGCCGAGATACAGCGGCGGATAGGGCTTCTGGACCGGCTTCGGCCAGCTGTAGATGGGGTCGAAGTTCACGAATTCGCCGTGGGATTCCGCCTTTTCGTGCGTCCAGATCTCGATCATCGCGTCGAGTCGCTCGTCAACGACGCGTCCCCTGACCGACGGGTCGACACCGTGATTGGCGATTTCCTCCCGTAGCCAGCCCACCCCCACGCCGAATCGAAATCGCCCCTGCGACACGAGATCCAGCGATGCCACCTCTTTGGCGGTGTGAATCGGATCGCGCTGCGGGACCAGCGCGATCCCGGTTCCCAGAAGCAGGTTCTCGGTGACCGCCGCCGCGGCCGTCAGCGCCACGAACGGATCCAGCGTGCGGTAGTACTTCGGCGGAATCGGGCCACCGCTCGGGTACGGGGTCTTGGCATCGACCGGGATGTGTGAGTGTTCAGCGAGGAACAACGATTCGAAACCGCGCTCCTCGAGTGCCCTGCCCAAGTCCACCGGGCCAATGCCGTCGTCGGTAACAAATGTCAGCACACCGAAACCCATGATGCTCAGTCAACCGCATCACCGCTCGCCTGTCAGCGCGAACTTGCTCCTGCGGCCACTTGGCCGCGTTCGGTGACCGGGGCCAACCGCGCCATTCCGCGCAGGATCCACGGCGTGCGCTTCGCTATCACCGCCATGGCGCGATCCGATCGACGCATCGACGTTCGCGGACCGGGCGTGGGCGCGGCGGCCAGCTGCACTTCGCGAGATTCCCTGCTCGCTCGGTCAACGGCGACCAGTTCCCAGGCGCCGGGGACACCACGCAACTCGACGACACCGCGCTGTTGGAAACCGATCCCGGAGCCGACGACCAAATCACGAACCGTGCGTGACACCAGGATCTCCCCGCCATCGGCTTGCCCAAGGATCCGCGCCGCGATGTGGACTGCGATCCCGCCGATGTCGGCATCCAGGAGTTCGCACTCGCCGGTGTGGATGCCGATGCGAATCTCGATGCCCAGCTTCTCGGCGTCGTCGCGCAAATTCTCGGCGCATCGGATGCCCTGGGTCGGGCCGTCGAACGTGACGAGGTAGCCGTCACCGGTGCTCTTTACCACCGTCCCGCCGTATCGTTCGGTGGCCTCAGCGGTGATGTCGCCAAAGCGCTGCAGGACCGCGCGCCATCGCTCGTCGCCGGTTGCCGCCACCCGTTCGGTCGACGCGACGATGTCGGTGAACAGCACGGTCCGCAGGGCGCGACTCAACGGCGCCGGGGTCGCATGGCTGCCGGTGAGAAGTTCCTCGATCTCGGTCGCGATTCTGTCGGGATCGGTGAACCACGGAGCGTGATCGGTGCCGTCGAGCTCGACCATGCGCGCACCGGGGATGTGGTCGGCGAGGTACCTGCCTGCTTGCACCGGAACGCCGGGGTCTCGCCTGGCGTGCACGATCAGCGTGGGCATGGTGAGGGTTGGCAGGATCGGCCGGACATCGATGTGGAACGCGGCTTCGAGCGTGGCCCGCGCCATTCCGGGGCTCGCGCACATCCGCTCGAGCATTCCCAGCTGGCGCACTGACCGGACCGACGGCAGCAGACACTTGAGTGCCTCACCGCTTCCCCACGCTGACAAGACAGCCCGCCCGAATTTCTGGAAGCCGATGATCTGGTCCTCGGAGGGCGTGTACTCCTCGCCGACCTCGCGTATGGAGCGCGCCCGGAGCTCGGCCGGATCGGCATTGAGGTCATCCCAACCTTCGCTGGGGAGATACGCCGCCGTGCCGGTGAGGATCAGCGCCCGCGTTCTCTCCGGTCGCGTCGCGGCGAACAGGATGGCCGCCGGGCCACCCTCACTCACCCCGAGCAGGGCCGCCCTGTCGAAGCCGGCGGCGTCCATGACGGCCTCGATCTCGGCCGCCCGGTCGTCCAGCGTGCGGACCTTTGGAACGGGGTCCGACAGCCCGACGCCGGCTTTGTCGAAGAGGATGACGCGGCAAAACGTCGCGAGGCGCTCCATGAAGGCCTTGAACTCGGGCATGGTCCAGTACAGCTCGACGTGGCTGGCGAACGAGCCAGCGAAGACGAGGTCGACCGGCCCGTCCCCAAAAACCTGGTACGCGAGGCTGAGATCCCCGCAGTTTGCATACGCCGTCTCCGGCACGCAATGAGCGTACCGATTGCATCAAGGTCTAGGACAGCAAATACTTACTGCTTCGCTTCAGCTCACGGCGCCGGTTCTTCGGGTGCCGCCCGGGTTGCCGTCCGGATGGTCGGACGTACCGCGCCCCAGAGCCCGGCGGCGACACCGACGGCGGCGCCGCCCAGGCCGATGATCTGCTGCGAGGGCTTCAACTTGCTGTGCACGCTCATCCCGCCGACCAGGTCGGCCACGTCGGCACCGGCTGAGGCCAGGAACCAGCCGCGGGTGTTCTTACCGCGCAGTGCCGCCGACGCGAGCAGGACACCGATCAACGCGTCGCGATAGCCCATCGATCGCAGCAACAACTGCGCGGTCGGTGTCGGCTCGTCCGGGTCGCCCCACAGCTTGTTTGCGCGGAGCGGGTCGACGAGAAAGGAAACGCCAGAGGCAAGTCGGATGGTGCCCGCAAGAAGGCCGAACCGGTCGATTGACATGCTCTGAGAGCCTAGGAGCAAACCGTCCGATCGTGCACGCATTCCCACCGTGAGTCGCTCACGGCGCCGGGCAGGCGTCAGCGATCTGCAGCGATGCCGGCCACAGCACCGTGGCCAGCCCGAAGGCCATGGCGTCAGCGCCGGTGGGCGACACGGCTTCTATCCGCGCCTGAATCCGCTGAGTCGGGTCGGGGTGAATCACGGTCCACGCGAACCCAATACACAGGTATGGAATCGCCAGCCACGCCGCCAGTTCGATCAGCCCGCCGACGCTGACCTTGTGGCCGAGGATGCGCCGAACCGGGTCCATCGCGTGTTCGATTCCGCCCATGACCGCACTCCCCGCTACCGCAACACCAGTTTCAGAGCGTAGTCGACGACGACGTCTAGATCGGCGCCCAGATGGCCGGCGAGCCACTGCTGCGCGAGCTCGGCCATGGCGCCCGTGTACAGGGCCGCGGCCACCTCCGCGGCGACCGGATCCGAATCGGGATTGAGACGCCAGCCTTCGGTCAGCACACCCTCGCGCAGCAGGTCCTGCGTCGCGCGACGCCGGGCGGCCAGCACCGGGTTGGTGCGGGCATCGGTGAACAACACCCGGCCGCGGCGCGGATCGGCCGAGGAAAAGCCGAGCACCGCCGCGATGCCGGCCCGGGTCCGGGCCCGCAGCGAATCCCCCGCCTGCTCGACGGCGGCCTCGATCACCTCGCTGAGCTGCTCGCTCACCCGGTCGTACACCGCGCCGAGCAGATCGTCGGTGTCGCCGAAACTTTCGTAGAAGTACCGCGTGTTCAGTCCGCATTCCCGGCACACCGAACGCACCGAGACGGCCGCCTCACCCCCGCTGCCGAACAGTCGATAGGCGGCCTCGACCAGCAGCGCACGGCGCTCGGCGCGGCGGTCCTTGAGCGGTATACCGGCCCACCGGGTGGGACTCGACATCCCTACAGCCTAAGTCGACACGGCCCGGGTCTTGTCACACCCGTAACCAAAACTTTATTCTGGTTACAGCCGTGACCAGAAATGTCGAGGAGTGCGCTGTGTTTCTGCCACACCAGATCGTCGGGCAGATGATCAACAAACGGTTGGACGACAACATGCGGCGGTATTTCTTCCGCGGCATGGAGTTTGCCGCGCCGGTCGGCGATCCGGGTTGGTTCGGCCCCGACAGCGCCGTGTGGCGGGTGCATTCGCACTTGCCCGCGCTGATCTTCGGCCTGCAGTGCGCCGCCTTCATGGAAACGCTGGACCCGTCGATCTATTGGATGGGCATGCACCACTCCCGGCTGATCAAGCGAGACAGCAACGGAAACCCGATATCGCAAGTGCCCCAAATCGATCCCGAAGGCGCCGCGACCCGCCTCGGCCACTCGGTGGCGTTCTTCATCGGCACGGCATACGGGTCGACGGAAACCGCCGAACGCCTGGCGAAATCCGTTCGCGCGATGCACCACACCATCAAGGGCACTCGTCCCGACGGCGCCCGCTACGACGCCGACGACCCTGAATGGCTGCGGTGGAACTATGCGACCGTCGTCTGGGGCCTGGCCACCGCGCACGAGCTATATCACCCAATGCCGTTGCGCGGCAAGAAACTCGACCGCTACTACGGCGAGTTTGTCCGGGTCGGGCACGCGCTGGGAGGCACCGATCTGCCCACCACCAAGGCCGAGACGCTCGAGTGCTTGGAGTCATACTTACCGAAATTGGCTGTCACCCATGGGAAAGCGATGGGCACCGGCCCCAACGTCTCCATGCCGCAGGCGGCGGTCGACTGGGCCATCCGCGACACCATGCCGAAATGGGCGAAACAGATGCTGCAGCACCGCGACTGCAACATCGTCGAACGTACCGCCCGTCGCACCGCGGTGTGGTCGATCATCAACGGCATCAACGCCGCATCGGGACCGACCCCCGAGTTCCAGCAGGCGCAGGCCCGGGTCAAGGGGGGCACGACGGTCCCGCACACCCTGCCGACCTACGTGCTCGGCAGCGATCAGGTTCGCAGTCGCTCCGAGGTGGAGCGCAGCTTCCAGTCGGTGTAGTCGCTGCCGCTGCCGCGGATGTTCGACACTGGGGACATCTCACAAAGTCCCCCGGCGAAACGTCTACACAGCGTGACAGTCAAACGACCGTTTGAGGCGGTGGTCGTCGACCACGGCTCCGCCGTGCTGCGGGTCTGCCGGGCCATCGTCGGACCGGTCGACGCCGACGATGCCTGGTCGGAGACCTTTTTGTCCGCGTTGCGCGGCTACCCGGACCTGCCCGCCGACGCCAACGTGGAGGCCTGGCTGGTCACCATCGCGCACCGCAAGGCGATCGACCTCACCCGAGCCAGGGCACGGCGCGCGGTGCCAACCGACAAGGTCCCCGAGACCGGCGGCCCGGCGGCTCCCGGCAGGGACGACGACCTCGCCGCCGCGCTGGCCGGGCTGCCCACCAAACAGAAGCAGGCCGTGGCCTACCACTACCTGGCCGGCCTGCCCTATTCCGAGATCGCCGCCATCCTCGGCGGCAGCCCCGACGCCGCCCGGCGCGCCGCCGCCGACGGCATCGCCACCCTCAGACGCACGTACCGCGGCATCGCGACCGGCACGACGGGAGAACACCGATGAGCAACGAACACGAAACGGCCGTCGACCTGGCAAGGATCACCGACGCCACCGCCGACGACCTCGACGCACTGCACGCCCGGCTTGCCGCCGGCGCGCAACGCGACGGCATCCTCGACATCGCCTACCGCGTCGTCGACAGCCCGGTCGGCGCCCTGCTGCTGGCGGCCACCGAGCTCGGTCTCGTCCGCGTGGCCTACGCCAGCGAGGGACACGACACCGTCCTGCAAAGCCTCGCCGACAGGATCAGTCCACGCATTCTGCTCGCACCCGACCGGCTCGACACGGCCGCAAGGCAACTCGACGAGTACTTCGGCGCCAAGCGCCAGGAATTCAGCGTGCCGCTGGACTGGCGGCTGTCGGCCGGATTCCGCGCCACGGTGCTTCGTCACCTGTCCGAGATCGGCTACGGCCACACCGCGAGCTATGCCGCGGTGGCCAGGCTGGCCGGCAACCCCAACGCGGTTCGCGCCGTCGGCAGCGCCTGTGCCACCAATCCGCTACCGGTCGTGGTGCCCTGCCACCGCGTGGTACGCAGCGACGGCGCGATGGGTGGCTACCTCGCCGGCGCGGAAGCCAAACGCATCCTGCTGACCCTGGAGGCCGCGGCGTAACTCGGGTCGCAACGAATCCCGTTGCAGCAGAAACCGATAACGCCTCCTAGGCGGCGCCCGGCGTGAGGGGCGGAAGGTCGATGACCGGTGCTGGCTGTGGTGTCGACGCCGGCGTCGGCGCCTTGGTGACCTGTTGCCCCAGGTGCTGGGGGCAGTAGGCGCTGGCCGCGATCATGGTGAATTGGGCGGCGGCGTCCACCGTGAACCCCGGATTGCTCGACGACACGCTCTTGATGACCTCGACCTGGGGACTGCCCTCGTCCATCAGTTGGCACGCCCTTTTACCCACCCCGACGGCGGCGGCGGGGTCCTGATAGGTGATGCCCGCTTGGTTGAGCGCGGCGATGAAGCTCGCATCGGGTCCCGAAGTGCCGACCGGGTCGGCGTACGCCGGCGCGGCCACACCGATGAGGGCGGCGCAGCCGGCAAGCACTACCAGCATTCGCATGGCTTCATCCTCATATAGATCGCCTCCGTTGTCCTGCCGAGCCCCCGGGCTGTTCATAACCGCAAGTCGAGCCCGTTGTGGCCCTTCCTCACGAATCCTGGCCCACGGCCGCGATGTGGTACACAGTGGCTATGCCCGCGCTGCCCCATCAACATCGTTGAGAGCCCCGGCGTGCACGACGATCGACTTCTGACTCCCGGCCAGACCTGCTGGCGCACGGCACGTGCCGACAAGTTCGCGCCCATCATCGACGCGGCCGACTACTTCAAACACGTCAAGGCGGCGATGCTGCGCGCCCGTCACCGACTGATGCTGATCGGCTGGGATTTCGATTCCAGGGTGCTGTTCGAGCGGGGTGAGAAGACCCTTCCAGGGCCAAACCAGCTGGGCGCCTTCCTTTATTGGATGCTGTGGAAACGGCCGGGGCTGGATATCTACCTACTGAAGTCGAATCTACGGCTGCTACCGGCCTTCGACGGCATCTGGTTCGGCCTGACACCCGTGTCGCTGCTGAACCAGATCAGCAGCAAACGAATGCACTTCGCCATCGACGGCGCGCACCCGATCGGTTCGGTGCATCATCAGAAAATCGTGGTCGTCGACGACGCGGTGGCGTTTTGCGCCGGCATCGATCTCACCCTCGAACGATGGGACACCCGTGCCCACCAGCATGAGAATCACCACCGCCGGACGGCGGGACGCGGCTACGGCCCGCGACACGACGTCGGGCTGGCGGTTGACGGCGCGGCGGCACGGGCCCTGGGCGAGCAGGCGCTGGCCCGCTGGCAGGCCGCGACGCAGCAATCGTTGTCGCCGGTCGAGGCCAAGCACAGCGCCTGGCCCAGCAAGCTGGCGCCGAGCCTGCGCAATGTCGACGTAGGGATTGCACGCACCGTGCCGCGGCTCGGCGATCGCCGGGAGGTCCGCGAGGTCGAGGCGCTCAACCTGGCCGCCATCGCGGCCGCGCGCGGCACCATCTACGCGGAGAACCAATACCTGGCGTCCCGCACCATTACCGAGGCGCTGGCCGCGCGCCTCCGGGAAGACGACGGGCCCGAAATCGTCATCGTGCTCGCGCGTAAGGGCAATAACCCGCTTGAGCGGGGAACCATGGACAGCGCGCGCCACCGGCTTCTCCAACTGCTGTGGGAGGCCGACAAGCATGGCCGGCTGGGCGTCTACTGGCCGGTGACCGACGGCGGTGCGCCGATCTACGTCCATTCCAAAGTGCTGGCGGTCGACGATCGGCTGCTGCGCATCGGCTCCTCGAATTTCAACAACCGCTCGATGGGGTTCGACAGCGAGTGCGACGTCGCCATCGAGGCGCAGCCGACGAATTCCGAACACGACGACCTGCGCCACGAAATCACTTCGGTGCGAAACGAATTGGTGTCCGAGCACCTCGGCGTTGCGGTGAGCGAGCTGGAAGAGGCGATCGACGAACACGGGTCGGTCCTGAAGGCGGTCGAAACTCTTCGGAGGGACGGCAAGACGTTGTGCCCATTCACCGAGCGCACCGTCGCCGACGAGGCTGGCCCGCTGGCCGAGAACGACCTGATGGATCCCGACCACGTCCCACGGTCGTTGACGCGCAGCGTCCAGCGGTTCATCACCGGCCTTCGGGGTTGACCGGTCGGCGATTTGGGTATGGGTTGCGGCGAACTCGGCTTAGTGTGGGCAGAAGCGCCAGTGGACTAAGGACGAGCACCAATGAGCATCGACGACGAATCCGTCACCACGCTGGAGGACCTCCGGGGCGACCTGGCGCAGCGGTACAGGCGGACGCCGACCGGTGGGAGTTCGGTGGACAGCGCGATCGTCGAGGCCGACATGGCGGCGCTCGATCGCAACGGCTACGTCATCTGGGAGAACCTGCTCAGCGCCGAGCAATGCTCGCAGATCCGTGACGTTGTGCGCCCGTGGCTGGGGCACACCGGACGCAATTCCTTCGAAGGCCTGCGCACCCAGCGCATCTACAGCGTGCTGAGCAGGACCCGGGTATGTGATCCGCTGGTCGACGCTCCCCGGGTGCTGGCGGTGCTCGATCGCCTGCTGATGCCCAACTATCTGCTTTCGGCGTTGCAGGCCATCAACATTCAGCCCGGTGAGGCCGCGCAGCTGGCGCACCACGACGACGGTTTCTACCCGATACCACGGCCCCGGGCCCCGTTGGCGGCTGCCACGATCTGGGCGATCGACGACTTCACCGCCGACAACGGCGCCACCGTCGTCTACCCGGGTAGCCACCGCTGGGGCAAGCGCCGGCCGGGCCCCGACGATCAGGCGGTACCCGTCGTCATGCCCGCGGGATCGTGCGTCTTCTTCGTGGGAACCCTGTGGCACGGTGGGGGCGCCAACAACACCGGACACGAGCGCCTCGCCGTCACCGCCCAGTACTGCGAACCGTGGCTACGCCCGATGGAGGCCTTCACCTTGTCGACATCGCGCGACATCGCGCGAGCGGTTTCCGATGACATTCGCCGGATGCTCGGCTACAGCATCCACCCGCCGTTCGTCGGCAACGTCGACGGCCTACATCCCTTGCGGCTGTTGGAGATTGAGCCGGGACCGTAGCGGTCGGCCGATTGCTGAAAAGGCGGAACGCCCAATCCCCGGTTTGAAGCACCGCTGCCTGGCTATTCTCAGTTCTGTCATGACGCGTCGAGCGGGCCCGCCCGGCGAGCAAGAAGAAGTTTCGTCGACGGCCGGGCCCCGGAATCGCCTGCACCGCAACCATAGGATGGTGGCCGGTGCCAAGGTGCTGGCCGCGTCGATATCGCTGATCGTGGTGGCGGTCCTCGGCATCGCCTGGCACGCCTACCGCAGCGCGTCGGCGGGCATCACCAGATCCGAGGCGTTGGCGGGAGAACCCGCGTCCACCGGAAGCGATCAAAACATCCTGATCATGGGCCTCGATAGCCGCCGCGACCAGCACGGACAGCCGCTACCCCCCGACATCTATGACGCGCTGCACGCGGGCAACGAGGATTCCGCTGACGGCGATTCCGACGCGCTCATCATCGTGCACCTACCCGCCGGCGGCGGTCCAGCCACGGCGATCTCGATCCCCCGCGACGACTATGTCGATCTGGCCGGATGCCCGACCTCGGATTGCCGCGGCAAGATCAAGGAGGCCTACGCCTACGCCTACCAGCGCGTGATGGCCGGCCACGGCTCCGCCGGCTCGCAGCCGAATCCGAGGCCGTTGCAAGGGCAAGACTCGACGGCCAAAGAACAGGCGGCGCGGGAGGCGGGCCGCACGGCCGAAATCAGCACCGTCAAAAGTCTTCTGCAAATCCCGATCGATCACTTCATCGAAATCACCCTGGCCGGGTTCTTTCAACTCGCCCGGGTGGTCGAACCGATCACGGTGTGCCTCGCCGCGGACACCTCGGACCGCTACTACTCTGGCGCGGACTTTCATCAAGGCGTGCAACAGATCACCGCAACTCAGGCGTTGGCCTTCGTTCGGCAACGCCGCGACCCCAACGACGCGGCGTTCACCGACCTTGATCGAAGCAGGCGCCAGCAGGCCTTCATCGTCTCGGTGGTCAGTGCGATGCGCCGCGGCGGGACGTTGTCGGACCCCACCAAATTGCACGCCGTGTTTAACGTCGCCGAGCAGAACGTCGCCGTCGACGTCGGCTTCGACTTTGACGAATTCGTTCGTAATGCCTTGGCATTCCCCCAAAGACCCATGGCGCTGTACACCCTGCCGGTCATCAGTTTCGGCGAGCTCTCGAACGGTGCCTACGTGAACTTCATCGACATACCCACCATTCGCTCCATCGTGCACAACCTGGTGGGCGCCGATTCGTCGACCGCGCCCTCGAGCAGCAGCCCCACCACGGCGGCCCAACCGGACGGCGGTGCGCAGAGCACCCCCGGCAGCATCGCGCTCGATGTGGTCAACGCATCGGGCCGGGAAGGCGAGGCCACGAATGTCCAAATACTGTTGGCGACTGGGCAATTCAGTGAAGGCAAGGTCAGCACCGCCGACTCCACTGCCGAGACGAGCACCATCACCTACGGACCCGGCGCGAAGGTAGCCGCCACCGAGCTCGCCGACAAGTACGACATAGCGGCGACCGCATCCGACGGCGTACCCCGCAACACGGTGCGGCTGACCGTCGGGACCGATTTCTCCCGATTTGACCGCGCCCGCACATACTCATCGGATTCGACGACGACGACCGCCGCGGCACCGGTCACCACGGTCCCGGCCACCGGCGCCGGGGCGCAGGAACCTGCCGTCACCAACCTCTCGCGGATGACCGCCGACGGCATTCCCTGCGTGAAATGACAAGGAGCTACGGCTTTTTCCGCGGCGCAGGCGTCGAGATCGAGGCCGGTGGCGCCGCACCGTAGAGATGCAGGGCCTGCGCCGCCGCCGTCGCCACCGCACCTCTGAGCTTCGAGATCGGCGGGCTGCCGCGCAGGTGGATCGAGTTCGAGAGCAGAATGACGTACGTATCCGAGCCTGGGTCCATCCACAACGTGGTGCCGGTAAACCCGGTGTTGCCAAAGCTTCCGACGGGAAAGACCCTCCCGCGCGGTCTGGAGTAGGCCGTGTCGATGTCCCAGCCAAAACCGAACAGGCTTTGCCCCTCGATCGCCGGATACGTTGGAACGTGAGCTTGTTGGGCGGCACGGTTGGCCGCTTCGACTTGTTCGGCGGTGTGGCCGGGCTGCTGCGGAGTCGTCATCAGCTCGAGAGTTTCTTGCCCCAAAGGGAACTCACTCGTGCGACCGGCTAGCCGATCAAGCAGCGCCTGCGCAAAGATGCCGACATCGTGCGCCGTCGAGAACACGCCGGCATTGCCGGCCACTCCCCCCATGCGGCGCGCGGTCGGGTCATGCACCGTACCCCGAAGCAGGGCATAGAAATCCGGATTCTTGCTCGGGTCGTCCCTGCTTTCCTCATCGCGCGCCGTCGGTGCGATGCGCGCCAGAATACCCGTGTTCCAGGTCCCCGCGGGACAAGGCTCACCGCCCGTCGGCGCGGGGGCCCACGCAACCGCGGCGCCCCGCACCACGTGTGGGCCACACGCTTTGGCCGCAGGGAGATAGCGGCTGTCTTGCAGGCCAAGCGGCGCAAAGACATTGCGCTGAACGTAGGTGTCTTCAGGCTCGCCCGTGGCCTTCTCGAGCAGCGCGCCCAGCAGGATGTAGTTGATGTCGGAGTATCGGAAAAGCTCGCCCGGCCCCGACTGCAGCGGCGTGGTGAGAGCCCGATGCACACCCTGCGCTTTGTCGGGTGCACCCAGACCCCACGGATCGCCGAGGCTCACGTCGATCCCCTCGCCCGAGGTGTTGGTCAGCAACATGCGGACGGTGACCTTCGCCCGCCGTGGATCGTTCGTCGCGTTGAAGTCGGGCAGATATTTCTGCACCGGATCGTCGAACGCAACCTTGCCCTGCTCGTAGAGCTGCATGATGGCGACCGCCGTTGCGAGGCACTTCGTCAAGGACGCCAGGTCGAAGATGGTGTCCTCGGTCATCGGCTCCGCAGGTGCGGGTGATCCGTCCAGGCCCGGTTCGCCGGCCAGCTTGCGCGACCCGTAGGCCTGGTGAAAGACGACCTTGCCGCCGTGCCCGACCACCACCACGCCACCCGGCAGACCGTCCGCGGCGATCGCATCGTTCATCAGCTTGGAGACGGCCGCGAACTCGGGTGCGGGAGCGGGTGCGGGAGCCGCAGCCGGCGGGGGTGCGGGCGCGGACGCCGGCTGCGGTGGGCGGTCGGTGACCGGTGTGTGCGTCGTAAAGGCCCACGGGGAAGCCGCGACGAGGGCAAGCAACACAACGGCGACAACAACCGTCTTGCGAAGCGGTGGTGGCCAGGACTTCCACCTGCCCCTGACTACCGGCATACGGCAAGGGTAAGTCGACGGACCCGCGGCACGCACTATGCCTTTCAGATTCGGCGCAAAGCGGCTGTTGCGCACCAGGTCCCAGGGCGCAGCGAGCAGTCGCATAATCGAATGTGCAAGCGTTGGCGTCGGACCTTGCTCGCGACACGTGGTCGCGGCGGTCTGGCCAGGATGGAGCAAGCGGTGAGGACTCACCCCCGTTGACCTCCGGCAGGCGGTGGGTTGCCATGCTGGCGGGCGCCCTGGCGGCCGGTGTCGTGTCGACGCAGTGCACCGCCGCGCCGGCACCCCCCGCGGCCAGGCCGACGTCGGCCGCGTCGTCGCGGGCCGGCCCGCCGCCGGCGCCCGCCGCTGGCAACGTTCGTCCGGTCACCGCGGCCGAGCTCGGCCCGAGCTGGCGGCCGGGCTGCCCGGTGGACCCTGCGCAGCTCCGACGAGTCGAGGTCGACCACCTCGGATTCGACGGCCAAAGTCACCGCGGCGAGCTCATCGTGCACCAGGACCTGGTGCCCGAGGTCATCGCGATCTTCGAGCGGCTGTACCGCCTGGGCTTCCCGATCGAGAAGATCCGCCCGGCCGACCACTATCCGGGCGCCGACGATGAGCTGTCCATGCAGGACGACAACACGTCGGCGTTCAACTGCCGGGGCATTCCCGGAAGCGAGCACTGGTCTCAACACGCCTACGGTCGCGCCATCGACCTCAATCCCCGCCTTAACCCGTGCGTCTACGCCACCGGCACTTTCCAACCGCAGAATGCGGCAAACTACCTGGACCGCAGCCGAACCGACCCGGGACTCCTCCACGACGGCGACCCAGCCATACGCGCCTTCACGGACCGCGGGTGGAAATGGGGTGGCCATTGGGCGGCGCCCATCGACTATCAGCACTTCGAGCGCCCCTGAACCCGGCCTCTGCCACAATGGATCGGTATGTCTCGCTCATTCGACGTCTTGACCGAGTCGCCCGCCACTGTCGAGCAAATTCATGCCGCGTTCACTCGTGAGGACTATTGGCTGGCCCGCATCGCGGCCGGTGCCGCCGACACCACGCTGAATTCGCTGGAAGTCGACGCCGAAGGCACGGTGACAGTGCTCACGACCCAGCACCTAGGTCGTCAGCTCCTACCCGGGATGGTCGCCAAATTCGTCAAGACTGACGTGAAGATCGTGCAGTCCGAGACCTGGCGACCCGACGGTGACCGCCAGGTGCGCGGGCAGGTCAGCGTCTCGGCGTCCGGCGGATTGGGGTCGGGCCGTGCCGAGACTTGGCTGGCGCCGACGGACGACGGCGGCTCACAACTTCGCTCCGCCTTCATGGTGGAGGTCAAAATCCCGCTGTTGGGCGGCAAGCTCGAGAAATCCATCGGAGCCGGATTGGCCGAGGGCATCCCCGAAATGTTGCGCTTCACCACCACGTGGATCATCGAAAACGCCTGAGGCTCAAAGCGCCGATCGCGTCCTAAAAAATTTCAGGGCCGGAAGTAAACAAACGGCATCACGAAGCGGGACACGGCATTACGCTCCCTCACCTTACCCCGAACGTGTCGACAAGCGACCACTCCCACGGTGACGAGTTGGGAGTAACCACTGAGTGGCGCGGTGTTCCTAAACGTGGGCCGGCATGCTGTCCCAGCCCCGCACGGCCGAAGACGACGAGAACACCGCGGCGTCGAGGTCGGCTTCCCAATCGGGGAAACGATTCATGATCTCGTCCAACGCAATTCGTCCCTCGATCCGCGCCAGTGCATTGCCGAGGCAGTAATGGGCGCCCACCCCGAACGTCAGATGCTGGCGCGGCACCCGCGTCACGTCTAACGTTTCGGCGTTATCGCCGAACCGCCTTTCGTCACGGTTGGCGGCTCCGATCAACGTCAGGATCGCACTGCCTTCGGGCACGGTCGCGCCGTGGAATTCGATGTCTCGCGTCACGTACCGCGCCGCTTGCAGTGCGGGCGGCTCGAACCGAAGTAGCTCCTCGATTGCGCCGGGCAACAGCGATCGGTCGGCAACCAATTGCCGGCGCTGATCGGGATGCTCGGACAGCAGCTTGCCCGACCAGCCGATCAGCCGCGTTGTCGTCTCTGAGCCCGCGACCGCAACGACGTTCATGAACATCAGCAGCTCGTCGCGATGCAGCTTCCTCGTCACACCGTTCTCGTCCTCGAACTCGGCGTTGAGAAGCTCCGTCGTCAGATCGTCGGCGGGATGGTTTGTCCGCCAATCGATGAAGTCGGCGAAGACCTCTCCGTCGGCGAGCTTGGCGTCGGTGTTGTCGGTCATTCGTCCACCACGCTTGGTCCGGACGAACTTCTCGCCGTCCTCTTGGACTCGCCGCTGGTAGTCCTCGGGGATTCCGAACAGCATGCCTACCACACGCATCGGCATGATGGCGCCGAGATCCTGAACGAAGTCCAGCCGGTCGCCGCCGACCAGCGGATCCAGGCAGCGCTGCGTGAACTCCCGG
Organism: Mycobacterium mantenii; assembly: GCF_010731775.1. Taxonomy (NCBI): domain Bacteria; kingdom Bacillati; phylum Actinomycetota; class Actinomycetes; order Mycobacteriales; family Mycobacteriaceae; genus Mycobacterium; species Mycobacterium mantenii. The sequence continues at coordinate 6,061,547 of NZ_AP022590.1, read as the reverse complement.
ATCATCGGTTCGAGGGCGTTGATCTTGCGCGGCGTGAACGCGCGGGAGAGCAGGCTGCGGTGGATGTCGTGCACGGGTGGATCTTCGAAGATGAGTAGTCCTGGCGGAATTTCGATTCCGGCCTTGATGATCTCCAGCACCACACCACGCGCGGAACTGAACGTCTGATGGTCTACCAGCGCCCGGTTGACGTCATCGAACCGGCTCAACGCATAGAAGTCGTGTTCGGAGTTGTAGTACAGCGGCGCGTTCTCACGGATGCGCCTGAACATGGGATAGGGATCGGCGTTGAGATCGACGTCCCACGGGTCGTAGTACAAGTCGTCGGCAGTCCTGATGGTCATGACATTCCTATCTACTGCGTACGCACGTGCGCGCCGAAGGTTTCACGATGCAATTCGATCAAGGCGTGGAGTTGCTCGAGGTAGTGCTGCAACGAATGGTGAGCGAAGCGGGCCGAGAGCGTGGTGGTGCCGCCGTCGGCCAATTCCCGCAAGATGTCCTTCGTCGCTTCGGGTTTCCCGGCCGGATCGAGGGGTTGTTCGGCCGGTATCACCACCTCGAAATCCGGGGGAAGCTCGAACTGCTGCAGCCATTCCGCCGCGGTGTGGATCGACACGTAGTACGGACACCAACCGTCCGCGAGGGTGACCGCCCGCCGTAATGAGCGTCGGGTCCGTCCACCGACCCAGATCGGCATATGCGGCTGTATCGCACAGGGATCCACGGTCAGGCCGCCGAACGAGTAGAACTCACCGTCATAGGCCGGCTTGTTGCTCGGCAAAGCCGCTCGCAGCGCCCGCAGGGCGTCATCGCACCGGGCCCCGCGGTCGTCGAAAGGCGCACCGAGCAGGTCGAACTCCTCCCTGAGCGAGCCGACGCCGACGCCGAGGATCACCCGCCCACCACTGACGTGATCGAGTGTGCCGTAGCGCTTCACGATCGCCAGCGGATGGTGATATCCCAACACCAGAGTCATGGTCGCGAAGCGAATCCGCGTCGTGCGCGCCGCGACATAACCGAACGTGGCCAATGGGTCCCAGTAGCGTGCTCCGCGCCGAACGGATTCGGTGGACGGGATGCCGATGTGCTCGCTGCAGGTCATGTGGTGATAACCGAGCCGATCCGCGACCTCCGCAGCCCGGCCGATGTCCTCGATGCCGGCGTCCTTTTCCCACTCCAGCGGTGCCCCAGCGACATTGGTGACGACCGGGGTGGCAATCCCGAGTTTCACAGCAGGGGCTCTTCACCCGCGAGAATGGTTCGGTGCATCAGGCGGCCGCTGTCCACCGGATACGGCAACACCCGGTGCATGGTGCCGGTGTTGTCCCAGACGAGCAGATCACCCGGCTGCCAGACATGCTGATAGACGTACTGCGGCTGGGTGGCCCAATCACGAAGCCGCGCAAGCAAAGCGCGGCTCTCCTCCACCGGAAGCCCGATCACATAATCGGAGGTTGCGCCCAATAGCAATGACTTACGGCCGGATTGATGGGTCCACACGATCGGGCACGCCTTGGTCGGCGACTTCTGCCAGAACGCCACCTCGTCGTAACTCATCTCCGGGGTGACGTAATACTGCGAGCGCTCCGCGCTGTGCACGACGCGCAGCTCCGCGATCGCGTCCTTGTCGGCCTGCGGGAGGTCCTCGTAGGCCGCGTATGTGTTGCAGAATTCGGTCTGCCCTCCGGTTTCGGAGAGCCGCACCGCGCGCAGCAGCGTGGCCAAATTCGGTAGGGGCTGCAGGGAACCGTCGAAATGCCAGAACATCGAGCCTTTGAGGTATTTGGCGCGCTGATTCACCTTCTCGTCGAGGGAGATCTTGTTGATCCCACCCTCGCCCTCGTTGGCGACCAAAGTACCGAGGGTCTTGGCGATGGCGACTTGCTGCTCGTCGCCGATGTCCAGCCCGCGGAAAAACACCACACCGCGCCGCTCGAGAACGTCGCGAATCGTCGCAGCCTCGCGCCCGCTCAGCAGCGTCTCGAGGTCGGTCCTGATTTCGCTGCCGATTCTCGGGGTGAGGTCGACGATCTCCAGCTGTGCAGAAGTGAGTCCCATGGTTCAGCTGACTCTCGTGAGAATGGTGTTGGCCGAATGCTTCACCCGCGGCTGCTTCCACAGTTCGACCGCCAACGAGACGGTGATCAGCGAGTAGAGCAGGTTGCGCAGATTGGCGACGTCGTCGGGCAGCGGCTCGGAGTAGTCGAACTTGTCGATATAGGCCACGGCCTCTTCGGCGTGCGGAAACACCTCGTCGTAGAAGGCCTGGATTTCCTCCATGGAGCTGTTGACACGTTTGACGTAGCGCTGGTGGCCGTCCTCGATCGCCCACTCGGGCACCAGGTGCTCGAGTTGCGAAAACTCCTGCGGCAGAACCCTAGTCATTGCTGGGCCGCCGCTTCGCCGGCCGCGACGTAGTCACCGACCACTTTGTGCAGGTGGCGCAGCAGGACTTCCTCGTCGTTCATCGTGAAATGCGTCAGGACACCGCTGTTGAGCATCGCCTGCAGACCCTCCGACGGGCTCGCGTCTTCGAGGATGATGTCGTTGAGGAAGGTCACGGTGAGCTCCTGGCCGAGGCGCTCCTTGTGCGTCTTGGGCGGGGGATAAAACATCTCGACCTCGAACAGGTGCGAGTGCGGGCCGGTCGGCCAATGCGTGTGCGTGCTGAAACCGGACGATCCGAAAATCACCACGAAGTTGGGGAAGAACTGGAAGGAGTCGAAGCCGTATTTCTCCGATCGGGTGGGATTGAGCCCCGGCGGCATCGGACCGCGATCGGTGCGCTTGGTCCAGGGCCCCGCAGCGCTGGCTTCCATCACGCACTCAATGGGCTTGGAGTACGGCGTCTTTTGCGATGGCTCACCGGAGAACGAGAACATCCGGTGCGGGCCGCTGAGTTGGTAGGCCAGCGCGTCGGTGAATGGGTTCGGCTGGTCGAACGCATCTCTGGCCTCTGCGGTGAGAGCGCCGAACGACGACGCATGCAAGTAGGGCCCGTGGTAACTCTCGGCGAAGCTGTCGACGAAGATCTTCCAGTTGCACTGCAACTCGGCCGAGAATTTGTAGACCCGATGCGGGCCGTCGAACGGATAACCCTCGATGCCATGGGCCAATTCGCCGAGAAAGGAACGCAGGGGCTCGGTGTTGTTCGGATTGAGGTTGATGAAGATGAAGCCTTCCCAGACCTCGCACTGCACCGCCGGCACCCGGCAGCTGTCGGCATCGAAGTCCAGCAGCAGGTCCTTGCGGGTGGCCGAGTGCAGCGATCCGTCCAGCTTGTAGCGCCAGCCGTGGAAGCGGCAGTACAGCAACGGGGCGCGACCCGACACCTCCTGGAACGGGTCGTCTTCCCACAACATCTTGTTGCCACGGTGTGGGCAGATGTTGTGGAAGGCGCGGATCACCTGGTCCTTGCCGCGCACGATGATGATCGAGGTGTTCAGGAACTTGAGCTCGCGGGTGAAGTAGCTGCCGGTGCGCGGAACGCGTTCGACCCGCCCGACGTACAGCCAGGTCTTCTTGAAGACGTGCTCGCGTTCTTTCTCGTAGAACTCCTCGGACACACAATCGTCAAGCGACACCGGGCCGCGGCCGAGCTCGGGGTATGCGTCGGTCCAGTGCCCGCTCGGGGGCTTGGCGACGGCGATGGGCTGATTCATCCCGGGTACCTCCCTACCTGGTGCGGCCGACGCTAGCAGCTGGGGGGACCCCCAATAAGGTGTACGAACGCAACACCCTGTTGCATACTTGGAACGCAGCCCATGGAACAGAATCTGCCCTTCGACCTCGATGCCCTGCTGGTGTTCGGCAAGGTGGTGGACTGCCGCAGCATCTCGAAGGCGGCGACGGCGCTGGGCATGCCCAAGTCGACGGTGAGCCGGAAGCTGACCAAGCTGGAATCCGACCTGGGCATCAAGCTGCTGCGGAAGAACACCCACCAGCTGACGGTCACCGATATCGGCGAGCAGATCTACGACCACGCGCTCAATATCTTGACCGAGGCCAACGGCGTCCGGGCGCTGGTGGAGGGCAGCAGGCAGGAGCCACAGGGTGAGCTGCGGGTCGCGATACCGGTAAGCCTGGGCATCGACTATGCATCCAGGGTCGGGGCCACCTTCCTTCGGCGTTACCCGAACTCGCGCTTGGACATTCGGTTGGTCGACAACATGGTCGACCCGGTCAAAGACGGTTACGACGTCGTGTTCGGTCCCGGGCCGCTGCAGGATTCGACACTGATCGCGCGCAAGGTCTTCGACCTGAACCTGTTCCTCTGCGCCTCAACCACTTTCGTGGGTCAACTGCCGGACCCGATCACCGAACCCGCGCAGTTGAACACCCTGCCGTTCATCGACTTCGGGTTCTGCGGACCGCAAAAGCTGGCGGTGACCAAACCTAACAAGCGATACGAGCTGTCGCCACGAGTGCGCGCACGGGCCAACAACTTTCAAGTGTGCAAGGAGTACATTCTGCAGGACCTCGGCATCGGCGCCATGCCCACGCAGATCATCTGCGCCGAGGAACTGCGCGAGGGCACCATCGTGCCGATCCTTCCCGAATGGACGGTGGAACCGCTGGCGGTGCACATGATCTATCCCTTCGAGCTCTCCTTCTCCACTCTGATCAGCGCCTTCTATGACACCGCCTGTGAGATCATCGTCGAGAACATCGCCCGAGCAGAGACTTAGAGCTCGTAAGAGACAATTGCCTCATGGCTAGCGAACCCCCACCTTCACGGCCGGCCGAGCCAAAACCGCCGCGGGAACGCGTCACGCCCGAGGACTTGGAGAGGTTCGGCGACGAGGAGCAGGCGCGCGAGGCATGGGACGAGCGCCGGCTCCGCGACGAGCGACCGCCGCACCATTACTAACCCGCCGCACTGTGACCCGACTGTGCGAGCGGAGCGCGCTTCAGGGACAGTACTGGAAAAGCCCGACGCCGCTGAGTGAGACTGGTAGCCATGAGTTTGGTGGAAAGGGTGTTCTCGCAGGTGCTGCGGGTGCACGACACGGTCTATCAGAAGACGAACGGCTGGATCGGTCACCGCACGCTGTGGATACCGAGCCTGCTACTGCATACCGTCGGCGCGAAGACCGGTAAACAACGCACGACGTCGCTGACTTACGCCCGCGACGGTGACAACTATCTGATCGTCGCCTCCAAGGGCGGTGCGCCCCGGGCTCCTGGCTGGTACCACAACCTGAAGGCCAATCCCGACGTCGAGATCAACGTCGGCCCAAGACGTCTCGCTGTCACCGCACGACCGGTGCTGTCCGGCGATCCCGACTACCCGCGGCTATGGCAGATCGTCAACAAGAACAATCAAAATCGCTACAACGAATACCAGAAGAAGACGTCGCGACCCATCCCCGTCGTCGTCCTGGCGCCGAAAGGCTAGAACGCCGCCACCGATCCCATGTCCACTGCCAGATGCGGTCCATGTCGGGAGATTAAGCGTCCGTCGGGCTGCGGCAAAGGACCCTCGGCCTGCACTCGATGCCTTTGGTCCTTCGGCTTGCATCTCTTCGGCCCTGACAAATGAGGGCCGCCCTGAGCGATCCTGCCGGTGGGCACATAGCCGATCAGAAACGAGCTGGAATGGTGCAACCACCGCGTCGCGGGGTCGTGGTAGGTATCGACGGCTCGGCAGCGGCACTGGGCGCTGTGCGGTGGGCGGCCCGTGACGCAGCGCTGCGGGATGTGCCGCTGACCATGGTCCATGTCATCGATGCCTCCTTACCGGAGTGGTTCGAAGTCGCCGCGCTGGGGAGCTTCTGCCAATGGCTGGAACGGCGGGCGCGCGGTTTCCTCGACTCGGCGGTCAAGGTCGCCGAGGAGAGCACCGGCGATTGTGGCCCGGTACAGATCCACAGCAAGGTGTTTCGTTCGGCCACCGTCCCGACGCTCATCGACCTGTCCAGACAGGTCGAGATGGTCGTGGTCGGCTACCGGGGGTATGGCGGCGTGCTGGTCCGCAGCTTCCTCGGCTCGGTGAGCTCGGGACTGGTCTACCACGCGCATTGCCCAGTCGCCGTGATCCACGACGAGAAGCCGCTGATCAGCAATGTCGCTCGAGCGCCGGTCCTGCTGGGCATCGACGGCTCGTCCGCGTCGGAGGCGGCGACTGCGGTCGCATTCGACGAAGCGTCACGACGGGGTGTCGGTCTGATTGCCCTGCACGCCTGGACGGATCTGCGGATTACCGACTTCAAAGAGGCGTTCCCGAACTTCGATTGGGATGTCGGGCTGTCCACCGAGGAAGAGATGCTTGGCGAACGGCTGGCGGGTTGGCAGGAGCGCTATCCCGAGGTGGGGGTCCGTCGCAGAATCGAAATCGGTGAGCCCGCGCATTGGCTGATCGAGGCATCCGAATGGGCGCAATTGCTCGTGATCGGCAGCCACGGCCGGGGCGGCTTCGCCGGCATGATGCTGGGCTCGGTCGGCGCGGCGGTGGTCAACAGGATCAAGGTCCCGGTGATCGTGGCTCGTCGTTCCTGACAGCGTCAAGAGCCGTCGTTATCCGATGTCAGCCCTCGACGGCGAATAGCCCCCACTCACCCGCCACACCCTTGAGAACGTGCTCGCCGCGAGCGGCAAAGCTGAGCCCCGACCCGGCGACCAGGTCGACGACGATGCGCGAGACGAGCACCTCGCCCGGCCCGGCGGCTGCCGCCACACGCGCTGCGATGTGGACAGCGATGCCGCTGATGTCGTCGTCGCGCAGCTCGACCTCGCCCGTGTGTACGCCCGCCCGCACCTCTAGACCCAGGCTCCGCAGCACGTCGCGGATCGCCATGGCACACCGGATCGCGCGGGCGGGTCCGTCGAACCGGGCGAGGAAGCCGTCGCCGGTTGTGTTGACCTCACGGCCCTGGAAGCGTGCCAGCTGGCGCCGTACCTGGACATCGTGCCTGCCGAGCATCTCCTTCCACCGCTGGTCGCCAAGCTCGACCGCTCGCTTCGTGGAGTCGACGATGTCGGTAAACAACACCGTCGCCAGTACGCGTTCGGCCACAGGCAGCGGCCGGACGCCGGTGAGGAACTCCTCGATCTCATCGAGAACGGTATCGGCGTCGCCTGTAAAGAACAGGTGGTCGGCGCCGTCGACCTCGACGAACTTGGCTTCGGGGATGCGGTCAGCGAGGTAGCGACCCATCTCGAGCCGCACCATCCGGTCGCCGCGCCGATGGAGCACGAGCGTCGGCACCTGGATCGCGGGCAGCACGTCGCGGATGTCCAGCTGCGGATAGAGCGCGAAGATGTTGCGCACCATGCCCGGGCTGGCAGCCACCCGCTGCAGCCGCGCCCACCACCGCCGGAAATCGGCGTCGCCCCGCCGGCTCGGAGCCCACGCACCCAGCCCGATGCCCTCACCCCAGCCCTTGGCACTCACCTCGACCAATGCCGTCAGCTGCTCCTCGGTGACGCCAAGTGGGTAGTCAGTTGCTCGGAGCAGGCGGGAAAACGTGCCGTAGAGGATAAGCGCATTCACGCGGTCGGGATGGCCGGCAGTCATCAGCACCGCCATCGTGCCTCCCTCGGAGACGCCCACGAGGTCGGCACGTTCACATCCGGCCGCGTCCATGACGGCGCGCAGGTCATCGACGGACTCTTCCAACGTTGGCGCGTGCATCACCGGATCCGAAAGGCCCGTGCCCCGCTTGTCAAAGGTGACGACGCGGCGAAAGGACGCGAGCCGCGAGTAGAAGTGAACGACTGACGGCTCCTCCCACATGATGTCGAGGTGCGAGATGAAGCCGGGCGCGACGACCAGGTCGGGCCCTTCTCCGGTCACCGAGAACGCGATGTTCAGGCCGCCGCTCTTGGCATAGTGGACGTCCGGCGCGACGTTCATGGTCGAACCATACGCTTGCCTGGGCCCAGGTGTTCCGTCCCGACATTTGGGGCGGATGCCTCATGTGCCGCCATGGCTGTGCGGTGGACGATTTCTGTATCGAAGAATTTCGACCCCACACGCGAAGCCGCTCTCGTGAATCAGCGACTCCCGTGAAAGGGATTGGGAGGCAGTCATGTTCACCATCGAAGAGCTGGCCACAATTCCACTCTTCTCGACGCTGGGGGACAAAGAACTGGAGTACCTTGCCGGCGCCGTTGAGGACATTCACCTCATCGCCGGGGAGTACGTAGGCCACGAGGGCGAAGGAAGGTCCTTAGCGATCGTGGTCGAAGGCAAGGCCGAGTTGACGAAGCTGGTGAACGGAGTCGAGCAGGTGATCGGCGTGCGGCTTCCGGGCGAAGTCGCAGGCGAGATCCCGATGACACTCGGTACGTCGTTGCCCGCCAGCATGCGAGCCGTCGAGCCATCGCGCGTGCTGAAAGTGACGGTCGAGGAGTTCCACACGCTCGCCGCCATGGCGCCCCAAGTCTCCGAAGCGGTCGGTGCCGCGGCGCTGCGGCGCATGGACATGCTCAGAAGCGCCACGGCCAGCCCCCGCGAGCCCGCCATGTTCGTGATCGGCCCGCGCGTCGACCCGGGAGTGCACGCATGCGACACCTTTCTGCATCGCAACCAGATTCCTTACGAACGCCTAGATTCAGACGACCCCGCAGCTCTCGAACACACCGGAGGCAAACCCGCCGCCTATCCCGTGGTGGTGCTGCGGGACGGCACCCAGCTGGCCACCCCGACGATGCGGGCGGTTGCCACGGCCGCTGGACTGACGGTCGAACCGACCCGGAGAAACTACGACGTGGTGATCGTGGGCGGCGGCCCGGCGGGCCTGACTGCGGCGGTCAACGGCGCCTCCGAGGGTTTGCAAACCGGACTGATCGAATCCTTCGCCCCCGGCGGGCAGGCCGGCACCTCAACCCGGATCGAGAACTACACGGGATTTCCGTTCGGCGTCTCTGGTGACGACCTCGCGACGCGGACGCTGCAACAGGCGAAACGGCTGGGCGCCGAAATCGTCGTGACGCGTCAGGTCGAAGGCATCGATCCCGCCGAGATGGCAGTCACCCTCGATGGTGGCGACGTTCTTCGGACGAGGTCGATCGTGCTTGCGATGGGTGTGGAATGGCGACGCCTGCGGCTCGAATCGGTCGATCGGTTCGTCGGCTCCGGTGTCTACTACGGCGCGGCACGCAGCGACGCGGGTCTGGCGCAGGGCAACGATGTGTATCTGATCGGTGCGGGCAATTCGGCCGGCCAAGCCGCCGTGTTTCTCTCCAACCACGCCCGATCGGTCACGCTCGTCGTGCGGGGCGAATCGCTCGCCGAGAGCATGTCTGCCTACCTCATCGAGCAGATCGCAACAAAAGCCAACATCCGGGTGGAAACCCGATCCGAGGTTGTCGCCGCGCACGGAGACGAACAACTCAAGGAGATCGAGGTGATCGATCGAAGGACCGGCATCACATCTCGGCGCGGCGCGAGGGTGCTCTTCGTGCTCATCGGCGCCGAGGCGACGACTGATTGGCTCCCACCACAGATCTCGCGCGACGAACACGGCTTCGTGTTGACGGGAACCGATGCGATGAAGGCGGGACCGTGGAAGCCCGGACGCGAGCCGTTCGGCCTCGAAACGAGCGCCCCGGGCATCTTCGCAATCGGCGACATTCGCTCGGGATCAGTGAAGCGCGTCGCGGCATCAGTCGGTGAAGGCGGCACAGCGATCGCCCTGGTGCATCGCTACCTGCAGCTCCCCCACTAGGGGCGGCTGATCTGCCGGCGCATCAGGGTCGGCAACTTCCTCGCTTCCGAGCGGGTGGTTAGCCTGCCAGTATGGTCCCGTCGCCTGCCGCGCTTACCGCCGCAGAGCTGGAATTGCGGGAACAGGTTCGGGCGTTCCTGGCCGAGACGCTGCCCTGGGGGACGTTCGAGCCTGGCCTCGGGATGAGCGCCGGGGTTGACCGGGCGTTCTCCGCCGCGTTGGCCGAGCGTGGCTGGATCGGCATGGCGGTCCCGGCGGGCTACGGCGGCCACGACGCCACCGCCGTCGACCGCTTTGTCGTCGTCGAGGAGCTGCTGCGCTGGGGCGCCCCGGTTGGGCATCACTGGGTGGCCGACCGGCAGATCGCCCCGGTGCTGTTGCGTTACGGCACCGAGGACCAGAAGCAGTGGCTGTTGCCGCGAATCTGCCGGGGCGAGTTGTGTTTTTGCATCGGCATGAGCGAGCCCGACGCCGGAAGCGATCTCGCTTCGGTGCGGACGCGGGGTGTGCGCGACGGGGATGGCTGGCGAGTGTCGGGCGTGAAGGTTTGGACGAGTAACGCGATGCGCGCCGACTTCATGATCGCGCTGTGTCGAACCGGGGAGGGCGAACGTCATAGCGGGCTGAGCCGGTTCCTGATCGATATGCGCAGCCCCGGCGTGACGGTCAAGCCGATCCCCTACCTGAACGGCAGCACCGACCACTTCGCCGAGGTGCTCCTTGACGGCGTGCTGGTGTCCGACGAGATGGTAATCGGTGAAATCGGACAGGGTTGGGCGCAGAACGCCAGCGAGTTGGCCTTCGAGCGGAGCGGCCCGGACCGGTGGATCTCGACCTTCCTGTTAGTCCAAGAGTTCCTGCGCGAGTGGCCGGACCTGGCCGCCACTGTCTCCGGGAGTCGGCTGATCGGCGAACTCGCGGCCCAATACTGGGTGGTGCGCCGGCTATCGCTGTCCGTGGCCAGGGCGATCGATGCCGGCGGCACGCCCGCCGCCGAGGCCGCGCTCATCAAGGAGATGGGCACCCGGTTCGAACAGGATGTCGTGAGCGCGCTGCGGGGATTGTTGGACCGTGAGCTCGTCTGCGGCCTGGAGCCGGAGCCGTCGCTCTTCGAACGGTTGCTACGCCGCGCCGTGCTGGATTCGCCGTCGTTTACCATCCGCGGCGGTACCAACGAGATACTGCGCTCGGTCGCGGCCAAAGGTTTGTCATGAGCGAGAACGAACTGTATAGCGCGGCCGCCAAACTGTTCGCCGCGCACAGCCGGTGGCAGGATGTCGGCGAAGCCGAAGCTACCGGTTGGGCGCCGCAACTTTGGAACGCGTTGCAGCAGAGTGGATTCAGTGACGTCCCTATCCCGGAGCAGCTGGGCGGAGCCGGGGGCAGCGTTGCCGATGCTGTCCAGCTGCTGCGAGCGGCGGGAGCACACGCGGCACCGGTGCCCCTGGCCGAAGCCGGACTGGTCGGCGGATGGCTATTGGCTTCTGCCGGTCTGCCATTGCCCAAAGGTGTTCGCACGGCGCTGCCGCCCGTCACGACACTCCGCCTCGACGGTGATCGCCTGTTCGGTACGGCGCCCGCGGTCGCGTGGGGTCACCGTGCCGAGCATGTCATCGGGCTCGTCGACGGCGTCGTGGTGCTCGCGCCCGGACCGGCCGCATCATCAGGAGGCCCGGCCGTCAGCCGCGCGGTCAATCTCGCCGAAGATCCCCGTGACACAGTCGTTTTCGACGGCGTGCCGGTAACCGCGCGCGCCGACGCACCGGACGCGGTTACCGATCAAACTTTGTGGGAACGCACCGCGCTGGGTCGCGTCGCGTTGATGGCCGGCGCGATAAGTGCCGTCGCGGCAATGACACTGCGCTACAGCGGTGAACGCGAGCAGTTCGGACGCCCCATCGGTCGCTTCCAGGCCGTGCAAGCCCATTTGGTCACCATCCACCAGCAGGCCGCGCTGATCGCATCGGCGACCGATGGTGCGACCGAAGCGGTCGAACTCGGCCGCGGCGGTTTCGAAATCGCTTGCGCCAAAATGCTTGCCGACCGGGCCGCGCAGCTGGTGTCGGCGGCCGCCCACCAGACGCATGGCGCGATCGGTATGACGAGGGAGTATCCGTTGCATTATCTGACCCGTCGCCTCTGGGCATGGCGAGACGAAGCCGGAGGGCATCACCGCTGGGCGGACAGGCTTGGCGCGGCCCTGGTCGCCGGCGGCCCCGACGCCCTGTACCCAGCCATCCAGTCGGGGTCGGAGGTGATGTCGTGAATCGACTGCAACGCCCGGACGGGGTCACGCTGGCCTATCAGGTGCACAACCCGGACGCGCCGGGCTTGCCGCTCTTGCTCACACACGGTTTCGGCGCCACCGCGGGCATGTGGAACCGCAATATCGATGCCTTGAGCGTCGACCGACCGGTGATCGTTTGGGACCAGCGCGGCCACGGCAGCAGCGACGCACCCGACGACATGGACCGCTACACCGAGCAGATCAGCGTCGCCGACATGGCGGCCATTCTCGACGCCGCCGGTGCCGATCGCGCCGTGCTCGGCGGAATGTCGTTGGGCGGCTACCTATCCCTGGCCTTTCACCTCGCCCATCCACAGCGCGTGGCCGCGCTGGTGCTGGTCGACACGGGGCCGGGCTACCGCAACGACGAAGCACGCGACAAGTGGAACGCGTGGGTGGAACGACGCGCTCGAGAACTTGAGCAGGGCGAAGGGCGTGCCGACGTCTCGGCGGAAGTGGCTCAGGCGTTGCATGCGCATCCCGAGGGGCTGCCTCGCGCTGCCCGCGGTGTGATGGCGCAAAAGGACTCGCGCGTGATCACGTCGCTCGACAGCATCAGGGTGCCCACGTTGGTGGTCGTCGGCGCCCAGGACACCGACTTCCTGGCCCCGGCCGATTACATGCACCGCAAGATCGCCAATTCCCGCAAGCTGGTCATCGACAATGCCGGGCATGCGGCGAATATGGACCAGCCCGAGACATTCAATGCCGCCGTGCGCGAACTGCTGGAACAGCTATGAACACTGTCGATGTCACCGTCGAATTCGTCGGCCACGTCGCCGTCGTAGAGATCCATCGGCCCCCGAACAACTACTTCGACACCGCCTTGATCACGCACATCGCCGACACCTACGAGCAACTGGACGACGACATCGAATGCCGGGCGATCGTGTTGTGCGCGGAGGGAAAACACTTCTGCGCGGGCGCCGACTTCTCCCAGCCCGCCGAGAATCGTTCGTCGCCCAAAGAGCTTTACGCGCAGGCCATCCGGCTGTTCCGCGCCCGCAAGCCGGTTGTCGCGGCGGTGCAGGGCGCCGCGATCGGCGGTGGGCTCGGGCTCGCCCTCAGCGCAGACTTCCGAGTGGCGGCGCCCTCCTCGAGATTTGCGGCCAACTTCAGCCGGCTGGGGTTTCATCCCGGCTTCGGCATCACCGCCACGTTGCCGCGTGTCGTCGGCCAGCAAAAAGCCCTCGAGTGGATGCTCACCGGTGAGCGTTATGGTGGTGAAATCGGCTATAGAACAGGGCTTTTCGATGAATTGGCCGCTGACGGCGATGTTCGCCCGGCGGCGATTCGGTTCGCCGAGCGTATCGCCGCCTCGGCGCCCCTGGCGCTCACCAGCATCCGTGCCACGATGCGCGCCGGACTCGCCGAGGCCGTCGCAGCCGCCACCGCCCACGAGCTCGATGAACAAACGCGGCTCCAGGCGACCGCCGACTTCCGCGAGGGCGTGACGGCGGCGGCACAGCGCCGTGCTCCCCTATTCACCGGTCGCTGAACTCCCGCGAGTTCACAGCGGAAACCGATACGGTGCATTGCATGCGTCGCGTGGACTACGTCATCCAATATGTCGAATCGCTCAGCCGGTCGGTGGCCTTTTACTGCGACGTGATCGGGCTCGAGGTGCGAATCGAGGGCGACGGCTATGTCGAGTTCGCCCTGGAAAACACGAAGTTCTCGCTTTTCGAACGCTCGAAGCTGCCCGAGCTCATCGGTCGCGAAGGCGGCAATCCGCCCTGCGGTGAGATCGGCTTCCTGATTGAGGACGTGGATGCAGAAGCGGAGCGGCTGCGCGGACTCGGCGTCGAGATCCTCACCGGGCCGGTGGATCGGCCATGGCGTGAAAGGACGCTGCACATCGCCGACCCGGACGGCAACATTGTCGAATTCGCCGAGAAACTGCGGTGATTCAGCGCTTCCGGACCCTCTCCGTCGACCTCGGCAAGACGTCCTGCCGGGCCGCGGCAGGCGGCCGCAGGGCCGAAGGCACGGGCGCACCGGGGCTCGCGACACCGGGCGGCGCGCGGGCCGCGGAGGCGGCGATCCTGGCCGTGGCCGGCAAGCTAGTGCGAGATCGGCCCGGTCGACGAGGTGGTCGTGGGCGCCGCCGGGGCGCTGACGGCGCCGGACGCGGCGCGAGCACTGGGCGATGCGCTGCTGGCATCGCTGCAGACGGAGCGCGTCACGGTAACCAGCGACGCCGTGATCGCGCACGCGGGCGCGCTGAACGGGGAGCCGGGCGTCGCACTGATCGTGGGCACCGGCGTCGTGGCGCTGGCGATCGACGCGGACGGCGCCCTGCGCACCGCCGACGGTTGGGGCGCGTGGCTGGGTGACGAGGGCGGCGGCGCGTGGATCGGCGCCGCGGGGCTGCGCGCGGCGTTGCGTGCCCACGACGGCCGCGGACCGTCCACATCGTTGCTCGACGCCGCCCGCGCCCGGTTCGGCGCGCCGGAGACCTGGCCCGGGCAGCTCACCGGCGCCGCCGCGCTCGCGTCGTTCGCGCCCGACGTCCTGGCCGCGCAGGGCGACGCCGCGGCGCTGGCGATCGTCAGCGCCGCCGCCCAGGCGCTCGCCGCCACCGCCCGCGCGGCCGGGGATGGGCCGGTGGCGATGGTCGGCGGACTGGCGGGAGTCTTCGACGGGGTCGACGCGCTGCGGGCGCAACTCGACCTCATCCCTGCCGCCGGCGACGCGCTTGATGGCGCGCTGCGGCTACGGGCGATCCACGAGCCGTATTTGATTCGCGTGCAAGCGGCTCCGGAGGCCCTTGTCGCGCACGGGCTCGATGCGCTGGCCACCGAAGCCGTGCGGCCAGACCTTGACGACCTCGACGCGCGGCCTATCGCCGAGGTCGTCGCTCTGCTCGTTGCCGCCGAGGCCGACGCGCACGGCGCGGTGGCGGCGGCGGTCCCGCGGATCGCTGCGGCGGCCGAGGCGATCGCCGCGCGGCTCGACCGCGGCGGCCGTCTGATCTATGCCGGCGCCGGAACGCCCGGTCGGCTCGGGGTGCTCGACGCGGCCGAGTGCGGACCCACATTCGGCACCGACCTGGTGCGCGGAGTGATCGCGGGCGGGGCGGCGGCGCTGACCGAGGCGATCGAGGGCGCCGAAGACGCCTTTGACTTAACCGATCTCGCCGACCTGACCGCCGCCGACGTGCTCGTCGGGATCACGGCGTCGGGCCGCACACCGTACGTGCTCGGGGAGCTCGAGCACGCGCGCGCGGTGGGGGCGCTGACCGTCGCGATAGTCAACAACCCGAGCAGCGAGGCGTCGGCCGATTTGATGATCGAGCTGCTGACCGGGCCCGAGGTGCTCGCCGGGTCTACGCGGCTCACCGCGGGGACGGCGCAGAAGGTCGTGCTCAACGCGCTCTCGACGAGCGTGATGATTGCGCTCGGCAAGGCCTATGGACCGCGGATGGTCGACGTGCGCGCGACCAATGCGAAGGTGCGCCGCCGCGCGGTGCGGATCGTCCGCGACGCGGCGGGAGTCGACGAGGAGACGGCGATCGCCGCGCTCGCCGCCGCGCGCGGTCACGCCAAGACCGCGATCGTCGCCCTGGTCGCGGGCGTTGACGCGACCGAGGCCGCCGTCCGGCTCGACCGGGCGCGCGGACGCGTGCGGGACGCGTTAGGTGGGACATAAAGCAAGACGTCCCGCGGGCCGGCGTCACGCCCGTATCGTGAGGACCGTGTGTGAGCCTGCGTGCGGTGGGCCAGCTCGTGTCAGTCGCCGTCAGCTGCTGGCGCTGGCCGGCGGCGCCGGGGTGGCGTCCCTGGTCGGCAGCTGCTCGAGTGCGACCCAAACGAACTCGGCCTCGGCGTCTGAGACCCGCCCGAAGCCGCCTTCGGTTCCGGCTCCTCCCGCCACGTCGACAATCAATGCACGCCTGACCGCTGCGACTTCGGCACCGTTGTTATGCCGCGACGCCTGGGGCGCGCGACCGGCCCGCTCCGGAGGAAAGCGCCACACCATCACCCGGATGACTCTGCACCACGAGGCCGTCGTCCTGGGCGAAAACCGCCATGCCCCAAGCCATCTCCGACAGGATCAGCGATACCACCAGGACCAACACGGCTGGATCGACATCGCCTATCACGTCGGCGTCGACCGCAATGGCAACATCTACGAGCTGCGGAGCACCGAGATCGCGGGCGACACCGCGACGGACTACGACACGACGGGCCATTTCCTGGTCCTCTGCGAAGGAGACTTCGATCAAGAGGCTGTGCCGGAGGCCCAGCTCCAGGGAGCGGCTCGCGCGTTCGCATGGGCGGCTCAGAATTTTCACATTTCGACCGACACACTGGCGGGCCATCGGGACCTGGCCCAAACCTCTTGCCCCGGTGGAAACCTGTACACCCACATTTCGTCGGGCGACCTCAAGCGCCGCATTGACGACCTGCTCGGCGCGGGCGGAGTGGACCTGCAGCGCTTCTGCGGTCCCGACGCGGCCGCAAGAGTCGCGTCAATCGAGGCCGGAAACTAACCGGCCCTCCCCTGAGGCGCTCGTCGGCGGAGTCGGCGGGACTCGAATTGCCGCGACGAAGGAATGTTTGTCGCCCTGTACAGCGGGCATCCCGGTGACCAGGCGGAAAAAGGGGTCAGCATGTCGGTCACACATCTCGGCGGTTTCGCCACTGCCTGCCAGGAGGCCGTGCGGGCTGTCCTTCATGCCATCACCGCTCAGGGCGACGAACGCCGAGGGCACCTCTCGGACGCCAAGGCGGCAGTCGACATGGCGCTACGCGATGCCCATAGCGGTGAGGAATGGTACCTGGCACAGCACCTGCGCCAGGGAATCAAGGATGTGGAGACCCGCCTGCGCGACGCTTCCTAGTCGCTGGCCATTGCGTCGCAACAGCTGCCGCGTAACCATGACGAGGTTCACCCCGCCCACACATCCTCGACGTAGTGGTCGGATTCGATGAGAGCGTTCAGCCAATCGCGGGCCTGCTCGTCGTCATCGCCCGTCCGTGCCCGATAGATGTCGAGGAAGGACCCGCGCACCGACGGCGCCATCCGTGCGCCGTCGCCGCACACGTAGACGTGGGTGTCCTTGGCCGGGTCGCCTAGCAGGTTCCACACCTCGTCGGCGTCCGCGGCGATCCGGTCCTGCACGTAGCGAACCCCGTCCTGCGGCGCGCGAGAGAAGGCCGGGCGCATCTGCACGATACCGATGGCTTCGGCCTGCTCGAACCGGTCTCGGAAGATGTAGTCGACCTCCGGATCACGCACCCCGAAGAAGCACAGCGCCGGCTCCACCGGCATTCCGGCACGCTGTGCGGCGAGTCGGTCACCGAGGAAACCGAGAAACGGTGCGACACCGGTACCGGCGCTGACCAGGATCACGTTCTTGGCCGGATCGGCACCGGCCCGGAACGCCTGCCGAGCCGGGTCCACCCGCGCCCGGATCACTTGTCCGGGTTGGACTGTCGCGAGGTAGTTGGACGCGACGCCCTTGAACAGGCCGTGACCGGAACGAGCCGGCGCATCGAGCACACTGACGACCAGTCCTACCGTGCGTGGTGACAGCATTGACGATGACGCGATTGAATAGTGCCTCGGCACCATGGGGTCGAGCAGTTCGAGGAGTTCGGCACCGGTGAGAACGCAAGCCGGGTATTCGTCGAGGCACTCGAACACGCTGAGCGGGCAGCCGTCTGGGGCCTCGGCCAGTTGGTTAAGCCGCTGGCACTCTTCAGGATTGCTGTTGGCCGCCGCAAGGCTTCGTAACTGACTGCTGGTCACCGGTTTCCGCAATTCGACGAAGTGCGTCAGCAGTTCTCGTGCGCTGACCTCTCGATCCAGCGCAATGAGCCGCCGCGAGCTGCGCCGAGGGTTGATTGCCAGCCTCAGTCCAGGGTCGATGCCGAGTTGCGCCAAAACCGCGTCGACTACCTCGGGTGGATTGTCGGCCATCACCGTGAGGTGGTCGCCCGTTTGGTAGTCGACGCCGTCCGGAAGGTCGACGCGGACACTGGTTTTGGCTTGACCCAGCCCGGGGCTGACCAGTTGGGTGTTCTCGACGATGGTCATCGGGATCACCGACGACCGTGCGTCCATCGCGGCCGTCACCGGCCCGACGATCCGGCGCAACTCGTAGAGCGGTTCGGCCGCATCCGTGAGTGGCGCGGCGTCGGGGTCTCCGAAGCGTTCGGCCAGCGATGCCCACAGCGCGGCGGCGAACTCCTCGATCGTGCCGACCATATCCCCCGAGGTGTCGGCTGCTGCCCGCGGGACCAATCGGTTGGCTCCCAGCTCGCCGAGGCGTTCATCGATGCGCTGCGGGATCGCCTGGTAGGTGTCCGCCCAGTTGTGGTCACCCACACCGAGAACCGCGACATTGGGCCTCGGACTCAGCGTGGTATTCGCGTCGAGCAGCCAGGTGAGGAAGGCGCGCGCGTCGTCGGTCGGCTGTCCGTTGTACGAGGACGCGATGATCACGAGGGCCTCGGCTTCGGGGAAGCCACCAACGGCATCGTCGAGGGGGGCCACCGTCGCCGTGCAGCCTAATGCCGTGGCATCGTCGGCGAATTGGCGGGCCAGCGCGCGGCAGGTGCCGAGGTTCGAACCGTACAAAATGGCCAGCCTGGTGCCGGCCGTGATAGCCGTTGGGCGCTGCTCTGCATTCGGCCCGGCCGCGGCCTCGACGGCAGGTGTGCCGGTCTGGCGGTCCTGCGGTGTGCGCCGAAGCACGTCGAGTCGGAACCCAACCGGCCGGCGGCTGGTCGGGGTTTCCCACTGCGGCACATAGTGGTAGGCGTCGATGAGGCGGTAGCGATGGACGAGCCGGGCCAGCGCCATGGCCGCCTCGTGCAGCGCGAACTGACGGCCGATGCAGGATCGTGCACCGGTGCCAAAGGGTTTGAACAACGCGGCCGGCCGGGAAGCCGAACGATCGGGAGCGAAGCGGTCGGGATCGAAGAGTTCGACATTGTCGCCCCACTGCGGCTGGCGGTGCAGGGCGCCGGTGAGCACCGTGACCGCCTCGCCGCGCTTGATCGGATGCTGGCCACCGATCACGGTGTCTTCCAGGGCCATTCGATCGAAGTTCAGCACCGGCGGGGACAACCGCAGGGTCTCCTCGATGACCTGCCGCAGGTAGGTCAGCTTGCCGATGTCGTCATAGCCGGGCAGGTAGTCGTCGTCGGTCGCGAAAACGGTGTCCACCTCGGCCTGCACCCGATGCAGGACCGTCGGATCGCTGACGATGTTGTACAGCGTGTTGGGCATCAGCTCCGATGTGGTGAGCTGCCCCGCGATCAGGAAAGTCATGATCTGATTGCGGATATTCTGCGTTTCGAGCACCGGTTTGCCGTTCGGATCCTGTTGCAGCATCAGCGCCAACAGGTCCTCAGACTCACGGTCACCGGATCGATGCTCGGCTATCAGTCCGTCGATGAACGTGTGCAAGGTGGCCAATTGTTCGGTGAACACCGGCGTGGGCGTGTCAGATGTCAACTCCCCCAG
This sequence comes from Mycobacterium mantenii, assembly GCF_010731775.1. Taxonomy (NCBI): domain Bacteria; kingdom Bacillati; phylum Actinomycetota; class Actinomycetes; order Mycobacteriales; family Mycobacteriaceae; genus Mycobacterium; species Mycobacterium mantenii. The sequence goes on along the minus strand of NZ_AP022590.1, from coordinate 6,042,107 downwards.
CGCAATTGTGAAGCTCTGTGGGATAGGGGCCAGGCCGGGGTAGTCGAAAGAATCGAAGCGCGAACCGAATCCGGCGAGCGCCACGGTGTCCATGGCCAGCTTCTGCAAGTCGGTGGACACGTCCACCGGTCCGACTCCCGCGCTGGCGTCCCAGCGCTCGATCATTTTGCGGTTGATGTCCAGCATCGCCGGGTGGTAGGCGCGCAGACCCGCGTAACTGAAACCCGGTAGCAGCACATCGTGGGCGCGCTGCCAGTTCGGTTCGCCGTGGTAGGCCGTGAACAGACCGTCACCGGCCAAGGGCCTGACTCGAGCAAGGGTTGCCGTCAGGTTCTTCGCGAAGCGGCTCTCGTCGCAAAGCTCGGTGACGAGCTCCAGCGAGCACGCGTACAGCTTCCTGAAGCCGCCGTTGAAGTCGGCGTAGAACAGCGGACCGTGCAACTCGCCGAGTAAGTCCACGGGCAACGCCCGGGGGCGGCCGACCAACTGCTCCGGACCGGGCAACGGTCCCTCGGCCGAGGGGATGCCGGGAAGATCCGGCGGCGGCGACGCACGGAACTCGGTCATGCGGGCAGCATAGATATCTGTATGGCAGTGGCGCCTGGAATCCGCGGATGTCATCCTCGGCCAACGCCGGTTCCCTACCGGCAGCGGAGCTCCATCGGGTCAGTTGCGGCCGGCCATGATGCCGCCGTCGACGTTGAGAATCGCACCGGTGACCCAGTTGGCCTGATCAGAGAGCAGATACGTGACGGCGTTGGCGACATCGGCGGGGGTGCCGACTCGTCCCAATGGATGAAGCGGCGCGAAAGTGTCAAGGGTGGCGTCGATCTCGTCCTTCGGGACCCACCGCTCGAGGGCGGCGGTCTTGACAGCGCCCGGTGCCACCGCATTGACGCGGATCTTGTGCCCGGCAAGCTCGATGGCCAGGTTGTGGGTCAGCGCATGCAGCCCGGCTTTTTGCATCGAATGCCCACACGATGGGGTCACACCGATCGCCTGATGCGCCCACATGCTGCCGATGTTGACGATCGCCCCGCCTTCCCCGCGGACGATCATGCCCTCGACGACGGTCTGCGTCAGGAAGAACAACGCGTAGTTGAGCTCCATGTACGAGTCATAGGTCACCGCGTCATACTCGAGAAACGGCTTGGGAACAAAGAATCCGGCCGCGTTGACCAACAACGTCGCATCGCCGTGCTGCCCGGAAAGCGCGCGCTGCACATCGGCGACGGCACCGCGGTCCGTCAACTCGGCGGCGATCCCCCAGGCTTGGCCACCCCGGCTCATGAGCTCAGCGACGGTGTCGTCGACACGGTCGTTCGACAGGCCGACGATCACAGCGCTACCGCCGTGATCGACGATGTCCATCGCGACCTGCCGACCGATGCCGGCACTGCCGCCGACAACAACGACCTTCTTGGCCTCAAAATGCATATGCGGGATCCTTCCTGGTTCTCCTGACGGCTCCGGCTGCACCGCAGTCTTCGCATCGGCGACGCCGGTAAGCCCGTCTGCTGGGGCGCCCCGCAACCGCGGTGACAAATCCCGTCCGGTTGTGGTCGTACTGAGACTGCAGCCAGGCGGGGTGAGCTGTCATCACCCCAACCACCCATTCACCCGGGTGAGTAGACCGGACCCCGATGGCGCGTGGCCGCTCTTGCGAAAGGTTGTTTGCTGTCGAGGCGAAACCAGCATTCGATTTGGGCCGTTGGGCGTACCCTGACCTTTATGGTCAAGACCAAGACCTGCGCACATTGCGGCCACACGTTCGATCCGAGCGCCCTGCCGCGTGACCTGTCCGATCCGGACTGGCTTCCGGCCGCATCAATCTATTGCTCGCATGAATGCAGTGACCGATTCCATTGCGAAATGGGGCATTGCTGCTCGACCCACGTGAAAGAGAAGGCTCGGCGCGAAGCCGCCATGGCGGCGCGGCACCAAACGTAGACCGATCGCCGTCGGATTTTTCTTTGTTCGTTCCGGGGGGTGTTCTACCGGCCCCGTCGACCGGACGTAGAGATCAGAAAGCAGACGCTCCTCCAACGGCCAGGAAGGCGCAGCGTACGCCTAACCTGAGCCGTAAAACATTACCTCCCAGATCACTTCGCGGCGCCTACTGTGCCGGATGGTACGTCCGCGGATTCGAGGGGGAGGGCCCCGTGCCGCGGGTGGTACAACAGAGCACGAACCAGCGGGCGCGGCCCCACGGACCGAAGCATCTGGCTGGCCGGCCGTACGCGTACCCGCTTCGGCCACCAGAACCAGCGTCCCATCACCGTCATGATCGATGGCGTGATGAGCGATCGGACGACGAAGGTGTCGAACAACAGACCGATGCCGATCGTCGTTCCGAATTGGCCGATCGCCCGGAGATCGCTGGTGATCATCGTGGCCATGGTGACGGCGAACACCACACCGGCGGCAGTCACCACCGGGCCGGTCACACCCATGCCACGGATGAGTCCCGTCTTCAGGCCGGCTCCGATCTCCTCCTCGATTCGCGATACCAGCATCAGGTTGTAATCGGATCCCACCGCCAAGAGCACAATCAAGGCGAATTCGGTTGCCACCCAGTGTAACTGGAAATTACCAAGATGCTGCCAGATCAGTGTCGAGAACCCGAAGGCGGCCCCCAACGACATCACGATGGTGCCCACGATGACGCCCGCTGCGACCAAAGCGCGGGTGACGATCACCATGATGATGAAGATGAGCACGATCGAGGCCACCCCGGCGATCATCAGGTCGTACTTGGCGCCGTTGGCGATGTCATAAAACGTCGCGGCCGTACCGCCAAGGTAGATGTCGGCATCCTCCAGCGAGGTGAGCTTCAGTGCCTCCTTGGCGGCTTGGCGCTCCTGATCGACAGACGCGATTCCCTTCGTCGTCGCCGGATCCACCGAGTGAGTGATGATGAAGCGAGCAGCCTTGCCGTCCGGCGATACCATCAAGCTCAACCCCAGCAAGAAGTCTGGGTTCTGGAAGATCTCGGGTGGCAGGTAGAACAGGCTCTCCACCTGAGAGTCGTTGAAGGACTTGCCCATCACGGCGTTCGTGTCGGTCAGCCGGTCGAACTGATCGATCAGGCTGTCGAACGAGCTGTAAATGGTCAGCGTCGTATCCCGGATCGATTTCGAGACGGCGATATTCTCGGGAATGATCGCCAGCAATTCGCGCGTGGTCTTGGCCGTGTCGGTGAGGTCGCTGGTGAGGGCGTGGAACTTATCGGCCAGCTGATCGAACCCGTCCAGCGCATCGAAGAGCGCTCGTAGCGACCAGCAGATCGGGATGTCGTAACAGTGCTTCTCCCAGTAGAAGTAACTGCGAATCGGCCTCCAGAAGTCGTCGAAATCCGCGATGTGATCCCGGATTTCGTCCGTGATGGCCGCCGTCTCCCCCGTTGTTTTCGAGCTGTCGTCCGCGGCGTTCGCGAGCTTCTGGGTCACCGCGTACTGGCGCTCCAACAGTGCTATCTGAGTGTCGAGGAAACCGGTGATCTTCTTGATGTCGCCGACGCGGTCCTTCAAGTAGTTCAGGTTGCTGCGGATCGGCGCGCTTTGCACACTGAGCTGGAACGGAATGGATCCGTCTTGAATCGGCGGGCCGAGCGGCCTGGTGATGCTCTGCACCCGTTCGATGCCGGGCACCCGGAAGATGGCGCCGGCAATCTTGTCCAGGACCAGCATGTCTCGGGGATTGCGCAGATCGTGGTCCGATTCGATCATCAGCAGGTCTGGGTTCAGACGAGCTTGGGTGAAGTGTTGATCGGCCGCGGTGTACGCCTTTACCGACGAAGCACTCTCCGGCAGGTAGTAGAGGTCGTTGTAACGCGGGGTGAAGCCCATCAAGCCAATCGCGCCGACGATCGCCAGGATGACGGAGGTGGCGAGGATGGGCGCGGGCCACCGCACGATGGCCGTCGCCAAGCGGCGCCACCGGGTGTAGTTGAACTCGCGCTTGGGGTCGAAAAGGCCGAAGCCGCTTGCGAAGGCGATCAGCGCCGGCGTCAGCGTGACCCCGGCGGCAACCACCACCAGCAGACCCACCGCGCACGGAAACGCCAGCGAACTGAAGTACGGCAGCCGAGTGAATTTCAGACAGGCCAGCGCCCCGACGATCGTCAAACCCGAGCCCAGCACCACCCTGGTGACACCGGCGAAAGTGTCGTAGTAGGCGGCTTCGCGGTCCAGCCCCCGTTCGCGGCCCTCCTGGTAGCGGCCGACCATGAAGATCGCGTAGTCGGTACCCGCCGCGATGGCCAGTGCCGTCAGCAAGTTGACGGCGAAGGTCGACAGCCCCATGATGCCGGTGTTGCCCAGCAGCGCGACCACGCCGCGACCGGTGGCCAGTCCGACGAACAGGATGACCATCGTCATCAGCACCGTGCCGATGGATCGATAGACGAACATCAGCATGATCGCGATGATGATGATGGTGATGATCGTCATCTTGGCCAGGCTCGCGTCGCCGACCACGATCGTGTCGGCGGTCAGGGCTCCCTGACCGGCGACATAGGCCTTCACCCCCGCCGGCGGCTTCGAGTCCGCGACTATTTTTCGAACCGCGGCAACCGATTTGTCGCCGACCGCGCCGCCCTGGTCGCCGCGCAGGTTGACCTGGACGTAGGCGGCCTTGTGGTCGTAGCTCTCGACACCGGAGGCCGTGAATCGCTGTCCCCAGAAGTTCAGCGCATGCTCGACGTGTTCGTGGTCCTGCTGGATCTTCTTGACCAGATCGTCGTAAAACCGGTGAGCGTCCTCGCCGAGAGGCTTGTCACCGACCAGGGTTACCAGGACGAGGTTGTCGGAGTCGTACTCCTTGAATTTCTGCCCGATGTGCTTCATCCCGGTCACCGAGGGCGCGTCGGACGGCGAGAGCGGCACCGAGACGTCCTCGGCAACCTTCTCCAATTGTGGGACGAAGACGTTGACGCCGACCGCGATCAGCAGCCAGACGACGACGATCGGCAGCGCCAGGACGCGGATGGTACGGGCCAGACGTGGTCTGCGTTCGACTGAGGTGCGCTGCGCGACGGGGATTCTGTCCGTGTCGCTCGTGTCGTCGGTCACGCGGACTTGTCCAAGCAGGAAACCTGCGCGTCCCGGGTGTTGGCCTGTTGTTGATCGACCAACTTGCCGTCGACGGTGATGCGGCAACCGATGGAGGGACTGTCACCTTGGGCGACGACGTAGGCGAAGATGCCGGGCATCTGGGCGACGATCGTCTTCGACCACGGCAAGGTGGTGAAGCTGGCCTTCTGCGGGAGTGACTCCGCATCCATCCAGTTGACGACGCCGGTCGTCCCGGGCGGTCCCAGGATTTCGTAGATGGCGGTCTTGGCCGCATACGGCGGGGTCGCATCCCGGGGATCGGGCTTGGGCAGGCCGGGTCCTGGGAAAACGCCGTTAAGTCGCACCACGGCAACGCCACCGATGATCAGCGCCGCGGCCACAACCAGCGGAACCCATGCCCGCTTGAGGAGTGTCAACACCGTGCCTCCCGATGGGGAATGGTCGACCGGCCGGTATCAAGACATCTCTTCAGTTGCGCCACGGCTAGCCGAACGCCATAGCGGTCGAGTTGATTCCCGGCGTGGCCGCCAGACCGACGCACTGCAGCAGCAGCGTGCATCTCGCGACTGTCAAACAACTCGGCTGCAGCGCTTTTCACTATTGCCTTTCCCGGGCGAACGATCACTGCGGAGGCGACGGTTCGACCGCGGCCGAGGGCCTGCTGGCCAGGGCTGGTTGCACGCCGGGCCGATCGCGGCACAAGGCTGCGATGTCGCAGGGCACAGGTTGGCACCCGGCAGGAGGGTTGGTTATCACAAGCGCGGAGCACAACGCGCCCAGGGCAAACAGCGCGGCGCTCACCTCTAACACGTGGGCGAATCCGGTGGCGCTCGTGCCGACGCTGATCAGGCCCATGGACCCGATCGACATCAGCGCGGCCAGCCGCGAGACCGCGTTGTTGACCGCCGATGCCAGGCCGCTGTGTTCGGTCGGCACCGAGGCCAGCGTCACCGACGTCAGCGGTGTGATAGTCGCGACCAGCCCGATGGCCAGCACGGTGATCCCGGGGACCAGGTCGGTGATCACGTGAAATCCATTGGCTTTCGGGCGGATCAGCAGCAGCCCGATCCCCGCCAACGCGGGTCCGGCGATCAGGAACACGCGTGGCCCCACTCGCGCGGCGATGCGGCCGACGTGGCTTGCGAACACGAACGACAGCGCCGGGATCGGCAGGGTGGCCAGTCCGGTCGCGGTGGCTGAGTAGCCGCCGACTTCTTGGGTGTAGAGGGCGATGGCCAGCGAGCCGAGCGTCAGCGCGCCGTAGACGAACGCGGTGACGAGATTGGCCGCGGCGAAGTTGCGAAAGGTGAACAGCGGCAACGGAAGCATCGGAGACCTACTGCGGCGCTGCCAGCTCACGAATCCGGCCAGCGCGGCGGCCCCGATCACTGATGGTGTGATGACCATCGGGTCGGTCCAGCCGTCGCGTTGCGATTCGATCAACGCATACACGGTGGCGGCCAGCCCTACCGCCGATAGGCCCGCCCCGGTGATATCGACTCGGGCGCCCTCGACCCGCCCCGACATCGGGCACAACCAGAACGTCAGCGCATACCCGACCGCCATGGGGATCGCCGACAACACGAAAATCCAACGCCAGCCGAGGAAATCGACGCACATGCCGCCCAGCAGGGGGCCCAGCGCGAAGGCGGTTCCCGTCCACCCGGTCCAGACGCCGACCGCCGCCGGCTGGTGTGCTTTGTCGAACACCGTGTTGATCAGCGCCAGCGAGCCCGGCACGAGGAACGCCGCACCCAGACCCTGGATGAGGCGCGCGGTGATCAGCATCGCCGGGGAGGTCGCAACCGCCGCCAGAACCGAGCCCGTCCCGAAAGCCAACAGCCCGAATCGCATCGCCGGAACGCGTCCGAACAGATCCGAGATGGACCCGCCGGGCAAAATCGCGGCCGCCATCGCCAACAGGTAGCCGTCGATGATCCATTGCTGCAGCGTCAGGCCGCCCCCGAGGTCGTGTTCGGTGGCCGGCAACGCCAGGTTGATCACGGTGGAGTCGAGGAACGCCACCATGGACACCATCACCGCGACCACCATCGCGCGGCTGGTGGGTGCCGCCTCGCGCAATGTCACTGCGAGCTCCGTTCGGCGCGTGACGGTGGCGGGGCGCCAGACCCGTTGCGGCTCACCATCGGTCGAAATGCCCCGCGTCGCCGGTAACTGCTCATGCCGGCAGGATGGCGGTGACTTCGACTTCCACGCGGACGTTGGGCCATACCAGCCCATCGATGATGCTGAACATGGCGGCGGGTTGGTGGCGGATGATCTCTTTGCTCACCGCCAGGTAGGCGGACGCATTGTCACGGCTGGTGATCCATTGGCGCATGTAGACAATGTCGGTGAGCTTGGCGCCGGCCTTGCCCAGCGCGCATTCGACGTTGGCCCAGCACTGCCGGGCTTCGTCGGTGAAGTCCTCAGGCCGGGTGCCGTCTTCGCGCAGGCCGGGCGTACCGGAGACGAAAATCTGCGTGCCGCCGCGACCGGATACGGCAACAGCGTCGGCGTATTCGGCGATGTGGGCGGCCACTCCAGTGAAGATCGGAGTAATGGTGGTCATCTCGCCACTCCTTGGTGGTGTGAGGTTTTCGTCCGGATTGATCAAGGCTCATGTTTTCGCGTCGTCGTCCGTGGTGAGCGGGCCATCGCCGGTATCGACCAGGAAGACCGCGAGTAACTCAGCGGGTTCGGAGGCGCTGGCATTTTCACTGGTCGTGTGGTGTGCGCCGGGGGCTTCGCTCCACGTCTCACCGGCGTGATAGACGCGTGCAGGCTCACCTTCGACCTGGCTGCGGATCGCTCCGGAGATCACGTAGGCCATGATGAACGCCGATTTCGCGTGGCGGTGAGCTCCGCTTTTCGCTCCGGGTGGATAGCTGACGGTCACTGCTTGAAGTGATTTGCCCGGCACATTGGTGGGTTGATTGAAAACTGGTCGGACAACCGGGTTTTGATCCGAATTCTCTGGCACCGGCTGGGCGTGGGCTGCAGGCGCGAGCATCACTGCAACCGTCAGTGCGGTGAGTGGCATTTTTAGGTCCATTTTTGGCTGCCTTCCTTTTTTCAGCCTTCAACGACGCGCAGGATCGTCTTGCCGGGGGTGCGCTTGCCGGGAGCGAACGCCGCGGCAGCTTCGGCGAGTGGAAGCACGGCACTCACCACCGGCTTGAGACGTCCATCTCGTACTCGCGCGGCGAGGCCGGCGAGCTGGGCGCGATCGGCTTCGACAACGAAGAAGACTGCCCGCCCATCGCGCGGCAGGGTCTTCGGCGGCTCGGCGATGGCGACGAGCGTTCCGCCAGCCCGCACCAGATCCGCCGAGCGGGCCAGAATGTCTCCGCCGATCACGTCGAACACCACATCGACTTCGCCTGCTTCCTCGAGCTTTTCGGTGTCCAGGTCGAGGAACGTGTGGACACCGAGCTCGGCCGCCCGCTCGCGATCTGCGGCCCGGCCGGTACCGATGACGCGCGCGCCGACCTCGCGAGCCAGCTGCACCGCGAGCGACCCAACCCCACCCGCGGCGCCGTGAATGAGGACCGTTTGCCCGGCGGCGAGGCGGCCGTGGTCGAACAGGCCCTGCCAGGCCGCCAATCCAGAGATGGGCAGCGCCGCGGCCACGGTGTGGTCGATGTCGATTGGTAACGGTGCGAGATTGCGGGCTTCGACAGCGGTGTACTCCGCCAGCGAGCCATTGCGCGCCCAGTCGGCAAGCCCGAACACCCGCTGACCGACGCTCAAACCGGTGGCGCCGTAACCTAACTCAACCACCACACCCGACAGCTCATGTCCGGGCACGCTCGGTGTCCGGTCGCGGCCCGCGTGGTCGGTCCAGGTGTGCGGCCATTCAAGCTCCGTGCGCGTGAAGCCCGCGGCGTGCACCCGCACGACGACGTCGTTGTCGGCCGGTTGCGGGTAGGGCAGTTCTACCAACGCCAGGCCAGCGACACCGGCGTCACGATCTGAAACGGTGATTGCTTGCATTACAGGTCCTTCCTGATTCCGGTTGTCGTTCTCGGGTCAGCCGCAGGCTGCGGTTGTACGCTGACGAGCTCAAGGCCGAGATCACGGACCCGGTCGAGGAGTCCGTAAAGCTGTGACTGGTCGCGGATTTCACCCGTGAACGCGGTTTCGGTCGCACCGGCCTCGAGCCGCATCCCTTCCAATGCGGAACCGAGCCGCTCGGTCACGCGGCCTCGAACGCAGATCCGGTACATCGTCGACTGCACTTGTCCTCCGCTCGCCAACTGGTGATTCAGCGTTCACCGGCACGGGGTGAGTCGTCATCACCCGGCGAGCTAATTCACCCGGGTGAGTGCACAGGCATCAGAGCGTAGTCTTAATACCGCTTTGCCAAGCCCCAGGAGCTGCCCAATCGCCCACTGGTAACCACCACGAGCACGGACATGCGCGCAACGACCGGATCACAAAGCTCGGTCGCCGGGTTGGATCTTTACCTGGATCGCCCCGGCGGCAGGGTGCGTGATGGTGTCATGGAAGCCATTCGCGACGCGATCCGTTCGGGGCGATTGGTGCCGGGCATCCAGTTGCCCTCGAGTCGCGCGCTGGCCGCCGACCTCGGAGTTGCGAGAAACACCGTCGCCCGTGCGTACGCCGAACTCATCGCCGAGGGCTGGCTGACATCACAACACGGCTCGGGCACATTGGTTGCCCAACGTGCGGCTGAAGTCGTCCGGTCCGTGGCTTCACCCCCTAAACGACCGACACAGCACGAGTTGGACCACGACTTGCGACCGGGGCATCCGGACCTGTCGTCGTTTCCACGGATGGAATGGAGTCGTGCTGTCAAGCGCGCGTTGAACGATGCCCCGTTCGAGGCGTTCGGCTACGCCGACCCCCAGGGGCGCCCGGAGCTTCGCAGCGCCCTTGCCGAGTATCTCGCTCGTGCTCGGGGAGTTCGGGCCCGGCCGGACAACATCGTCATCTGCAGCGGCGCCGCTGAAGGATTGAACCTCGTGGCCGCCGCGCTGGCAGAAGCCGGGGTCGCCGCTGTCGCCGTCGAATCATTTGGCCTGCGGGCACAGCGGGCGTCGCTCGCTCGAGCGCAGTTACGTTGCCCCCCACTGACAGTGGACTCTCATGGCGCTGATGTTATGGCCCTCGACGGCATTGCAGATGCGGGCGGTGTGCTGCTCACTCCGTCGCACCAGTTCCCGCTGGGCGTGCCTCTGTGGTCCGACCGCCGCGCAGCCGTCGTCGATTGGGCGCGACGTACCGGCGGACTGATCATCGAAGATGATTACGACGGCGAATTCCGCTACGACCGTGGCCCTGTCGGTGCGCTGCAGGGCATCGATCCCGAACATGTCATCTATATGGGGACGGCGAGCAAGTCGCTGGCGCCGGGGCTTCGGCTCGGGTGGCTGGTGCTGCCAGACCGACTCGTCCATGCGGTGGGCCGGCAGAGGGGTGAACGCGAGGAGACGTCCGGCTTCGTTGACCAGTTGGCGATGGCCGAATTCATCGTGTCCGGTTCCTATGACAGACACATTCGCACCATGCGCGCCCAGTACCGGCGCCGCCGCGAGCAACTCGTCGCCGCTGTCGCCCGGTCATCACCGACGACCACCGTCGCGGGAATGCCCGCGGGTCTGCAGGTGATGCTTGAGCTTGCCGGGGCCGACGAGAGCGCGCTGTCTCGTCAACGGGCGTGGCGACGGCTCGGTGTGGACGGTCTTGATCTGTTTCGCCATCCCGAAGCCGGCAGCAAGCGGAACGGCTTAGTAGTGGGGTTTGCGGCGCCCTCGCCGAGCGCATGGTCGGCGGCGTTGGACGCCTTGATCCGACTGCTGCCCTGAAACATCCGCCTCAACTGGACCCATCTCGTCGTGCCCAAGTGGCCCACGATCAGCGCGAAACCGCGATTACGTTCAAAGCATGATAGTGGCAGACAGCTCAACGATCGCCGATCTGCTGTGCGTCACGCCGATCCTCTTCGACTTCGAGGGCAAAGCACCGACTGAAGCCGGCGAGCCGGCGGTGCTACTTGCCGGAAAGACGGCACCACCGGCGATCCGCGCTCAGCTCATCGAACGGGCAGCCCTGATCGACATCCTTTCGGCGGAACCCTCTCGCAAGCTCGCGTTGCTCAGTGCGCCGGCGGGCTGGGGCAAGACGACGCTTTTGGCGCAATGGGTAAGCGGCGCCGATGACCGCCGTCGACGGGGTTGGGTGTCCCTTGATGCGTCCGACAATGATCCGGCGCGATTTTGGGGCTGTGCGATCGCGGCGCTGGGCAAGGCCAGCCCGGGGGTGGCGCCCCGTGCGTTCGAGCTCATCACGATAGGTGCCGACCCTCGACAGGTGGTCTTGCCCACCCTGCTCGACGAGTTGGCCGCCATCGACCACCAGGTCGCGCTGATCCTCGACGACTATCACCTTGTTGAAAATAAGACCGTGCATGAGCAGGTGGGTTTCGTGGTGGAACGGATGCCGCGAAATTTCCAGCTGGTCATCGCCACCCGCTCGGATCCCCTGCTGCCGTTGGCGCGGTTGCGCGCCCGCGGCGAGCTGCTGGAGCTGCGGGCTGAGGAGTTGCGCTTTCAGACCGGCGAGGCCGCGGACCTGCTTGACGGCGTGCTCGGTTTGACGTTGACCGACGCGCAAGTCCAACTGCTGTTTCGCCGCACGGAGGGGTGGGCCGCGGGACTGTATCTCGCCGGACTGTCGTTGGCCGGTCGCACCGATGCCGCAGCATTTATTCAGACCTTCGCCGGCGACAACCGTCACATCGTCGACTACTTGATGGCCGAGGTGCTCGACGGTCAACCACCGCACCTTCGTGACTTTTTGCTCCGTACCTCGGTCTTGGGACGACTCAGCGGTCCGTTGTGCGACGCGGTGCTCCAAACGTCTGGCTCGGCCTCGGTTTTGGAGATGGTCGAGCGCGAAAACCTGTTTGTGGTGCCGCTGGACATGTCGCGTCACTGGTATCGCTATCACCAGCTGTTCGCAGAGCTGTTGCGCACCGAGCTGCGTCGCACCGAGCCCGATCTCGTCGCCGATCTGCACCGACGCGCGGCGACCTGGTTCGAGACCGAGGGGCTAATCGATGAGGCGAGGCGCCACCTGGTCGGCGGTGGTGACATCGCGCGCAGTGCTGATGTCCTCGCCACGGCCGAGCTGAGCGCGGACGTGGGGGTGACTTCGCGCCACGTCGGGTGCGCGGTCGGTGAGGAGTTGACGCCCAAGGAGCTTGAGGTTCTTCGCCTGCTGCCCACCCGGTTATCGCGAACTGAAATCGGTGCGCGGCTATATGTCTCGCTCAACACCGTGAAGACCCACCAGCGCGCCGTGTACCGCAAGCTCCGCGTCGAGCACCGCAGCGCGGCGGTTAGGCGGGCGCGAGAACTGGGCCTGTTGTAATTCGCCTGCGGGCCGAAGCTTCGGGTGAAAAGAAGACTTCGTCACTGTGCAGTGCCCGGAGCCGCCGGACTGGTGGGACTCGTTGGGCTCGCAGGACTCGTCGGGGTCGTAGGACTGGTTGGGGTGGTAGGACTGGTTGGGGTCGTGGGAGTCGTTGGGGTCGAGGGAGTCGTTGGGGTCGAAGGACTGGTTGGGGTCGTGGGAGTCGTTGAGGTCGTAGGGCTCGTCGGCCGCACAGGGCTGGTAGGACTCGTGGGGCTCGTCGGAGTCGGAGGAGTCGTGGGCGTGGTACTCGCAAGTCCCGGGCCTTCGCCGCACCAGTCCGCCACATCTTTCGGGTACTGCTCGAGCGGTGGAGGACAACGCTGTCCCGGCGGGAAATTGGCCCCGGCGTTGAGCAGATCGCACGGCACGTAGACCTGCTTGCCCTTGGGAGTGTTGGTCAGACACTTCGTCGGCGGCTCGCCGTGGGCTTCGACGGGAATGATGGCCACCGCCACCACCGCGCCGAGCACCCAAGCAAAACGGCGATAGGTCATGAGAGCTCCTCGTGATGCGGTCTCGGGCGTGCACAACGTGACATCGCCGTCGTATGACGATTAAAGCCGCTCACCCCACGCGAAATCCAACGGGTTAGGCCCGACCGCAGATATGGGCGCCCGCACCGGCGCTCATTTCGTGCTGAAGGCAAAAACCGTTGTCGAATCGTAGGTCTGGCCCGGGTTGAGGGTGGTGGTCGGGAAGTTCCGGTGATTCGGCGAATCGGGGTAGTGCTGGGTCTCCATCGTGAATCCCGCGCCCTGTCGGTAGATGTGCCCGCTGGTGCCCGTCAACGTCCCTTCGAGGAAGTTGGATGTATAGAACTGCATACCGGGCTCGGTGGTGGAGACGGTCAGCGTGCGCCCGGTCCGCGGGTCCTCGGCCCTGGCCGCCTCCACCAGCCCGGTGTTGTGGCCGCGGTTGATCACCCAGTTGTGGTCGTAACCCCGGGCCAGCAACAGCTGCGGGTCGTTCGCGGTGATATGTGCCCCGATCGCGGTCGGGGAGGTGAAATCGAACGGCGTGCCCTGCACCCGCCCGATCTGACCGGTCGGGATCTGTGTGGGGTCGGTGGGCGTGTAGTTGTCGGCATCGATGGTGACCTTCTGGTCGTAGACGTCGAGCGTGTCCTCACCCGCCAGGTTGAAGTAGCTGTGGTTGGTCAGGTTGATCACGGTCGGCGCGTCGGTGGTCGCGCGGTAGTCGATGCGCAGTTCGTTTTTCTGGTCCACGGTGTACGTGACGGTGGTCGCCAGTGTCCCGGGATAGCCCATTTCGCCTGCAGGACTGACATATTGGAGCCTCAGGCTTACGCTGTCGCTACCGTTCTGCTGACTGGCCTGCCACACCTTCGTATCGAAGCCGGCGGTACCGCCGTGCAAGCTGTTGCCACTGTTGTTGATCGGCACGTGATACCCGTTGCCGTTTAACGAGAAAGCCCCCTTGGCGATTCGGTTGCCATAGCGACCGATGATCGCGCCGAAATAGGTCTTGGCAGATCCGGTGTTGTTCAGGTAGCCGTCCAGGGCCGGAAAGCCCAGCACCACATTGTTGACATTTCCGATGCGATCGGGGACCTCGATCGACTGAATGATGCCGCCGTAGTTCAGGATTCGTACCCGCATGCCGTACCCGCTGGTCATCGTGTAGCGACTGACCGGGGTCTCACCCACCCGACCGAACGGCTCGCTGGTGATTGACGGCGGTTCTGCCGGCATCGATGCATTGCCGCTGTGCGTGGTGGAGCTGCATGCCGTCAAGCCCGCTACACCGGCGATGGGGATCAGTTGAAGTAATCGTCTGCCGCGCATGGGCGCTCCTCGCACTCGTAGGAAACCTACCTGCGGCGCAATATTGCCGCCTGTGATGAGGTACAGGATCGTCCGTTCGGAGCAACGGGTCGAAGCATTCGATCCAGTCAAACGAAAGGGCCGCCGAGCGGCGGCCCTTTCTCTGTGGAGCTGCCGGGAATCGAACCCGGGTCCTACGGCATTCCCTCAAGACTTCTCCGTGCGCAGTTCGCTATGCCTCTACTCGGATCTCCTGGTCACGCGAACAAGCCAGGATGACGATCCCAGTCGCTGTTGGTGTCCCGATAAGTCCCGCGACCGGACTCATCGGTGGATCCCTCTAGCTGACGCCAGGCTCCGGGTCGAGGGCTTTCCCGGTCTGACGGACTAGCTGTCGCTTAGGCAGCGAGAGCGTAGTCGCGCTGATGTGAATCGGCGCTTATCTGTTTGCAACGACGCTTACGGTGGTCAGTTGCCTGCACCGGCACGCTTCCCTTGATTCGATGCGCGAAGTCGAAACCTTTCAGCCCCTCGCACCCCGCCGACTTTCGGCAGGAATATCAATGGTACCTGCCTATCAACCAGCGGCAACGCAAATATGTTCCGCGCTGGGGCGCCGAATCCCCCGGCGCCTGGCACCGGGGGATTCGGGCAGTTGGGGTTGCTAGTTGATGCCGACCACCTCTTGGGCGATGGCAGCAATCCGGGTTTGCGCCGCCGAGACGACGCCCTGCCGGTTTTTGTGCGCCTCCTCATAGGCGATGACAACCCGCACGTCGTCGGGGGTGGTGAGATCCTTGATCGCGGCCACCGCCTCGCTGACGTTGAGTTCGTCATAGTTGCCGATGGGCAACTCGGACTCGTCCAGGACGCCGACCGTGGCGCGACCGGAGTGCAAGGCGTCGGCCGCCCGGTCCGCCCCTTCGGAGCGGGTGACCCGTTCCGCGGCCCGCAACGCGGCGCTCTGCGACGCGGACAGTGCCTTCGCGGCGATCTCGCCGGCATTGCCGCCGCGCTTGACGAGGTCGTTGATCGCCGGACCGGTGGAACGCAGCGCATCCACGGCCCGGTCCACCCCACGGGCGGACCAGGTCACCGGCAGGTTGACCAGCTTCACCGCGGTGCCGGCGGCCATCTGGATCGGGGTACGGCGAAGCGCCGCAGGTCCGCCCAGCGCATCTTCGGCGAGCACGGTCGTCAGCCAGTCCACGGTCGCCGCGTGGGCGGTGATCAGGCGGTCGGCGAGATCGACGATGTCCTGGCGCTTCGCGGCGACGGCCAGCGCCTTGGTGTAGCGAGCCCGGTCCAGCAGCTGATCCTCCAGCGCGAGGTCACCCAGCAGCGCCTCGTCAAAGGGTTCGGCCTGCTCGGTCAGCGCTTTGACCGCCGCAGCGGCGCGGCCCAGGAAGGGACCGATCACGTCAGGGTAGCCCCCCAGGTCCCGTATCGCCGACTCGATCGCTTCGGCCCGGGCACGGCCATTTCCGGCGTTCTGGGAAAGCTCGCGGCGCACCGCCTCGGTGCGCGCCTGGACGACGCGGGTCTCCGCGATTTGAATCTCGGTGTTGGTCAGGTCGAGCAGCGTGCGCAGTTGCGCAAGCAATCTCGAGGTATCGGGTGCAGTCATTTTTATGGCCCTCCTGGCATTGACGATGGGTGTCGGCGCAAGGCGCGCTCTTTGACCGCCTACCCGTTCACCGGCCCCCAAGACACCATCAATGCGCAGGTGTGACATATCTCGCTTTGTTTACTCCGTCACCGCCCGATTCGTCGGGCAAGACGAAAAGACTTGTCAGATAACGAAATTGAGGCGGTCGACAATCTGCGCGGCAACGTCTTCATCGCCGCCGAGTTCGATGTCCTGCGAGCGGGCGGGACACATCGGGCGGCCACCGGCGAGCCGGGTGAACTGCAGCCCGTCCAGCCGGATGGTAGCGGTGGGTGCTTGGCCGCCGAAATCGTCGGCCACCGCGGCCCGGCCGTCGACGCTGACCCGGATGGTGCGGGCCAGCGGGCCGGTGAGGTCGAACTGGACGCGTGAACCGTCGGGCGCCTTCGCCAGCTTGCCCACCACGTAGCCCATGGTGGCGGCGATCTCGTCGACGGCGAGCGAGGCCGCGGGTCCGGCGAGTTCGCCGTCGGACGGCGGCCTCCCCAACGCCACCCGAATGTCTTGCTCGTGCATCCAGCAGTCGAACACCCGGATCCGCATGAACCGGCCATACGAGTCCGGCCCACTGGGCGTCATCGTCACGGCGTCCCACTCCTCGCCGGACATGTTCGAGAGCGCCTCGCGCCGATCGGTGGTGATCGCTCTGAAGCTTTCCAGCACGTCGGCATCGGCGTGCGCGCTCAGATGGCGCACCCAGCACTCGTTCATCACGCCGATGTCGTTGCGCACGTGCTCCAGCGCCGAGACGTCGATATCGGGCTGGGGAGCGGCGATGCCGGCAAGGAACGACTCGGTGCCGATCATGTGCGCCACCAAGGCTTTGACGTCCCAGCCCGGCAGCGGGCTGGCCGCCCGCCACTGCGCTTCCGACAGCCCGGCCAGCAGCGTGTCGATGTCGTCCCACACCGCGAACAGGCCGGAGAGCACGGCGGACTTGTCGAGTTTGGTGACGGGGCGATCGGCCATGCTCAGGATCGTAGGCCGATGCTTCCCGTCAACAGAAGCGGCCTCACAACCGTCAGGCTGAGGCGATCATCGCCACGGATCCCATGGCGAGCACCATGCCGATGCCCTGCAGTCGGGTCACCCGCTCGCGCAGCACGACCATCGCCAGCACGACCGTCGCGGCCGGATAAAGAGAAATCAAGATGCTGGCCAACGACAGCAGCCAGGTGTGCAGCGCCGCGAGCATGGTGATATTGGCGAAAATGTCCAGCACCGCCACGGCCACGGCCAGTTTGAGCGGCCGCCCCCGCGGCATCGCCAGGTTCTGGCTGGACTTCGCCATCGCGAACACCACGAGGCTGGCCGCCACCCGCGCGAAGAACAGCGGCCAGAGTTTGCACACGTGCGGCGCCTGATGGAGGAACACCAGGTTCAGTCCCATCGCCGAGCCCGCAACCACTGTGAGCCAGGCCACTTTTGGAGTGAACCGGTACGGTGTCCCCTCGGCGGGGGCCTCGCGGCTGACCAGCATCACCGCCGCCAGCGCCAGCACGACGCCCACCAGGGCCGCTTGCCCGGGCCGCTCCCCCATCGCCATGCCGACCGCGACGGGCACCGCGGCGTTGAGCACCGCGGCCAGCGGTGAGACCACCGAAATGGGCCCGGAGCCCAGCGCCGCGAAAAACGCCCACATGCCGAACGCCATGCCGATGCCGTACAGGGCACCCCACAGGACGGCACCGAGATGGATGGGGCCGCCGACGAAAACGGCCATCACGCCCACCAGCAGCGTCTCGATCGGGTAGGCGACGAGCATCACGCGCAGCGCGGCCACCCGCCGAGCTGCAACGCCGCCCACGAAATCGCTGACACCGTACGTAACGGCCGACAGCTGGGCGTATGCCGCCCCGATCAGGTCATGCCCTTTGCTCGGCGCCCCATTTCACGGACCACTTCGCGCTGTGCATCGCGTTGCGCCATGTCCTGGCGCTTGTCGTAAGCCCTTTTACCGCGCGCCAAGGCCAGTTCGACCTTGACCTTGCCCTCGGAGAAATACAATGACAGCGGCATCAAGGCGAGGTTACCATCCCGTATCTTGCCGACCAGCCTGTCAATTTGTTGCCTATGTAACAACAACTTTCGGTTGCGACGCGGCTCATGATTGGTCCAGCTACCGTGCTGATACTCCGGAATGTACAAGTTACGCAACCACACTTCGCCGTCGTCGATCGTTGCGAACGCGTCAGCCAACGATGCTTGGCCCAGACGAAGGCTTTTGACCTCGGTGCCTTGCAAAGACACTCCGGCCTCGAACAACTCGATGATCGAATAGTTATGCCGCGCTTTGCGATTGGTGGCTATCACCTGTTTGCTGCCACCTTTGCCGCCCGCCGCCTTGGCTCGGCCGGAACCCTTGGCCACAGCTACCGCCTTATATAGAGGCGCAATGTTGCATATGCCGTCATTGCCGCCATCGACACGCCGAGCAGGAACAACCACGGCGAGATGTAAAGGATGTCGGCGTAGTCGACCTTGGCGATCAGATGTGCTTGGTAGAACTGGCTGAGCGCGTTGTCCAGGAACACTGCCCGAACCAGCATGAGTCCGACGACGGCGATGGCCACACCGATGGACGCGGCCAGCATCGCTTCCACCAGGAAGGGCAGCTGGGTGTACCACCGGCTGGCACCCACCAGCCGCATGATCCCGATCTCCGTGCGCCGGGTGTACGCCGCGACCTGCACCATGTTGGCAATCAACAAGATCGCCCCGACGGCCTGCACCAGCGCGACGGCGAACGCGGCATCACGCAAGCCGTCCAGGACGGCGAACAGCCGGTCGATGAGGTCCTTTTCGTTGAGGATGCTGCGCACCCCGGGCTGCCCCTGCATCGCGGCGTCGAACTCGGCGTGCTGTTCGGGATTGTTCAGTTTGACGATGAACGACGCGGGAAACGAGTCCTTGCCCGCCACATCCTTGAATTCCGGGAACTTCTTGATGGCGTCGTTGTAGGCGTCCTGCCGGTTGACGAAGCGCACCGATTTGACGTCTTGGCGCGCATCGATCTTGTCGCGCAACCCCTTACACGGCGCGGACGCGCATATCGTGTCATTGGCCGAGATGTCGTCGGTCAGGAACACCTGCGTCTCGACGCGGTCGAGATAGATCTCGCGCGAGTTGTCGGCCAGCCGGACCACCAGCAGACCGCCGCCGAACAAGCCGATGGAGATCGCCGTCGTCAGGATCATCGCGGCCGTCATCGTGACGTTGCGCCGGAGCCCGGTAAGGACCTCGTTGAGTAGGAAGCCGAAGCGCACTTAGCGGTCCATCCCGTAGATGCCGCGCTGCTCGTCGCGAACCAGCCTGCCCAACGACAATTCGACGACGCGCTGGCGCATCGAGTCGACGATGTGGTGATCATGCGTTGCCATCAGCACCGTCGTCCCCGTGCGGTTGATCCGCTCCAACAAATCCATGATGTCCTTACTGGTATCTGGGTCGAGGTTGCCCGTCGGCTCGTCCGCCAGCAGGACCAGCGGCCGGTTGACGAACGCGCGGGCGATCGCCACCCGCTGCTGCTCGCCACCGGACAATTCGTGGGGCAACCGATTGGCTTTGCCGGACAGGCCGACGGTTTCCAGCACCTCCGGCACCACCCGGTTGATCGCGTCCGTCCGTTTTCCGATCACTTCCAGCGCGAACGCGACGTTCTCGTAGACCGTCTTTTGCTGCAACAGGCGAAAGTCCTGGAAGACGCAGCCGATGACCTGGCGCAGCTTCGGGACGTGACGACCGCGCAGCTTGTTGACGTGGAACTTCGATACCCGGACGTCGCCGCTGGTCGGGTTCTCCGCGCCGAGCAGCAGCCGCATGAACGTGGACTTGCCCGACCCCGACGGGCCGATCAGGAAGACGAATTCACCCTTGTCGATTTTGACGTTGACGTCCTCCAGCGCCGGGCGGGCCGACGCTTTGTACTTCTTACTGACATGGTCCAGGGTGATCATCACGGCACGCCAGTGTAGCGGTGAATTTCGCCTGGCAGGCGAAGTCAACTGGCCGGTGGCGGCGAAGTCGGCGTCGGGCCGGGCCCCGGCTGCGGTTGCTGCGGCGGCGGTGTGGCCGGGCTCGAGCTGGGCGGGCAGAACGGCTGCGGCAGGATGCACGGCAGCTGCGGCAGCTGGAACGGCGGTGTCGTCGTGGTGGTCGTCGTCACCGGTGGCGGCGGCGGTGGCGGGGGCGGCGGTGTGCTCGTCGGAGTGGGCGTATAGGTGACGGTTGGCGGCGGCGCCTGCACGCGGCTGCGCGGCACCCACGTGTAGTTGGGGTCGGGCACGAATCCCGGCGGCACAATTTGCTGCGCCGGGGGCTTGGGTGGCGGTTCGGGGCGGTAGGTGTCGTAGACCCACCACACGGCGAAGAACGCGATGAGCAGCACGAGTGTCGACGTGCGCATCCGCCCGCCGAACACGTACTTCGGCCAGCGATGCTCCGCATCCGTGTCGTAGCCGCGCTTCTCGAGGATGTTCAGGGTGAACTTCAACGCTTCTGCACCGCACCTTGGACTTCATCGTCGGACTGCTGTTCGGCGGCCTGGGCGGCCGGAACGGAGGGGTCTTCGACCAGGCCCACCGTCGCGTCCGCCGCGGTCACGATCCCGACGCGGGCCAGCGCCCGGATGACCAGCACGCGCAGCTGCCTGCCGACCTCGAACTGCTTGCCGGGCAGGGTGCGAGCCACCAGACGCAGCGTGACGGTGTCGACCGCGATACTCTCCACACCCATCACGGTGGGGGCATCCAACAGCAATTCCCCGAGGACGGGATTCTCCATCGCGCGGTCGCATTCCTGATGCAAGACCTCGTTGACCCGGTTGAGGTCGGCGCTGGTCGACACCGGGATGTCCACCACCGCGCGCGCCCAGTCCTTCGACAGATTGACCACCTTGACGATCTGCCCGTTGGGAATGGTCAACACTTCGCCATCCGACGAACGCAAGCGGGTCACCCGCAATGTCACGTTCTCCACCGTGCCGCTGGCCTCCGTCGCGGAAACCACCGTGATGGTGACCAGATCTCCAAAACCGTACTGGCGCTCCACCAGGATGAAGAAACCCGCCAACAGGTCTCGCACCAACTGCTGGGCGCCGAAACCCAGCGCGGCACCGACCACGGTGGCCGGCGCGACCAAGCTGCCCACCGAGAACTGCAGCACGTCGGCGATCTGCATGATGACCCAGATGCCGATGATCACGATCGACACCCAGGAGATGACCGACGCCAGGGCCTGCCGGTGTTTGGAGGCTTCCGAGCGCACCAGCGCGTCGCTTTCGGCGAAACCCAAATTGAGCTGATGGGTCACCTGCTGCGCGACCCAGTTGACCAACCGGGCCGCCAGCACCGCCGCGATCAGGACCATGACGATCCGCAGACCCCGGGTGATGATCCACTCACCGAGTTCGCCCCGCCAGAAGTCGTGCCAGCGGTGCGTCATCGATGCAGCAAGAAAACTTGTGTTATTCGTCATCTTTTCGGTTGCGCCAACGTATTCCCGCTTCCAGAAATCCGTCGATGTCTCCATCCAGGACGGCCGCAGGATTGCCGACCTCGTACTCGGTCCGCAGATCCTTGACCATCTGATACGGCTGCAGAACATAGGAGCGCATCTGGTTGCCCCACGAACTGCCACCTTCGCCTTTTAACGCGTCAAGCTCAGCGCGTTCTTCGGAACGCTTGCGCTCCAACAACTTTGCCTGAAGCACCCGCATCGCCGAGACCTTGTTCTGCAACTGCG
The DNA here is from genome assembly GCF_010731775.1 of Mycobacterium mantenii. Lineage (NCBI taxonomy): Bacteria > Bacillati > Actinomycetota > Actinomycetes > Mycobacteriales > Mycobacteriaceae > Mycobacterium > Mycobacterium mantenii. The sequence goes on along the minus strand of NZ_AP022590.1, from coordinate 6,020,394 downwards.
ATTTCTCGTTCTGGCAAGTCACGACGATACCCGTTGGGATGTGGGTTAAACGTACCGCAGAGTCGGTGGTGTTCACCGACTGGCCTCCCGGGCCACTCGAGCGGTAAACATCAACGCGCACATCACCTTCCGGTATGTCGATGTGGTCGGTGGTCTCCACCACCGGGAGCACCTCGACTTCAGCGAACGATGTCTGACGTCGGCTCTGGTTGTCAAACGGGCTGATTCGCACCAGCCGGTGGGTGCCCTGCTCGACGGACAGCGTGCCGTACGCGAAGGGCGCGTGCACGGCGAACGTCGCGCTCTTGATGCCCGCTTCTTCGGCGTAGGACGTGTCGAACACCTCGACGGGATACTTGTGCTGCTCGGCCCACCGGATGTACATCCGCATCAGCATCTCGGCCCAGTCAGCGGCGTCCACCCCGCCCGCCCCGGCCCGGATCGTGACCAGCGCCTCGCGTTCGTCGTACTCGCCCGAGAGCAGGGTCCGAACCTCGGTCGCTTCGATGTCCGCGCGCAGCGCCTTGCGCTCGGCGTCGGCCTCGGCCAGCGCGTCGGCCGCGCCTTCCCCCTCCTCGGCCGCCAGCTCGTAGAGCACCGGCAGATCGTCCAGGCGGCTACGAAGCTCCTCGACCCGGCGCAGCTCGCCCTGAGCGTGAGACAACTCACTGGTCACCCGCTGCGCCCGCGCCTGGTCGTCCCACAATTGAGGATCCGATGCCTCGTGTTCGAGCTTCTCGATGCGGGTGCGCAGACCGTCCACATCGAGCACCCGCTCCACCGTGGTCAGGGTGGCGTCGAGGGCGGCGATATCGGCTTGACGGTCAGGTTCCACAGGCGACAACGTTACCCGGGGCCCGCCGACCGACTTTGCTCGCAGCGAGTGTCCAGGTCACGACCAGCGGTCATGCGTTTAGCATCGAGTCACGATCATGTGCGCCCCGCTCTGCGCGCCGGGCTGTTTAGGAAGCCCCCGGCGCTATCGAGCACGAATAGAAGGTCGAGTATGCGCCCTTATCACGTTGCAATCGTCGGCTCCGGCCCGTCCGGTTTCTTCGCCGCATCGTCCTTACTGAAGGCGGCCGACGGGTCCGAGGACTTCGATGTCGCCGTCGACATGCTGGAAATGCTGCCCACCCCCTGGGGACTGGTGCGCTCCGGCGTCGCGCCCGACCACCCGAAGATCAAGTCGATCAGCAAACAGTTCGAGAAGACGTCCCAGGATCCGCGCTTCCGTTTCTTCGGCAACATCGCGGTCGGCGAACACGTGCAGTCCAGCGAGCTGGCCGAGCGCTACGACGCCGTCGTCTACGCCGTCGGGGCACAATCCGACCGCGCGCTGAACATCCCGGGCGAAGATCTACCGGGCAGCATCGCCGCCGTCGATTTCGTGGGCTGGTACAACGCACACCCCAACTTCGAGGAGGCCACGCCGGATCTCTCGGGCGCCCGAGCCGTAGTCGTCGGCAACGGCAACGTCGCCCTCGACGTGGCACGCATCCTGGTCACCGACCCCGACGTGCTGGGACTGACCGACATCGCCAACCACGCGCTGGAGTCGCTGCGCCCGTGCGGCGTCGACGAGGTGGTCGTCATCGGTCGGCGCGGGCCGCTGCAGACCGCGTTCACCACCCTGGAGCTCCGCGAGCTGGGCGAGCTGGACAACGTCGACGTGATCGTCGACCCCGCCCAGCTGGAGGGCGTCAGCGACGAGGATGCCGCGGCGGCCGGCAAGACGGCGAAGCAGAACATCAATGTGCTGCGCGACTACGCGAAGCGCGATCCGCGCCCCGGGCACCGCCGCATCGTGCTGCGCTTCATGACGTCCCCGATCGAGATCAAGGGCGACCAGAGGGTGGAAGGGATCGTGCTCGGCCGCAACGAGCTGGTCACCGACGACAACGGGCGGGTGTCCGCCAACGACACCGGCGAACGCGAGGAGCTGCCGGTTCAGCTGGTGGTGCGCTCGGTCGGTTACCGCGGCGTGCCCACCCCGGGGTTGCCGTTCGACGAGAAGACCGCGACGATCCCCAACAGCGGCGGCCGGGTCGACGGCAGCCGCAATGAATACGTGGTCGGCTGGATCAAGCGCGGACCGACCGGCGTCATCGGCACCAATAAGAAGGACTCCCAGGACACGGTGGACACCCTGCTCGCGGATCTGTCCGGCGCCGACGGTCTGGCGGATTTTCCGGACAACCACGCCGACCGGCTGGCCGACTGGCTGGCGTCGCGCCAGCCACAGCTGGTCACCTCGGCGCACTGGGAGCTCATCGACACCCATGAGCGAGCGGCCGGCGAACCGCACGGACGTCCCCGCGTCAAGCTGCCGAGTTTGGCCAAGTTGCTACGGGTCAGCCACGGCTGATCGCCGATCTCTGCGGCGCCGGGGATACAAAGGCTCTACTCAACGACGCCGATTCTCCGTAGCGTTGAGCGGGTGGGTAGCGACCAACCGGTAACCGTGCTTTCCGAGAATGAGAACTGGAATCTGTTGGGCAGCGTCGCGCTGGGCCGGCTGGTCACCAACTTCGCCGGTGAGCCCGAAATCTTTCCCGTCAACTTCGTCGTGCAAGACCGCACGGTGCTGTTCCGCACGGCCGAGGGCACCAAATTGTTCTCGGCCGTGGCGCATCACGCGGTGGTCTTCGAGGTCGACGACCACAACCTGGTCGACGGCTGGAGCGTGATCGTGCGCGGTCGGGCGCGATTGCTGAAGAATGACGCGGACATCCAGCACGCCGAACGCGCACAGTTGCTGCCGTGGACTGCGACGCTCAAACCGCACTATGTGCGGATAACCCCGACCGAAGTCACCGGCCGCCGCTTCCGGTTCGGTCCGGAGCCTGACCGTCACGAGCCGGTTGCGTGACGAGGAGCTCGGGCGCGTCGAGACCGGTCAGCCGCCGGCATGGCCCACGCGATGCGGCCGGCCTGAACCTTCGCCCGATCGGCCGCCGGCCCGCTGTACATCTCGTCAACGGTGTTGTGCCACAGGCGGAGTCAGCGCCGGAAGTGGCGATCCGACAGCGGAGCACGGCGATGAACGGCTCCGCCAGGACCTCGTCGTCCAGCGCCCGCCCGTAGAAACGGCGCAGTAACACCTCCACGTCAGCGCGGTCGATCAGGTCTGCGCCTGCCTCGGCCGTGGTTGGCTGGCTCATCGTCAACAGCCCCTCGATCTATCTGCAACTCGGAGTAACACTATTTAAGTGTAGCGTCCCATCAGCAGAGCCATAAGCCCCTTGACAACAAGCAGCACCAACCGGCACACACGGAACAAATTCCCCGTGCAATCCGACGTCGACTTCGATTCTGTTGCGCAACGGTATGTTTCAGGCCACCACACCAGCTCTGCCCGAGCTACAGATTGCCGCAACGTATCGCCAGCACGGAATGGCCCGCATGGCACAGGGCCTCGGCCCGAGCGTGGTCGGTGACCAGCAGCCGGTCCGCTTCGTGGCGGGCACGCAGGTACCGGTCCACGCCGCCGGCCACGATCGCCGGCACCACCTGCACGTCGGGATACAACCGCATCCACCGCGCCAGTCGACGATCCAATTGTGCTCGCGCCGAGAACTTCTCAGGGCTTCCCTCCCGGGCGTCCGCCACCCGGGATACCGACACGGCCTGCAGTGCCGCTCCCCTCAGCCTGGCTTCGTCGAACGCATGCCACAGCACCGTGCCGTTGTCCACTTCCACCACCACGCCGCTGACCCGCGGCGCCGTCAGACGACCCGTCGACTGTTGGATCACCGCGACCGGGCACAGCGCCGAGCGGACCAAGGAGGTCGCAACGGAGGGTCCGCCATGGCAGGCGTGGTCGATTCCGATCTGCCCGACGCAGATCATGAGCGCCGACCTTGATTCCTCGAGCAGCTTGGAAACCGTTTTGCCCCAAAGGATGTCGGTTTCTACCTTGACCGGTTCGCCGACGGCGTCCACGGCCCGATGCGCGTCGACCAACGCGGCTCGGGCGACGGCGAGTCGAGTACCGACGGCACGCGCTCCCGAACCATCGCGAGGATCGATGACATACACCAGCCGCAGCGGAATGTCGCGGTTGACCGCCTCCTCGACCCCCCAGACGGCCGCATGTATCGCCGCCTTGGATCCGTCAACCCCCACCAGAATTGCGGGAGCTGGATACCTGTTGCTCATCGCGACTTCCCTCTTCGAGCGTAGAAGGGTGCCCGTTACACCGTTGCACCGTGAGGTTATCGCCGTAAACCTTGCTCCCCCAGATACATTGGTCCCGAAATAGGTGCCTTTGGACCCTACGATCGACGAAACCTGCGAAATTCGATGTTGCCATCGCGATGTCAGCGACCGAATACTAGGTGCGGACGAAAACTAGGTGTGTTTGACATGCGAGACAGCGGGCACCACCACCCACCACCTGGACGGGAGACCTCGCGCATGACCGCTCAACCGACATCCACCCAGCCCTCATCGTCACAGCCCCTCATCGGAAAAGGTTGGGTCCAAGGCGTCGCCCTGGTCATGATCTTCGGCTTTCTGGTGATGGGCATCCTGGCCTACCGCACGTATTCGGCTTCGATGCCGCTGCCCGACAAGGTCGTCAGTGAATCGGGCCAGCTTCTATTCACCAGCCAGGACATCACCAGAGGTCAGGAGCTCTATCAGGCCCGCGGACTGATGGAATACGGTTCGGTGCTCGGCCATGGCGCGTACCTCGGTCCCGACTACACCGCCGAATACCTGCGGACCGCCACGCAGGATGTCTCCGGTCAGCTCCGGTCGCAGGGTGTCACCGATCCGCGCGAGCGGGTGGTCACGGAGTTCCGCACCAACCGCTACAACCCCGCCACCAAGACGTTGGTGTTCACCGATCGGCAGGCCGTGGCGTTCGACCACATCCAGAGCCAGTACGCCGCTTACTTCGGTGAGAACTCGACGAAATACGGCCTACTGCCGCACATGATCACCGACAAGGCGCAGATCCGTGACCTCACGGCGTTCTTCGCCTGGACGGCCTGGGCCGCCGCGGCCGAACGCCCCGGCCACAACTACACCTACACCAACAACTGGCCGGCGGAGCCGCGAGTCGACAACGGTCCCACCGCGGCGGTGATCGTCTGGTCGGCGCTGTCGCTGATCGCACTGCTCGGCGGCATCGGGGTCATGTTCGCGGTATACGGCCGCTGGAGCCAGAAGGTCGGCTGGCACAGCGCCGAGTCGTCCACCCTGTCCTTCCGCCAACCCGGCGAGGTGAGCCTGACGCCGGCGCAGCGCGCCTGCATCTGGTTCTTCGCGATCGTGTCGGTGCTGTTCCTGGCGCAGGCGCTGCTGGGTGCCGCGGCCGAGCACTACCGGGCCGATTTGTCGAACTTCTTCGGGCTGGACTTGGCCCGCGTGCTGCCCTACAACTTGGCCCGCACCTGGCATCTGCAGCTGTCGCTGTTTTGGACGGCGGCGGCCTTCCTGGCCGGCGGCATCTTCCTGGTGCCGTTCATCGCCCGCCGCGAGCCCAGGCGCCAGGGGTTGCTCGCCTACGTGCTGCTCGGCGCGGTCGCCGTGGTGGTGTTCGGGTCGCTGATCTGCGAGGCGCTGTCCATCTACGGCGTGATCCCGGCGGGTGGGCTGTTCTCTCAGCAATGGGAGTACCTCGACCTACCCCGCCTGTGGCAAATCCTGCTGATCATCGGCATGTTCGTGTGGATCGCCATCATCTGGCGCGGCCTGCGCGGCAGGCTCAAGCGCGAGTCGAAGATGAACATGCCCTGGCTGTTCTTCTTCTCCGGACTAGCCATCCCGGCCTTTTACGCCGTGGGCCTGCTGGCCGGCAGCGACGCCCACTACACCGTGGCCGACTTCTGGCGGTTCTGGGTGGTGCACCTGTGGGTCGAGGACTTCCTCGAGCTGTTCACCACCGTGATGGTGGCTTACATGTTCGTGTTGCTCGGCGTGGTGCGCGAACGGATCGCGCTGGGCGTGATCTTCCTCGACGTCATCCTGTACTCCGCCGGCGGTGTAATCGGCACCATGCATCACCTGTACTTCTCCGGGACGCCGGTAGAGCACATGGCTTTGGGCGCGTTCTTCTCGGCCGCAGAGGTCATTCCGCTGACGTTCCTGACCGTCGAGGCGTGGGCGTTCCTGCAGCTCGGTGCACGCCAGCAATCCGGCGACGCCAACCCGTTCCCGCACCGCTGGGCAGTCATGTTCCTGGTCGCGGTGGGATTCTGGAACTTCTTGGGGGCGGGTATCTTTGGCTTCCTGATCAACCTCCCGGTGGTGTCCTATTACCAGATCGGCACCGCACTGACCGCCAACCACGCGCATGCGGCGATGATGGGCGTGTACGGCATGCTCGCGGTGGGACTGGCCATGTTCGCCTTCCGCTACGTGATCCCGCCCGACAAGTGGCCCGAGAAGTTAGCGCGAATCTCCTTCTGGTGCATGAACATCGGGCTGGCCTGGATGGTGTTCGCCACGTTGCTCCCGTTGGGCGTGCTACAGCTCTACCACTCGGTCAACGACGGCTACTTCGAAGCGCGGTCGCTCGGCTACATCACCAGGCCCGGCAACGCCGTCCTCGAATGGCTCCGGCTACCGGGTGACGTCATCCTGATCGTCGGTGGTGTAGTGCCGTTCGTCTGGATCGCCTGGACCGCACTGCGTCATTTCCGGTCGGGTACGACGGCCGAGGAACTCCCCGAAAATCCGCTGTACACGCACGCCCCGACCGAGCCGGAGCCGGGCGCCGCAGTGCCGGCGAAGGATTGACCGGTGACTGCGCCGACTTCCTCGGTGTGGATGGTCGCCGGGTATTCCCTGGCTTTGCTAGCCGTCGGCTGGAGTTTCGACGCGATGGCCCGGCGGGCTTCGGCGCATGCGGCGCGCTGGCGCACAGGACAATTCACCTACCGGACCGACCATGATGCATGGATCTGTTCGCAGGATCATTGGCTGTGGCCGACCTCGTTCGATCCCAAACATCGAGTCATGCGGTATCGCGCATTGCCGGTGGTCTGCAACAGCTGTCCCGTCAAATCGGACTGCACGTCCTCCGAGCACGGGCGTGAGATAAGCCGCGAGGTCGACCCCTGGCCGCATTCGGACGCCGGGCGGTTTCACCGCGGGATCGCCTGCTGCGTGGCCGCATTGGGAATCGTCTTGCCGCTGGCCACATTGATCGCCAACCACTCCCCCGCCGACGCGCTGGTCCTCGTGGCCACCGTGCTGTTGGTCGCGCTGCTCGGAGCGCCGCTGGCCCGCCACCTGTGGAACACTCCGTCCAACGCGCCCGAGCACCTGCCGCACCGCACCGCGATCGAAGACCAAGTGGCCGCCGCAATCGACCGGTACTCCACGCGCTGGGGCGGTTGGAAGAGCAAGGAGGACAACACCACATGATTGCCCTTGTGATCGGCCTGATCTGCGCCGGGATTGTTTTGCTTGTGGTGCTCGCGGCGTGGTCGCTGGCCGTGCTGCGCGAGTACGAACGCGGAGTCGTGTTCCGGATGGGACACGCACGCCCCCTCTACGGTCCCGGATTGCGTTTTCTGATTCCGCTGCTGGACAAGATGATTCGGGTTGACCAGCGCCTGGTGACGCTGACCATTCCGCCGCAGGAGGTGATCACCCGGGACAACGTGCCGGCGCGCGTCAATGCCGTCGTGATGTTTCAGGTGATGGATCCACTGAAAGCGATTCTGGCGGTGGAGAACTACGCGGTGGCGACGTCGCAGATCGCTCAGACGACGCTGCGTTCGCTGCTGGGCCGGGCGGACCTGGACACGCTGCTGGCGCATCGCGAGGACCTCAACAGCGATCTGCGCACGATCATCGAGAAGCAGACCGAGCCGTGGGGTGTGCAGGTGCGCGTCGTGGAGATCAAGGACGTCGAAATCCCGGAGTCGATGCAGCGGGCGATGGCCCGCGAGGCCGAAGCCGAGCGCGAACGCCGCGCGAAGGTCATCAACGCTCGTGGGGAGCTGCAGGCATCCGAGGAGCTGCGCGAAGCCGCGGAGACCCTGTCGAAGAGTCCGGCGTCCCTGCAGCTGCGCTACCTGCAGACTCTGTTGGAGTTGGGGGCCGATCAGAACTCGACCGTCGTCTTTCCGCTGCCGGTCGACATCATCACCCCGTTCCTGCGGCATCCCGAGATGCTGCAGGGTGTGGTCGACAACCTCAATCATCGCGAGTGACCAGGAGCGCACCCTTCCACCGGGTCTGCCCAAGGCCGCCTAGGCCGTCGGCGCGGGCCGACCGGCATCGGCGGACGGCAGGCACCTTGCCGCGATCTCCAGACACCAAGACTTTCAAATACTTTCGTTGTTAAACAGGCGTAAATTACGGCTGGGGATTGGTTAACAAAACATGAACGCATAGTGAACGGTCGCTAAATTCTGCCTGGTCCGCGCCGTGAAATACGCAAAACCCCGCAGGCATCGGCCGCACCTGCGACGTTTGAAGGGCCCGAGAACCGAAGGTCTTTTGTAATGCCCTGCGCGCACGCTCCGCCAACCCGTTAAGCGCAACGCTGCCCGGCGAGACGGCAGCAACGCGACCGCACCGGGCTGCCCTACCAACCCAACGCGGGGTGAGCTTTGCCGGCCTGCAAAGGGGATCCGGGAGCGGCCCACATTCGAGAACTACGCCGATGCGGCAAGCGCCGGCGCCAGTGGCGTTTGCCCGAAATCGCTCTACGAGGGGATGTATCACACATGGAATGGGCTTTTCTTCCACCGGAAATCAACTCTGCCCGGATGTACACCGGCCCCGGGTTGGCCTCGCTGCTGGCCGCCGCGGGAAGCTGGGACGCGGTGTCGGCCGAGCTGGCCTCCACCGCGGAGTCGTACGAATCGGTGCTTGCGGGTCTGGACCTGCAATGGCGCGGCCCCGCCGCCGCGTCGATGGCGTCCGCGGCCGCCCGCTACATGGGCTGGCTGCAAGCGACCGCGGAACAGACGAAGCAGACGGCCATGCAGGCGCGGACCGCCGCGGCGGCCTACGAGCAGGCGTATGCGATGACGGTGCCCCCACCGGTCATCGCCGCCAACCGCACCCTGTTGGCATCTCTGGTCGCGACGAACATCGTGGGCCAGAACACCGCGGCCATCGCCGATACCGAGGCGCAGTACGCCGATTTCTGGGCGCAGGACGCCGCCGCCATGGCCGGCTACTCAGTGTCGTCGACGGCGGCGACGACGCAGTTGCCCCGGTTCGCCACCGCGAACAAGACCACCAACGAGTCCGGGGTGGGCGCCCAGAACGCCGCCGTCGCCACGGCCAACACCAACGCGGGCGTGACTAAGGCCGCGGCACAGACGTTTTCGCCGTTGTCCACGCAGCAACCGCAAACCACAGCGGGCAACATCTACAACATCTCAGGCGACTACTACGACCTTTCGTCGGCCGCCTCGGCCAATGGCAACGCCTTCCGGGTCCTTGACGCCATTCAGGGGACGGGCCTGGGCTTCAGCGCTCCCTACAACATGGAGCAGTTCGTGTCCGGAATCATCGGGGCCGAGAACAATTTGGGCATTCTCGCCAAGCCCGGGGCGGCCGCGGCCAATCTCGCTCCCGCGCTCGCGGCGCCGGCGCTGCGCGGCGCCACATCGGGCCTCGGCGGGGGCCTGGGCAAGGTCACCGCGACCCTCTCGCACGCCGGCACGATCGGGCCGATGTCGGTGCCCGCGAGCTGGGCCGCACCCACCAGCACACACATCTCGCCGTTGGAACCCGCCGGCTTCACCACGCTGCCGGGGACCGAGGAGCCGATGGCGTCCGGGTATCCCGGCTACCCCGGCATGCCCGGCGGCGGTGCCGCGCGATCCGCCGGCGCGGGTGTCCCGCCCCGCTACGGCGTGCGGCTCACCGTGATGCCCCGCCCGCCAGCCGCCGGGTGACGTGCCGGTAATCCGCCAACTGCCCTCGGCCACAAGCGAAACCGTTCGGCGCGAGCAGTCTCGTTTTACGCAGCTCATAGAGCTGTAAGACCATGGATTTCGGCTTTCTTCCGCCAGAGGTGAACTCCGGCCGGATGTACGCAGGCCCCGGTTCGGGCTCGCTGCTGGCCGCCGCGGGAAGCTGGGACTCGCTCTCGGCCGAGTTGGGCATCACGGCCGCGGTCTACGAATCGGTGCTGTCCGGCCTGACGGGCCTGCACTGGCAGGGGGCGGCGTCCCAGGCGATGGCGGCCAGCGCAGCGCCATACGCGGCGTGGCTGTATACGACCGCCGAACGTGCACAGCAGACCGCGATGCAGGCTCGGGCGGCCGCGGCGGCCTACGAATTGGCGCATGCCATGACCGTGCCCCCACCCGTGGTCGCGGCCAACCGCACCCAGTTGGCGATGCTGGTGGCAACGAACTTCTTCGGCCAGAACACCGCGGCCATCGCGGCCACCGAGGCCCAGTACGCCGAATACTGGGCGCAGGACGCCGCCGCAATGTACAGCTACTCAGCAGGTTCGGCTGCGGCGGTGCAGTTTTCGCCGTTTTCCTCGCCGCGCCAAACCACCAACGCGAACGGCGTGCTGGCCCAGCAGGCAGCCGTCGCGCAAGCCCACGCCAGCAGCGCCGGGTCGAACTCGGGCTCGCAGGTCGCTTCCTCGGCAGCCGGTTCGTCGTCGCAGTTGTTCCGGATCTTTGACACCATCCAGGGGGCTTCGACCGCGTTCAGGGCCATCTTCACGACGGAGGGGATCCCTTCCGGAATCATTCAGGCGGACAAGAACTTGGGCATCTTGCCGAACCTCGCGGCGGTTCCGGCCGCGTTCCCCAAGGCGCCCGCGCTCAGCGTCGCCACATCGGGCCTGGGCAACGTCAACGCGGTGCTCGCCCGCGCCGGGCGGATCGGACCCATGTCGGTGCCCGCCGGCTGGGCCAGCGCGACCGGCAACTCCGTGTCGGCATTGCCGGGCGGCGGCCTGTCCGACCTGGCGGTGACCGAAGCGGTCGGCCGAACCGGGTCCGGGACGCCCGGCATCCCCGGTATCCCGGGCGGGACGGTCAGGCGCGCGACGCTTGTGGTCCCCCGCTACGGCAGGCGGATCATGGTGATGGCGCGTCCGCCCGCGGCCGGTTGACCGCTCAGGAGGCGGGCGGCTGCGGCGATTCGGGTGGCGCAGGCGGCCCGGGTGCCGCAGGCGGTGCCGGGGGAGCAAATCTCCAGTTGTCCGGGTTCTTCGGCGAATAGACCACCGGAAACAGCTGGCCGATGGTCGGCCACTGGTTCACGTCGACGGCCATGCGCTGATACACCGCGTGTTCGTTGACGGTGGGCCCATTGATCACGCCGGCGATGGTGACGAACTGCTCGCCGGTGGCGTCCGGGCGGGGGCTGATTCCGGTCACCAGCAGCGTGCCGCTCAGCAGCTCACCGCGCGGGCCCCGCGGAACGAACCGCTGGACGAGAAATACGGCCAATACGGCCATCAACAGGAGCAGCAGACCGAATTCCCACACGACGCCATGGTAGGACTGCTCACATGAGTCACGACGATCTGGCGCTGGCACTGACGCTGGCCGACCGCGCAGACACGTTGACTTCCGCCCGATTCGGTGCGCTGGACCTGCGCGTCGACACCAAGCCCGACCTGACGCCGGTGACCGACGCCGATCGCGCGGTCGAGACCGAGCTGCGCGAGGTGCTCGCGCGCGAACGGCCGGACGACAGCATCGTCGGCGAGGAGTTCGGCGGCGACACCTCCTTCACCGGGCGACAGTGGATCATCGACCCGATCGACGGCACCAAGAACTTCGTCCGCGGGGTGCCGGTGTGGGCCAGTCTGATCGCGTTGCTGCAAGACGGCGTCCCCGTCGTCGGCGCCGTCAGCGCCCCGGCGTTGCAGCGCCGGTGGTGGGCCGCGCGCGGTCAGGGCGCCTTCGTGACGGTCCACGGTGCGCCCGCCCGTCGCCTCTCGGTTTCCTCGGTGGCACAACTCAATTCGGCAAGCCTTTCGTTCTCCAGCCTGTCGGGATGGGCGCAGCTCGGCGTCCGGGACCGATTCATCGCGCTGACCGACGAGGTGTGGCGGGTGCGTGCCTTCGGCGACTTTCTGTCCTATTGCCTCCTCGCCGAAGGGGCCGTCGACATCGCCGCCGAACCGGAAGTGTCGGTATGGGACCTCGCGGCGCTCGACATCCTGGTGCGCGAAGCCGGTGGGACGCTGACGGCGTTGGACGGCACACCTGGACCGCATCGCGGCAGCGCCGTGGCCACCAACGGCCTGCTGCACCAGCAAGTACTCGGCCGCCTCGCGGCCGCCGCCGTGTGAATTAGTTAACAAGTGTTCTCCCCGATCTTACTCCGGAGTAAGATCGGGGATATCCGCATTGCCCAACGACCTGAGGCTGCTGAAAATGACCGGTTCCGGTTCTCAACAGACATCCGCCCGCACCCGCGTCAAACGGCGCGACCACAAGTCCGCGGTGGGGCTGCAACCGCATAAGCGCACCGGCGTCGACATCGCCATCGCGCTGATCACCCCGCTCGTCGGGCAGGAATTCCTGGACAAATACCAGCTGCGTGACCCGCTCAACCGCGCCCTGCGCTATGGCACGAAGACGATCTTCTCCACCGCCGCGACTTCTTCGCGGGAGTTCAAGCGGATCCAGAACCTGCGCGGCGGGCCGACCCGGCTCAAGTCCAGCGGCAAGGACTACTTCGACCTGACGCCCGACGACGAGCAGAAGATGATCGTCGAGACGCTCGACGACTTCGCCGAGGAAGTGCTGCGGCCCGCCGCACACGAAGCTGACGAGGCGGCGACCTATCCGCCCGACTTGATCGCCAAGGCCGCCGAGCTGGGCATCACCGCGATCAACATCCCCGAGGATTTCGACGGCATCGCCGCGCACCGATCCAGCGTGACCAACGTGCTGGTCGCCGAGGCGCTGGCCTACGGCGATATGGGTCTGGCGCTGCCGCTGCTGGCCCCGGGGGGCGTGGCCTCCGCGCTGACCCATTGGGGCAGCGCCGACCAGCAGGCCACCTACCTGCCCGCGTTCGCCGGTGAGAACGTGCCCCAGGCGTGCGTGGCCATCGCCGAACCGCAACCGCTCTTCGACCCCACCCGGCTCAAGACCACCGCGGTGCGCACCCCGAGCGGGTACCGCCTCGACGGGGTGAAGTCGTTGGTCCCGGCCGCGGCCGACGCCGAGGTCTTCATCGTCGGCGCGCAGCTGGACGGCAAGCCGGCATTGTTCATCGTCGAATCCTCGACCAAAGGCCTTACCGTGAAAGCGGATCCGAGCATGGGGATCCGCGCCGCGGCTCTGGGTCACGTCGAACTCTCCGGGGTGACGGTGCCGGCGAGCGCCCGGCTCGGTGAGGACGAGGCGACCGACGCCGATTACTCCGAGGCGATCGCGCTGTCCCGGCTGGGCTGGGCGGCGCTGACCGTCGGTACCTCGCACGCGGTGCTCGACTACGTCGTCCCGTACGTGAAGGAACGCCAGGCCTTCGGTGAGCCGATCGCCCACCGGCAGGCGGTCGCCTTCATGTGCGCCAACATCGCCATCGAATTGGATGGGCTGCGGCTTATCACCTGGCGCGGCGCGGCGCGCGCCGAGCAGGGTCTGCCGTTCATCCGCGAGGCGGCGCTGGCCAAGCGGCTTGGTGCCGACAAGGGCATGCAGATCGGCCTGGACGGTGTTCAGCTGCTCGGCGGCCATGGTTACACGAAAGAGCATCCCGTCGAACGCTGGTACCGCGACCTGCGGGCCATCGGCGTCGCCGAGGGCGTCGTCGTCATCTGAGTCGTTATCCAACTCGAGCTGAAAGTTCAATCATGGCAATCAATCTGGAACTTCCGCGCAAGATGCAAGCGGTGACGACGAAGACGCACCAGGGCGCCGCCGAATTGATGCGGCCGATCGCCCGCAAGTACGACCTCAAGGAACACGCGTACCCGGTCGAGCTCGACACCCTGTTCAGCCTCTTCGAAGGGGCCTCGGAGTCAATCGAATTCGCGGGAGCCAACGCGCTGGGCGGCGAGGACGAAGAGCGGGATAAGAACCACAACGGCGCGAACATGGCCGCGCTGCTGCAGACGCTGGAAGCCAGCTGGGGCGACCTCGCGATGATGCTGTCGGTCCCCTATCAGGGGCTGGGCAACGCGGCCATCTCCGCCGTCGCCAACGAGGAGCAGCTGCAACGCCTGGGCAAGGTGTGGGCGGCGATGGCCATCACCGAACCCGGCTTCGGATCGGACTCGGCGGCGGTGTCGACGACGGCCACCCTCGACGGCGACGAGTATGTGATCAACGGCGAGAAGATCTTCGTCACCGCCGGGTCGCGCGCCACCCACATCGTGGTGTGGGCGACGCTGGACAAGTCACAGGGGCGCGCGGCGATCAAGTCGTTCGTCGTGCCGCGCGAGCATCCCGGTGTCACGGTCGAACGGCTCGAGCACAAGCTCGGCATCAAGGGTTCCGACACCGCGGTCATCCGGTTCGACAACGCCCGCATTCCGAAGGAAAACCTGCTCGGCAACCCCGAAATCGAGGTCGGCAAGGGCTTTTCCGGAGTGATGGAGACCTTCGACAACACCCGGCCCATCGTCGCGGCCATGGCCGTCGGGGTCGGGCGCGCCGCGCTGGAGGAGATTCGCAAGATCCTCACCGAGGCCGGCGTGGAGATCTCCTATGACAGGCCCTCGCACGCCCAGAGCGCCGCGGCGGCCGAGTTCATTCGGATGGAAGCCGACTGGGAGGCGGCCTATCTGCTCTCGCTGCGGGCGGCGTGGCAGGCCGACAACAAGATCCCCAACTCCAAAGAAGCGTCGATGAGCAAGGCCAAGGCAGGCCGGATGGCCACAGACGTGACGCTCAAGACGGTCGAATTGGCCGGCACCGCAGGCTATTCCGAACAGGCGCTGCTGGAGAAATGGGCGCGCGACTCTAAGATCCTGGACATCTTCGAGGGCACGCAGCAGATTCAGCAGCTGGTGGTCGCGCGCCGCCTGCTGGGCCTGTCCTCGTCCGAGCTCAAGTAGCGAGGGGCCCCGCACTTTCGGCGGAAATTACGCGGCGACCGCGGCGACCGCGTTCAGCCGCTCGCAGGCTTCGTCGTCCAGTTGGATGGACGCGACGTCGAGGTTCTCCTCCAGGTGCCCCAACGACGAGGTACCGGGAATGAGCAGCACGTTGGGTGCCATGTGCAGCGTCCACGCCAGCGCGACCTGCGCGGGTGTGTGGCCCAGTCGCTGCGCGGTCTCCTGAACCACCTGGTGGCTCAGCACCGGGTTGGGCTGCATGAAGGCCGCACCCAGCGCGAAGAACGGAACGAAGGCGATCCCCTGCGTCGTGCACTCCTCGAGCACCGGCGCCGACTCCCGGTACACCAGATTGAATGCGTTTTGCACACAGGCGATTTCGGTGCGCTCCACCGCGTGCAGCAGGCGCTCGCGGTTGACGCTGCTCAGCCCGATCCCGCCGATCAATCCCTGCTCGCGGGCCTCGATCATGGTCGAGAGCTGGTCGTCGAACTGTTGGTCCGGGCCGTCGCTTTCGAATACCCGCAGGTTGACCACGGCCAGTTGCTCGACACCGAGGCTGCGCAGGTTGGTCTCGATGTCACGGCGCAACTCGGCGGGCGCACCGGCCGGCAGCCAGGCGCCGTTGTCATCGCGGCGCCCACCGACCTTGCTGACCAGCGCCAGGTTCTGCGGATAGGGATGCAGCGCGGCACGAATCAGCTCGTTGGCCACGTCGGGACCATAAAACTGGGCGGTGTCAATGTGGTCGACGCCGAGTTCGACCGCGCGGCGCAGCACGGCCAGGGCTTCGTCGCGGTCCCGCGGCGGACCGAACGCATTCGGACCGGGCAATTGCATGGCGCCGAAGCCGACGCGGTTGACTGAAAACCCACCGAGTGGAAAGGGATCCATACGGTGAGGTTAGCGTCGAAGCATGGACACGTTTCAGGCGCTTGTCGCGCGACAAGATGGTGACCGGATAACCGCGTCGGTCGAGACGCTGAACCACTCCGACCTGCCGCCCGGCGAAGTGACCATCCGCGTGGAGTATTCGAGCGTCAACTACAAAGACGCGCTCGCGTTGACCCCGGGTGGCGGCGTGGTGCGCGACTACCCGGTGGTGCCGGGTATCGACCTCACCGGCGAGGTCGTGGAATCGGCCTCGCCCGACTTCGCCGTCGGCGACCCGGTACTGGCCCACGGGTACGCCATCGGCACCGGTCACCACGGCGGCTACGCAGAATACGCACGGCTGCCGGCCGACCAGGTCGTCGCACTCGGCGCATTGAGCCCACACGAGGGCGCCACGATCGGAACTGCGGGCTTCACCGCGGCGATGAGCGTGCAGGCACTGATCGACTGGGGCATCACGCCCGACGCCGGTCCCGTCGTGGTCACCGGAGCCACCGGCGGCGTCGGGTCGGTCAGCGTCGACCTGCTGGCGGCCGCCGGCTACCAGGTGATCGCCTCGACCGGCAAAGCCGAAGCCACCGACCGGCTCAAAGCCCTTGGCGCCGCTGAAGTTATCGGTCGACTGCCCGCCGACCCCGACGCCAAGCCACGGCCGCTCGGTAAGGCGCGCTGGGCGGGCGGGGTGGACTGCGTGGGCGGCGCGACGCTGGCCGACGTGCTCAGCACCATCGACTACGGCGGTGCGGTGGCGGCCAGCGGCCTCACCGGCGGGCCGGCCCTGCGCACCACGGTGCTGCCGTTCATCCTGCGCGGCATCACGCTGCTGGGCATGGACTCGGTGCTGATGCCCATCGGGCCGCGCCGCGAATTGTGGGCCCGGCTTGGTGATTCGCTGCGGCCACCTCACCTGGACTCACTGGTCAGCGACATCGACGTGAAAGACGTCGTCGGCGTGATCGACCAGGTGCGCGCCGGCAAATTCTCCGGCCGGGCCGTGGTGCGGGTCGCGGGCGGTTTCTGAGCCGGCAGTAGGCTGATCGAGCGCTGTTCGGGCGCATTCCCCGACGGCGGCGCCGATGACAGTGACGACGGAGGTGGCATGCGCGCGGTACAGGTGACCCGGCTCGATGGTCCGGACGCGGTCGAGTTGACCGACATCGACGAGCCGTCGGGCGACGGGATCGTCGTCGACGTGCACGCCGCCGGGGTGGCCTTCCCGGACGCCCTGCTCACCCGCGGTCTTTACCAGTACCGCCCGGAGTTGCCGTTCGTGCTCGGCGCCGAGATTGCCGGTGTGGTCCGGTCCGCTCCCGAAGGCGCGCACGTCAGCGCCGGCGACCGGGTCGTGGGCCTGACGATGCTGTCCGGCGGCATGGCCGAGGTCGCGGTGCTGGCCCCGGACCGGGTGTTCAAGCTGCCCGACAATGTGAGCTTCGAGGCGGGCGCCGGCCTGCTGTTCAACGACCTGACGGTGTACTTCGCGCTGACTGTCCGGGGGCGGCTGCAGCGCGGCGAGACGGTGCTGGTGCACGGCGCGGCCGGCGGCATCGGGACCTCGGCGCTGCGGCTGGCGCCGGCGTTGGGCGCCTCCCGCACCATCGCCGTGGTCAGCGCGCAGGACAAGGCCGACATCGCCACGGCGGCCGGCGCGACGGATGTGGTGCTGGCCGACGGTTTCAAAGACGCGGTGAAGGAGTTGACCCACGGCCGCGGCGTCGACATCGTCGTCGACCCGGTCGGCGGCGACCGGTTCACCGATTCCCTGCGCTCGCTCATGCCCGGCGGGCGGCTTCTAGTGGTCGGGTTCACCGGTGGTGAGATTCCCACCGTCAAGGTAAACCGGTTGCTGCTCAACAACGTTGACGTGGTCGGTGTGGGCTGGGGCGCGTGGGCGGGGACACATCCGGGCGCGCTGGCCGAGCAGTGGGCCGGACTCGAGCGACTGCTCACCTCCGGGGAGCTGGCCCCGCCGGAACCGGTGACGTACCCGCTGGAAGAAGCCGGGGCCGCCGTCGCCTCCCTGGAGAACCGCACCGCCAAGGGAAAGGTCGTGCTGCGCGTCCGGGGATAGGCCCGCAAGTGGTCCCATCCGCCACAGTGGTTTCAGTTCGGGGCCAATCGACTGTTTGCCCGCGTTGCAACGACAATCGTCGCGTGTTTTGAGGCCGACCGGAGTTGTCGCTGTGAGGCGGGCAACAAAACGAGTCCTGCCCGGCGGAGACGCCTGTGGCGTTTGTGACCAACGCGGGAGGGCGGCGACGGCGCGCTCACGACGGCTCCGGACGAGGCCTCGCGATGACTCTGACGACGGCCTCGCAGCAACTCTTGTGCCGGCCAAAAAGAGAAAGTAATGTCACTTTCAGTTTTGTACCCTGATCGCCCACCCAGCTGGTCCCCATCGGAGGAGCCGTCCATGGAATCCTTTGTGCACCTGCGGAAAGGCCGAACACCGCGCCGCCTGCACGCCGACCTCGAAGGCCTCAAGGACGACGAGTTGGGCCGGGGCGGATTCACCGGCCGCACCGCCAACCTCTACCGGCGCCACGACCCAACCGCCTACCGGTCGGTCGGCCCGCTGCGGCCGATCGACGTCCTGTCGAGCGAGCTCAAGCCCAGCGACGCCACCGACGCCGACGGCGGGCCCCTGCTGATGTTCAGCAACGACGACTGCCGAATCCTGTTGAGCCGTCGTCACGAGCCGATGCCGTTCTTCGTCCGTCACATCGACGGAGACCTGCTGTGCTTCGTCCACCAGGGCAGCGGTCTGGCCGAGACCGAATTCGGGCCGCTGCGCTATCGGGAGGGCGACTGGCTCTACATCCCCAAGGCATGCACCTGGCGCCAGCTGCCCGACAGCGCGACGACGATGCTGATGATCGAGGCCACCGACGAGTTCCGGGTGCCGCCCCCGGGCGCGCTGGGCCGCCACTTCCCCTTCGACCCGTCGCAGGTGGTCATCCCCGAGCCGGCGCCGGCCGACGAGGCCGACGGCGCCGACGGCGAATTCGAGGTCCGGCTCATCCACGACGGCGGCCCGACAACGCTGTTCTACCAACACAATCCGCTCGACGTCGAAGGCTGGCGCGGGGACAACTTCGCATTCACGTTCAACATCGCCGACTACAACGTGGTCACCTCCGACAGCGTCCACCTGCCCCCGACGGTGCACCTGTTCATGCAGGCCACCGGCGTCTACGTGATGAACTTCCTGCCCAAACCCGCCGAAGGGATTCCGGGTACCGAACGCACACCGTGGTATCACCGCAACGTCGACTACGACGAGATCGCCTTCTTTCACGGCGGCTCGCTCTACGGCATCCCGATGCCACCCGGTTTGATTTCGCATGCGCCCCAAGGGGTTCACCATGGCGCACCGGAGAAGGCCCGCGAACGCGCGCGCCGCAAATTCGACGACTATTCCCGCGTCGACTGGCAGGTGATCGCCATCGACACACGCCGGCGGCTGACCCCGTCGGCCGAGGTACTGGCCCACGACCTAGGACAACACTGATGACCCGCGCCAGCGACGATGCAGAACGAAGTGATGAGGAGGAGCGGCGCCAATGACACAAGCGGTGAAACCCAAAAAGCACGAGTACGACCGGATTCCCTATCTCGTTGCCTTCCAGAACAATTCCGGTGTGCGGGACGTTTACGGCGGCCTGGCCGAGATCACCGTGCTGGAGAGCTACCTGCTCAAACCCAAGGACAGGCCGTCGGACACCGTACTGGTGTTCATGCACCCCATCGGCGGCGGCGCCTACCTGCCGATGATCAACGCGCTGGCCCGGGCCGGCCATCACGTCATCTACTGCAACAGCCGCTTCCGCGGCACCGACTCGGCGCTGCTGATGGAGAAGGTGGTCGAGGATCTCGGCGAGTGCATCAAGGACGCCAAGAAGCGCCTGGGCTACCCCAAGGTGGTGCTGGCCGGGTGGAGTGGCGGCGGATCGCTGTCGGTGTTCTACCAGCAGCAGGCGCAAAACCCGACCATCACGTCCAGCCCCACCGGCGACGGCCCGAACCTCACCAAACTCGACCTGCCCGCCGCCGACGGCATCATGCTGCTCGCCGCGCACATCAGCCGGCACGGCACGCTGACCGAATGGCTGGACGCGTCGATCCTCGACGAATCCGATCCCACCAAACGCGATCCCGAGCTGGACCTGTACAACCCCGACAACCCCAATCAGCCGCCGTACAGCCAGGAATTCCTGGGCCGCTACCGGCAGGCGCAGATCGACCGCAACCGCCGCATCACGGCATGGGTCAAGGACAAGCTGGCCGAGTTGAAATCGTCGGGGCGCCCCGACGCAGATGTTGCCGAGTTCGGCTTCGTCGTGCACGGCACCATGGCCGACCCGCGCTGGCTGGACCCGACCGTCGATCCCAACGAACGCGCCCCTGGCACCTGCTACCTGGGGGATCCTCAGGTGGTGAACATGAGCCCCGTCGGGCTGGCCCGGTTCTCCACCCTGCGCGGCTGGCTTTCGCAGTGGAGCTACGACGACGCGCGTGGCGACGCGGTGGCCTGCGGGCCCGACATCGCGATCCCGGCGCTGGTGATCGGTAACCTGGCGGATGACGCCTGCACGCCCAGCCACACCCGGCGGCTGTTCCAGGCGATCGGACACGATGACAAGGAGATGCACGAAATCCCGGGCGCCACACACTATTACGCGGGACCTGACCAGCGCGACGCGCTGCGGGCGGCCGTCACCATCGTCACCGACTGGCTGGTGCGGCACGACTTCGCGAGCGCCGAATGACCCCCGCCCCAGCCGGACCGCTGGACGGCATCCGCGTGCTCGAGCTGGGCACGCTGATCGCCGGGCCCTTCGCCGGCCGATTGCTCGGCGACATGGGCGCCGACGTGATCAAGGTGGAACTGCCCAAGGCCCCGGACCCGCTGCGCACCTGGGGCCAGGCCGAGCTCGGCGGGCAGCACGTCTTCTGGACGGTGCACGCGCGCAACAAGAAGGCGATCACCCTGGATCTGCGCCACCCCCGCGGCCGTGAACTGTTCTGCGAGCTCGTCGAGAAATCCGACATCGTGGTGGAGAACTTCCGTCCGGGCACCCTGGAAAAGTGGAACCTGGGCTACGACGTGCTCGGTGCCCGCAATCCGGGCATCATCCTGGTCCGGGTGTCCGGCTACGGGCAGACCGGACCCGACGCCACCAAGGCCGGCTACGCCTCGGTCGCCGAGGCCGCCAGCGGACTGCGGCACCTCAACGGTTTCCCGGGCGGGCCACCGCCCCGGCTGGCGCTCTCGCTCGGTGACAGCCTGGCCGGCATGTTCGGCGCGCAGGGCGCACTGGCTGCCCTCTATCGCCGCAGCGTCACCGGACGCGGTCAGGTGGTCGACGTCGCGCTGACCGAATCATGTTTGGCCGTGCAGGAATCCACCATTCCCGACTACGACGTTGGCGGGGTGATTCGCGGGCCGTCCGGCACCCGGCTCGACGGCATCGCCCCGTCCAACATCTACCGCAGCGCCGACGGCTCGTGGGTGGTGATCGCCGCCAACCAGGACACCGTCTTCGCCCGGCTGTGCAAGGCGATGGGTCGCGCGGAGCTGGCCACCGACGACCGGTTCGCCACGCACGTCGCGCGTGGCCGCAACCAAGACGAACTCGACAACATCATCGGCGCGTGGGCCGCAGAACGCCGGCCCGGCGACATCATCGAAACCCTCTCCGCCGCAGGCGTGATCGCCGGTCCGATCAACACGGTCGCCGAGGTCGTCAACGACCCGCAGCTGCGCGCCCGCGACATGCTGGTCGAGCACTACGATGAACGGCTGCAGCGCAACGTCCTGGGGCCGGGCATCGTGCCGGTGCTCTCGGAATCGCCCGGCCGCCTGCGCAACGCCGGCCCCGCGTGCCCGGGCCAGCACAACGACGATGTTTTCATCGGGCTGCTGGGCAAGACGGCCGAGGAGCTCGAGCAGTTGCGCGCCGAGGAGGTGCTGTGACACACGTTCAGATCCGCGAGGTGGCTCTGCGCGACGGTCTGCAGATCGAGTCGCCAATTCCGTTGTCGGCCAAGCTGGAACTGCTGGCCGCGGTGGCGGCGACCGGGGTCCGCGAGGTGGAGGCCACCGCGTTCGTCTCCCCGTCGAAGGTGCCGTCGATGGCCGATGCCGCCGAGCTGGCCGCGCACCTGCACGACTACCCCGACATCGAATTCTCGGCCCTGGTGGCCAGCCCGAACGGCGCCAAGCGGGCCGTCGCCGCGGGGCTGCGCTCCATCGAGTACGTGGTGGCCGCCGACGACACCTTCAGCAAGGCCAACGTCGGGCGCACCAGCGCCGAAGCCACCAAGGCGATCGACGAGATCGTCGCCATCGCGCATGACGGCCCCTCCAGCTTTCCCGTCACCGTCGAAGTCGTCATCGCCACCGCCTGGGACTCGCCGTTCGAAGGGCCCACCCCGCCGCCGCGGGTGCTCGAGATCGCGGCGGCCGCCCGCGACCGCGGTGCCGACCGCCTGTCGATCGCCGACACCATCGGCACCACCACCCCGGGCCGGGTGAGTTCGCTTATCGCACAACTGCGTCCGGTGATCGGCGACCTACCGCTGGGCGGACACTTCCACAACACCCGCGGCTCCGGGCTGGCCAGCGCCTACGCCGCCGTCAACTCGGGGGTGACCCGGCTGGACGCCTCGGTCGGCGGCCTGGGCGGCTGCCCCTTCGCGCCGGGCGCCACCGGCAACATCGCCACAGAGGACCTCGTATACCTTTTGACCGACAGCGGCATCGGTGTGGACGTCGACCTGCAGGCCGCCATCGCCGCGGCCGACGTGGCGAAGTCGTTGGTGGGGCACGACCTGCCGAGCGCCCTGTTACGCGCCGGCGACCGACGGAGACATTAAGTGCAGGGGAACTGATGTCCGCCCCGGAGGCCACCCGCGAGCTGACCGCCAAAGGCCGCCAGACCAGGCAGGCCATCGAGCAGGCCGCCCGGAAACTGTTCGCCGAACGGGGCTTTCACGGCACCACCCTGGCCGACATCACGTCGGCCGCGGGAAAATCGCCGGCGGTGTTCTACCGATACTTCGGCGACAAGGAAGACCTGCTGGCCGCCCTCGCGGAATCATTTTTGCACGAGGTGGTGACGCCGTCGGGTCTCAGCGTTCACCTGCCGGACTCCCCAGACGATGACGCCTTCTTCACCTCGGTGGTCACCGGCTACTGGAACATGTTCAAACAGAACATCGGCATCATGATCGCTGTGGCCCAGCTGGCCGCTACCCAACAGCGCTTCGCGGCCGTGCAGAACGAATTCCGGCGGTTCGGAATGGATCTCGTGGCCGCCTCGGTGCGCCGGGCCCAGGAGCAGGGTTACGGCGCCGAGCTGCACCCCCAGCACACCGCGGCTGCCATCGCGTTGCTGTTCGAGAACTTCACCACCGTGTTCGTCGGATCGTCCGGTCCCGCGGGCCTGGGTGTGACAATCAGCGACGAAGACGCCATCGCGACCTTGTCGATGGTCTGGAAGAGAACCTTGTACGGCGGCCTCACGAGATCTTAGGAGAAGACATGGATTTCACTCTGCCAGAACATCTTCCGGGCGTGCTCGCCGAGATGGACGAGTTCATCGAGGCCGAGATCAAGCCGCTGGAACGCGAACACATCCAATACTTCGACAAGCGCCGCGAGCATGCGCGCACCGATTGGGACAACGACGGGATCCCGACCCGCGAGTGGGAGGATCTGCTCTCCGAAATGCGCAGGCGCGCCGACAAAGCCGGCTGGCTGCGCTATGGATTGCCGGCCTCACTCGGCGGTCGCGACGGCAGCAACGTCGACATGGCGGTCATCCGGGAACACCTGGCGCACAAGGGGCTTGGCCTGCACAACGACCTGCAGAACGAGTCGTCGATCGTCGGGAACTTCCCGCAGGTGATCATGATGGAGCGGTTTGGCACCGACGAGCAACGCAAGGTGTGGTCGGAGGCGTTGATCACCGGGGAACGGTCCATGGCCTTCGGCCTGACCGAGCCGCAACACGGGTCGGATGCGACCTGGCTGGAGACGCACGCCGAACGCGACGGCGACAGCTGGGTGATCAACGGCTCCAAGCGGTTTAACACGGGCGTGCACCGCGCAACCCACGACCTGGTCTTCGCCCGCACCTCAGGCGAACCGGGAGCCGCGTTCGGCATCACCGCGTTCCTGGTGCCGACCGATTCACCCGGATTCAACGTCCCCTATTACTGGTGGACGTTCAACATGCCCACCGACCACGGCGAGGTCGAACTGACCGACGTGCGAATTCCCGCCGACGCGGTGCTCGGCGAGGTGGACCGCGGCCTGGAAGTCGCCCAAACCTTCCTGCACGAGAACCGGATCCGGCAAGCGGCGAGCAGCCTGGGCGCGGCGCAGTACTGCATCGACCGCGCCGCCGAATACGCCGCCGGCAGAACGGTGTTCGGTAAGCCGCTGTCGGTGAACCAGGCCGTGCAATGGCCGCTGGCCGAGCTCCAGACCGAAGCCCAGATGGTGCGGCTGCTGGTGCAATACGCCGCCTGGCATCTGGACCGCGACCACCACATGGAGGTCTCGGACAAGGTGTCGATGGCGAACTATCGCGCCAACCGGCTGGTCTGCGACGCCGCCGACCGCGCCATGCAGGTCTACGGCGGCCTCGGCTACAGCCGGCACGAGCAGTTCGAGCACATCTACCGCCACCACCGTCGTTACCGCATCACCGAGGGCGCCGAGGAAATTCAGATCCGCCGGGTGGCGCAGCGGCTGTTCAAATTCGGCAAGAAGTGATGGACAGCGTCGAGTCAGCGGAACTGGGCACCAAATTGGCTGCGTTGCTGACCGGGGCGCTCGGCGCCGACACCGCGGTCGAGAACCTGCGCGCGTTGACCGGCGGCGCCAGCAGAACCACCTGGGCGTTCGAGGCCGTCACCGACGCGTGGCGTCGTGCGCTGATCTTGCGCACCGGCCCACCCGACGACGTGCACGCGGGCATGGAGCTCGAAGCCAGGACGCAGGCCGCCGCCGCGGCCGCCGGGGCGCCGGTCCCGCACGTGCTGATCGCCGACAATTCGGCGGCCGCGCTGGGCAATCCGTATCTGATCTGTGACGAGATCAAGGGCGAGACCATCGTGCGGCGCATCCAGCGTCAGCTCGACGGCGCCGACGGACACGCTGCGCGCACGCAATTGCTGCAGCAGTGCGCGCAGGCGGTGGCCGCCATTCACCGCGCCGACACGGACATTCCGGATCTGACCCACGAAGATCAACTCGCCGAATGGCGTCAACGCCTCGACGACATGGGCGACACCACCGCAGCCTTCGAATGGGGGTTTCGCTGGCTGGCCGCCCGCCGTCCCCCACCGTCGCCGGCGGTGTTGGTGCACGGGGATTTTCGGATGGGCAACCTCATCGTCGACGGATCGAACCTTGCCGCAGTGCTGGACTGGGAGCTGGTGCACGTCGGCCAGGCGTACGAGGACCTGGCGTGGTTCTGCATCCGGGCCTGGCGATTCGGCGCTCCGGCCAGCCTCGGCGCGGGCGGCCTGGGCAGCATCGAAAGCTTCCTGCGCGCCTACGAGCAGGCCAGCGCGACTACCGTCGACCGGGTGGCGTTTCACTGGTGGCTGGTGCTGGCCACGTTGCGCTGGGGTGTCATCTGCCGCTTCCAGGCCGAACGCCATCTGAGCGGGCAGAACCGCTCGGTCGAGTTGGCCACCATCGGCCGTCGCGTCTGCGAGACCGAATGGGACCTGCTCAACCTGCTCGAGGCGCAGCCATGATCGGCGCATACGGCCGCCCGCTGGCCGCCGAACTCGTGGCCGCCGTTGCCGAATTCCTGGAGAGCGACGTGCGTGCAGCGACCCACGGACAGGTGAACTTCCACGCCAGGGTCGCGGCCAACGCACTGCGCATCGTCGAGCGCGAATTGCTCGATGAAAGCGAGGCGGAATCCCGTGCGGCGCTGGCCGGCCTGGGCTTCGCCGATGAGGAACAACTGGCCGCAGCGATCCGCGCCGGCGAGCTGGACGCGCGGGCGGATGAGGTCACCCCCTGCCTGCGAACCCTGGTACGACGTCGGCTGGCCGTCGCGCACCCCGGATACGACAGTGAATAGCTCGGCGACCAGATAGGAGCCAGACATGTCCGCTTCCAGCACCGCGACGGTCATCGATGTGGCCAACCGCCTGTTCACGGCGATCGAGCGAAGCGATGTCGCCGCGGTGGACGCGATGTGGAGCGGCGACATCGCGGTATGGCGCAGCGGCTCGCGACGCGACGACGACAAGACTCGCGCGATGCGGGTCATCGACTGGTTCATCGGCGCGAGCACGCAACGTCGCTACGAAATCCTCGACCGGCAGGTCTTCGATGACGGATCGGTCCGGGGCTTCGTCCAGCAACACATTTTGCACGCCACCGGGCATGCCGGGCAGTCAATCTCGCTGCGGGTCTGCATCGTGATCAAGGTGGGCACCGACGGCCTGATCGAGCGGATCGACGAATATTTCGATCCCGCCGGGATCGCGCCGTTGATGAACTAGCGCTAGATTCGCCACGACACAATGGGGGTGACGATGACGACTTTGGAGACACTGCTTCACGATCCCGACATGGCCGGCGTGTGGAACCTGGTTCCGGACCGCTCGTCCATCACTTTCAAGGTCAGGAACATGTGGGGCCTGCTGAACGTTAAGGGCCGCTTCACCGAATTCACCGGCGACGGCCAACTGACCGGCAAGGGAGCGGTTTTCGGTCGCGTCGACATCAAGGCCGCCTCGCTGGACACCGGCATCGGCCGGCGTGACAAACACCTGCGCTCGGCCGACTTCTTCGATGTCGACCGCTTCGGGGAGATCAGCGTCGTCGTCACCGCCGTGCACCCGACGAAAGGCAAGGCCGCCGACCTTCGGACCGGCTTCACGATCAAAGGCGTCACCGCCGAGGTGCCGCTGCCCGTCACGATCTCCGAGCTCGACGATGGCTCGATCCGGATCACGGGCGAAACCAAGCTCGATCGAGACCGGTTCGACCTGGGTTGGAACCGGCTCGGCATGATGAGCTCGACGGCAACGGCGGCGGTGGACGCCATCTTCGTGCGGGTATTGCAATAACGATTTCTGCGGGCACCCCGCTGAACCCGGTCCGACACCAGTAGCATCTGCACCGTGCCCGACTCCACCCCCCAATCCAGCGTCGCCCTGCGGATCCTCGTCTACAGCAGCAACGTCCAAACGCGCGAAAGGGTGATTCGCGCGCTGGGCAAGCACCTGCACCCCGATCTGCCCGAGCTGAGCTACGTCGAGGTGGCGACCGGGCCCATGGTGGTGGCGACGATGGACAAGGGCGGCATCGACTTGGCCATCCTGGACGGCGAGGCCACCCCGACCGGCGGCATGGGAATCGCGAAGCAGCTCAAAGACGAACTCGAGACCTGCCCGCCCCTGATTGTCTTGACCGGGCGGCCCGACGACGCATGGCTGGCGTCCTGGTCGCGCGCTGAGGGCGCGGTGCCGCACCCCATCGACCCCATCCTGCTGGGCCGCACGGTGCTCAGCCTGCTGCGAGCCCCCGTTCGCTGACCCGATCGACGCCGCCGCGCCTTTGCCGCGGCCGTTCCTTCCCGACCGCCGGATGCGGCAGTTCTGACCACTTCGGCCTCCGTCGACGCGACAACCGGCGCTAATTCCGATGTTGCTGACGACGGGCCCATCCGCCCTGGCACGCCGCTGATCTTGGGCGCCGCAGCGATCGGCGCGGCGGCATCTTTGCTGATGCTCCCCGAGCGGCGGGTGCGCTGCATCGGGTTCGGCGCCGGGTGTTGGTTTCACCGTCTATCGAGTTTGCGCAGCACAGCGGGACACGGCACCGCCAATACTGGAAAATCCCCACCCCGGGCAAGCGCGCCGCACGCCGCGACGCTATGTTGTAAATCACTGTGACGGGCTCGCGGCCCGGTTCGTCACAGCAGCCCGGTTACCGCCTGGCCGCTGCAGGCGGCTCGTACGACGGATCATGGAGCGAGTTGAACGTCTACATACCCATCCTGGTGCTAGGCGCCATTGCCACCGCCTTTGCGGTGGGCTCGGTGGCGATCGCGAGCCTGGCGGGCCCGTCACGTTTCAACAAGTCGAAGATGGCGGCCTACGAGTGTGGGATCGAACCCACCGAGACATCGGTGAGCGGCCCGCATGCGACAGCCGGGCAGCGCTTTCCGGTGAAGTACTACCTCACCGCGATGCTCTTCATCGTCTTCGACATCGAAATCGTGTTCCTGTATCCCTGGGCGGTCAGCTACGACGCGCTGGGCACGTTCGCGTTGGTCGAAATGGTGGTGTTCATGCTGACGGTTTTCGTGGCCTACGCCTACGTGTGGCGCCGCGGCGGCCTGACGTGGGATTGAGGTAAGTCGTGGGTCTTGAGGAACAGCTGCCCGGCGGGATTCTGCTGTCAACAGTCGAGAAGGTCGCGGGCTACGTCCGCAAGAACTCGCTGTGGCCGGCGACGTTCGGGTTGGCCTGCTGCGCCATCGAGATGATGGCAACGGCCGGGCCAAGATTCGACATCGCGCGGTTCGGCATGGAGCGATTCTCGGCCACCCCGCGACAGGCCGATCTGATGATCGTCGCCGGCCGGGTCAGCCAGAAGATGGCGCCGGTGCTGCGACAGATCTACGACCAGATGGCCGAGCCGAAATGGGTGCTGGCCATGGGCGTGTGCGCGTCATCCGGCGGGATGTTCAACAATTACGCGGTCGTGCAGGGCGTCGATCACGTGGTTCCGGTGGACATCTACCTGCCCGGCTGCCCTCCGCGACCGGAGATGCTGCTGTACGCAATCCTGAAGCTGCACGAGAAGATTCAGGAAATGCCGCTGGGCGTCAACCGGGAAACCGCGATCGCTGAAGCCGAGCAGGCGGCGCTGTCGGCGCGGCCCACGATCGAGATGCGCGGGCTGCTGCGATGAGCTCACCGGACCAAGACCCAGGAGAAGCGATCAGCCGCGCCGACGAAGAAGTCATCGACGTGCGCCGCGGCATGTTCGGCGCCAAGGGCTCGGGTGACACGTCCGGTTACGGGCGGCTGGTGCGCGAAGTCCTGCTGCCGGGCAGCAGCCCGCGGCCCTACGGCGGCTATTTCGACGAGGTGGTCGACGGCCTGGCCGCGGCTTTGCACAAGGACGACGTCGAATTCACCGACGCCATTGAGAAAGTCGTGGTGTACTGCGGCGAGCTGACCTTGCACGTCCGGCGCGACGCGCTGGAGCGGGTCGCGCATCGGCTTCGTGACGAACCGCAGCTGCGCTTCGAAATGTGCCTGGGCGTCAGCGGGGTGCACTACCCGCATGAGACGGGCCGCGAACTGCACGCCGTGTATCCGTTGCAGTCGATCACGCACAACCGCCGCGTCCGGCTGGAAGTGTCTGCGCCCGAAGACGATCCGCACATCCCCTCGCTGTTCGGGATTTATCCGACGACCGACTGGCACGAGCGGGAAACCTACGATTTCTTCGGCATCATCTTCGACGGGCACCCGTCGCTGACCCGCATCGAGATGCCCGATGACTGGCACGGGCATCCCCAGCGCAAGGACTACCCCCTCGGCGGAATTCCCGTCGAATACAAAGGCGCACAGATACCCCCGCCCGACGAGCGGAGAGCGTACAACTGATGAGCACTACCACCGAATCGAAGCAGGACGGCGCCGGCGAGACATTCGTGGTCGCGGGCGGCCAGGACTGGGACAAGGTCGTCGAGGCCGCCCGCGGCGCCGATCCCGGCGAACGCATCGTCGTCAACATGGGGCCCCAGCATCCCTCCACGCACGGGGTGCTGCGGCTGATCCTGGAAATCGAGGGCGAGACGGTCACCGACGTCCGTTGCGGCATCGGCTATTTGCACACCGGCATCGAAAAGAACCTCGAATACCGCTACTGGACCCAGGGTGTCACGTTCGTGACCCGGATGGATTACCTGTCACCGTTTTTCAACGAGACGGCCTACTGCCTGGGTGTGGAGAAGCTGCTCGGCATCACCGACCAGATACCGGAGCGGGTCAACGTCATCCGGGTGATGATGATGGAGCTCAACCGGATCTCGTCGCATCTGGTGGCGTTGGCCACCGGCGGCATGGAACTGGGTGCCATGACCCCGATGTTCGTCGGTTTCCGGGGACGCGAGATCGTGCTGACCCTGTTCGAATCGATCACCGGTCTCCGGATGAACAGCGCCTACGTCCGCCCCGGGGGCGTGGCGCAGGACCTGCCGCCCAACGTGGAGACCGAGATCGTCGAAGGCCTCAAGGGACTCAAGCAGGTGCTGCGCGAAATGGGCGGCCTGCTCAACGAGAACGCCATCTGGAAGGCCCGCACCCAGGACGTCGGATATCTGGATCTGACCGGATGCATGGCGCTGGGCATCACCGGCCCCATCCTGCGCGCCACCGGGTTGCCCCACGATCTGCGCAAGAGCGAACCGTATTGCGGATACGAAAACTACGAATTCGACGTAATCACCGAAGACACGTGTGATGCTTACGGGCGCTACATGATTCGCGTCAACGAGATGTGGGAGTCGATCAAGATCGTCGAGCAGTGTCTGGACAAGCTGAAGCCGGGTCCGATCATGGTCGAGGACCGCAAGATCGCCTGGCCGGCCGACTTGAAGGTGGGCCCCGACGGCATGGGCAACTCGCCGGAGCACATCGCCAAGATCATGGGCGGCTCCATGGAGGCGTTGATCCACCACTTCAAACTGGTCACCGAGGGCATCAGGGTTCCCGCGGGCCAGGTCTACACCGCGGTCGAGTCGCCGCGCGGGGAGCTGGGCGTGCACATGGTCAGCGACGGCGGTACCCGCCCCTACCGGGTGCACTACCGAGACCCCTCATTCACCAATCTTCAGTCGGTGGCGGCGATGTGCGAAGGCGGGATGGTCGCCGACCTGATCACCGCGGTCGCCAGCATCGACCCGGTCATGGGCGGGGTGGACCGGTGACCGGCCCGCAGGGACAGCCGGTCTTCATCCGGCTCGGGCCGCCACCCGACGAGCCCAACGCGTTCGTCGTCGAGGGTGCGCCCAAGACGTATCCCCCCGAGGTGCGGGCCCGGCTGGAGGTCGACGCCAAGGAGATCATTGGCCGCTACCCCAACAAGCGCTCGGCGCTGTTGCCGTTGCTGCACCTGGTGCAATCGCAGGATTCCTACCTGACACCGGCGGGCCTGGAGTTCTGCGGTGAGCAGCTGGGGCTCACCGGTGCCGAGGTGTCCGCGGTGGCGAGCTTCTACACCATGTATCGCCGCGGCCCCACCGGCGACTATCTGGTGGGTGTTTGCACAAACACGTTGTGCGCCATCATGGGTGGCGACGCCATCTTCGACGCCCTGAAGGAACATCTGGGCGTCGGCAACGACGAGACGACCGCCGACGGAGCGGTCACGTTGCAACACATCGAATGCAACGCCGCCTGTGACTACGCACCGGTGGTGATGGTGAACTGGGAGTTCTTCGACAACCAGACGCCCGAGTCGGCCCGCGATCTCGTCGACTCGCTGCGCGCCGGCGAGCCCAAGCCGCCCACCCGCGGCGCTCCGCTGTGCGTCTTCCGCGAGACGTCGCGCATCCTGGCCGGCCTGCCTGACGAGCGTCCCGACCAGGGGCAGGGTGGCGCCGGCGCCGCGACGCTGGCCGGCCTGAAGGTAGCCAAGGAGCACGGCATGGAGGCGCCGAGCGCGCCGGAAGGCCAGTAATGACAACGACTTTCGACACTTCGCAGGCAACGCCGCTGACTCCGGTGATCAGCCGCTTCTGGGACGATCCCGAATCCTGGACCCTCGACACCTATCACCGCCACGGCGGCTACGAGGCGATGAAGAAGGCGTTGGCGATGGAGCCCGACGCGGTGATCGGGTTGGTGAAGGATTCCGGGCTGCGCGGGCGCGGCGGCGCGGGCTTCTCGACCGGAACGAAGTGGTCGTTCATCCCGCAGGGCGACACGGGTGCGGCCGCCAAGCCGCATTACCTGGTGGTCAACGCCGACGAGTCGGAACCCGGTACGTGCAAAGACATTCCGCTGATGCTGGCGACGCCGCACGTCCTCGTCGAGGGCGTGATCATCGCCGCGTACGCGATCCGGGCCAGTCACGCGTTCATCTACGTGCGCGGGGAGGTGCTGCCGGTCCTGCGCCGCCTGCAGAACGCGGTGGCCGAGGCCTACGCAGCCGGTTACTTGGGCCGCGACATCAACGGCTCGGGCTTTGACCTCGAGCTGGTGGTGCACGCCGGTGCCGGCGCCTACATCTGCGGTGAGGAAACCGCGCTGCTGGATTCGCTGGAAGGCCGCCGCGGCCAGCCGCGGCTGCGTCCGCCGTTCCCCGCCGTGGCCGGGCTGTACGGCTGCCCCACGGTGATCAACAACGTCGAGACCATCGCGAGCGTGCCGTCGATCATCGGCAACGGCGTGGACTGGTTCCGTTCGATGGGCAGTGAGAAGTCCCCGGGCTTCACGCTGTATTCGCTGTCCGGGCACGTCGCACGCCCGGGGCAGTACGAGGCCCCGCTGGGAATCACGTTGCGGGAGTTGCTCGCCTACGCGAGTGGTGTGCGCGCCGGGCATCGGCTCAAGTTCTGGACCCCCGGCGGATCGTCGACCCCGTTGCTGACCGACGAGCACCTCGACGTGCCGTTGGACTACGAGGGTGTCGGCGGGGTTGGCTCGATGCTGGGCACCAAGGCGCTGGAGATCTTCGACGAGACCACCTGCGTGGTGCGTGCCGTGCGGCGCTGGACGTACTTCTACAAGCACGAGTCGTGCGGAAAATGCACGCCGTGCCGCGAGGGCACCTTCTGGCTGGACCAGATCTACGAGCGGCTGGAAACGGGCAAGGGCACCAGCGAGGACATCCAGAAGCTGCTGGACATCTCCGACACCATCCTGGGGAAGTCGTTCTGCGCCTTGGGTGATGGCGCCGCCAGCCCGGTGATGTCGTCGATCAAGTTCTTCCGCGACGAATACGTCGCGCACGTCGAGGGCGGCGGATGCCCCTTCGATCCACGAGACTCCATGCTGACGCCGAACGGAAAGGCTTGAGGCGTTTATGACCCGCGACGGCGACGATGCAGAGCGAAGCGATGAGGAGGAGCGGCGCCTATGACCCAGGCGGCCAAAACCGAGACCGGCGATGAGGTGCGTCCGCCGGACATGGTGACGCTGACCATCGACGGCAACGAGATCAGCGTTCCCAAGGGAACTCTGGTGATCCGGGCCGCCGAGTTGATGGGCATCCAGATCCCGCGGTTCTGCGACCACCCGCTGCTGGAGCCGGTCGGCGCGTGCCGGCAGTGTCTGGTCGAGGTCGAAGGCCAGCGGAAGCCGATGGCCTCGTGCACCACGGTCGCAACCGACGACATGGTGGTGCGCACCCAGCTCACGTCGGAGGCCGCCGACAAGGCCCAGCACGGCGTGATGGAACTGCTGCTGATTAACCACCCGCTGGACTGCCCGATGTGCGACAAGGGCGGCGAATGCCCGCTGCAGAACCAGGCGATGTCCAACGGGCGCGCCGATTCTCGCTTCGAAGACGTCAAGCGCACCTTCGCCAAGCCGATCAACATCTCGTCGCAGGTCCTGCTGGACCGGGAGCGCTGCATCCTGTGTGCGCGCTGCACCCGGTTCTCCGAGCAGATCGCCGGCGACCCCTTCATCGACATGCAGGAACGGGGCGCCCTGCAGCAGGTCGGCATCTACGCCAACGAACCGTTCGATTCGTATTTCTCGGGCAACAGCGTGCAGATCTGCCCGGTGGGCGCGCTGACCGGGAGCTCATACCGGTTCCGGGCCCGCCCGTTCGACTTGGTTTCCAGCCCCAGCGTCTGCGAGCACTGCGCTTCGGGGTGCGCACAGCGCACGGACCACCGCCGCGGCAGGGTGCTGCGCCGGCTGGCCGGCGACGATCCCGAAGTCAACGAGGAGTGGAACTGCGACAAGGGCCGCTGGGCGTTCACCTACGCGACCCAGGCCGATGTCATCGCCACTCCCCTGATCCGCGACGCCGACGGCACCCTGCAGCCGGCCTCGTGGTCGCACGCGATCGCCGTCGCGACGAGGGGCCTCGAGGCGGCGCGTGGCCGCACCGGTGTGCTGGTCGGCGGCCGGGCGACTCTCGAGGATGCCTACGCCTACTCCAAGTTCGCGCGAATCGTGCTGGACAGCAACGACATCGACTTCCGCGCCCGGCCGAGCTCGGCCGAGGAGGCCGACTTCCTGGCCGCCCGCATCGCCGGCAAGCCGATCACCGTCAGCTACTCGGATCTGGAATCGGCCCCCGTGGTCGTGCTGGCCGGATTCGAGCCCGAAGACGAGTCGCCGATCGTGTTCTTGCGGTTGCGCAAGGCGGCCCGCAAGCACGGGGTGCCGGTGTACGCGATCGCGCCGTTCGCCACCCGCGCGCTGACCAAGATGTCCGGGCGGCTGATCAAAACCGTTCCCGGCGCCGAGGCTTCGGCGCTCGACGGCTTGGCCACCGGCGAGGTGGGTGACCTGCTCTCCACCGCCGGCGCGGTCATCATGTTGGGCGAACGCCTGGCCACGGTGCCGGGCGCCCTGTCCGCCGCGGCGCGGCTCGCCGACACCACCGGCGCCCGCCTGGCCTGGGTGCCGCGCCGCGCCGGTGAGCGGGGCGCGCTGGAGGCCGGCGCGCTGCCGGGGCTGCTGCCCGGTGGCCGCCCGGTCGACGACGAGAACGCCCGGGCGCAGGTCGCACAGGCGTGGAACGTGTCCGAATTGCCTTCCGGCAGTGGACGTGACGTCGACGCAATCCTGGCCGCCGCCTCCGACGGCACGCTGGGCGCGCTGCTGGTCGGCGGTGTCGAGCCCGACGACTTCACCGACCCGCAAGCGGTGCTGGCGGCGCTGGACGGCGTCGGCTTCGTGGTCAGCCTGGAGCTGCGGCACAGCGCCGTCACCGAACGCGCCGACGTCGTCTTTCCGGTCGCGCCGACGGCGCAGAAGGCCGGTGCTTTCGTCAACTGGGAGGGTCGCTTCCGGCCGTTCGAGGCGGCGCTGCGGAACACCCAGGAAGCCAGCCAGTCCGACCATCAGGTGCTGGACACGCTGGCCGACGAGATGGGCGTCTATCTGGGCATGTCCACCGTCAACACGGCCCGCGAAGAACTGAACGCGCTGCGGCACTGGGACGGCAAGCGCGCCGCGAACCCGGACGTCGCGGCGCCGGAGCCCGCCCAGCCCGCCGCGGGTGAGGCGGTGTTGGCGGGCTGGCGGATGCTGCTGGACAACGCCCGAATGCAGGATGGCGAGCCACATTTGGCGGGCACCGCGCGCAAGCCGGTCGCCCGGCTGTCCGCGGATACGGCCGCCGAAATCGGCGCGGCCGACGGCGACGCGGTCACGGTCAGCACGTCGCACGGATCCATCAGCCTGCCGCTGGTGATCACCGACATGCCCGACCGGGTGGTGTGGCTCCCGGTGAATTCGTCCGGCTCGGCGGTGCACCGCCGACTCGGCGTATCCCTTGGCAGCACGGTGAAAATCGGAGTGGGTTCATGACGACGTCGCTGACCGCATTCGGGCACGACACATGGTGGCTGGTGCTGGGCAAGGCGCTGGCGATCTTCGTATTCCTCATGTTGAACGTGCTGGTGGCCATTCTGCTCGAACGCAAGATCCTCGGCTGGATGCAGCTGCGGCCCGGGCCCAACCGCGCCGGGCCGTGGGGCGTCCTGCAGAGCCTGGCCGACGGAATCAAGTTGGCGCTCAAGGAAACCATCACCCCGGGCGGGGTCGACAAGTTCGTCTACTTCGCCGCGCCGGTCATCTCCACGATCCCCGCGTTCACCGCCTTCGCGTTCATCCCGTTCGGTCCGGTGGTGTCGGTGTTCGGCCACCGCACACCGCTGCAGCTGACCGACCTGCCGGTCGCGGTGCTTTTCATCCTGGGGCTGTCGGCGATCGGCGTGTACGGAATCGTGCTGGGCGGCTGGGCTTCCGGGTCCACCTATCCGCTGCTGGGCGGGGTGCGCTCCACCGCCCAGGTCATCTCCTACGAGGTGGCGATGGGGTTGTCGTTCGCGGCGGTCTTCCTCTACGCGGGGTCGATGTCGACGTCGCAGATCGTCGCCGCGCAGGACCGGGTCTGGTACGTGTTCCTGCTGCTGCCGTCGTTCGTGATCTACCTCATCTCGATGGTCGGCGAAACCAACCGGGCACCTTTCGATTTGCCCGAGGCCGAGGGTGAGCTGGTCGCGGGGTTCCACACCGAGTACTCGTCGCTGAAGTTCGCGATGTTCATGCTGGCCGAGTACGTCAACATGATGACGGTTTCGTCGCTGGCCACCGTCCTGTTCTTCGGTGGCTGGCACGCGCCGTGGCCACTGAACATGTGGGCCGGCGCCAACACCGGCTGGTGGCCGGTGCTGTGGTTCACCGCGAAGATGTGGACCTTCCTGTTCATCTACTTCTGGTTGCGGGCCTCGCTGCCCCGGCTGCGCTACGACCAGTTCATGGGGCTGGGCTGGAAGCTGCTGATCCCGGCGTCGCTGGTCTGGGTGCTGATCGCCGCCGTGATTCGCACGCTGCGCAACCAGGGCTATCAGTACTGGACCCCGATTCTGGTGGTCAGCAGCGTCGTATTCGCCACGGCGATCGTACTTTTGTTGCGAAAGCCGTTTAGCGCGCCGGGTATTCGCGCGCTGGAGAAACAGCTGCGCCGCGAGGCGAAGAAGCTTCCGGCCGCACCAGGCTCCACTCCGGTATTCCCGACACCGCCGCTGCCAGCGGCATCCCAGAAATCGCTGGCGGCCGCGAGCAAGGAGAAAGCACGTGGCTAAATTCTTGGACGCCATAGCCGGATTCGGCGTGACATTCGGATCGATGTTCAAAAAGAACGTCACCGAGGAGTATCCGGAAAAGCCGGGCCCCGTCATGCCGCGCTACCACGGCCGTCATCAACTCAACCGCTATCCGGACGGTCTGGAGAAATGCATCGGCTGCGAGTTATGCGCGTGGGCGTGCCCGGCCGACGCGATCTACGTCGAGGGCGCGGACAACACCGAGGAGCTCAGGTATTCGCCCGGGGAACGCTACGGCCGGGTCTACCAGATCAACTACCTGCGGTGCATCGGCTGCGGCCTGTGCATCGAGGCCTGCCCGACCCGCGCGCTGACCATGACCAATGACTACGAGATGGCCGACGACAACCGTGCCGACCTGATCTACGAGAAGGACCGGCTGCTGGCGCCGCTATTGCAAGACATGCTCGCGCCGCCGCACCCCAGGACCGCCGGCGCCACCGACAAGGATTACTACCAGGGCAACGTGACCGCACACGGGTTGCGGGAAATTCAGCAGGCCGGAGATTCCCGGTGATTGGGTTGACCGGCCACGCCATTGCCGTGGCGTCCAGTTTCACTCAGGACACCATCGTCCGCACCTCCACCGGCGAAGCGGTCGCCTTCTGGGTGCTGGGCGTCGTGGCCGTGATCGGCGCGATCGGGGTGGTAACCGCCGTGAACGCCGTGTACTCGGCGATGTTCTTGGCGATGACCATGATCATCCTGGCGGTCTTCTACATGATCCAGGACGCGCTGTTCTTGGGCGTGGTGCAGGTCGTGGTCTACACCGGCGCGGTGATGATGCTGTTCTTGTTCGTGCTGATGCTCATCGGTGTGGACTCGGCGGAATCGCTCAAGGAGACGCTGCGCGGCCAGCGCATCGCCGGGGTGACGGCCGGTATCGGGTTCGGCATCCTGCTGATCGCCGCCATCGGCAACCTGAGCACCGGCGGCTTCGCCGGCCTGACCACCGCGAACGCCAACGGCAATGTGGAAGGGCTTGCGGCGCTGATCTTTTCGCGTTATCTGTGGGCGTTCGAGCTGACCAGCGCGCTGCTGATCACCGCGGCCGTCGGCGCGATGGTGCTGGCGCACCGCGAGCGGTTCGAGCGCCGCAAGACGCAGCGCGAGCTCTCCCAGGAGCGGTTCCGGGCGGGCGGGCACCCGACCCCGATGCCCAGCCCCGGCGTCTACGCGCGCCACAACGCCGTCGACGTGGCCGCGCTGCTGCCGGACGGTTCGTACTCGAAGCTTTCGGTGTCGCCGATGCTGCAAAGCCGCGGCGCCGACGGCAAGAAGACCCCGTCCCCCGAGCCGAGCCCGAGTCTCTCCCAAGGCGGTACGTCGTGAAT
The DNA here is from genome assembly GCF_010731775.1 of Mycobacterium mantenii. Classification (NCBI taxonomy): domain Bacteria; kingdom Bacillati; phylum Actinomycetota; class Actinomycetes; order Mycobacteriales; family Mycobacteriaceae; genus Mycobacterium; species Mycobacterium mantenii. The sequence goes on along the minus strand of NZ_AP022590.1, from coordinate 5,982,337 downwards.
CCGGCCAATTACCTGTACCTTTCGGCGCTGCTGTTCACCATCGGGGCCTCCGGTGTGTTGTTGCGCCGCAACGCCATCGTGATGTTCATGTGCGTCGAGCTGATGCTCAACGCGGTCAACCTGGCGTTCGTCACGTTCGCGCGGATGCACGGCCACCTGGACGGGCAGATGATCGCGTTCTTCACGATGGTGGTCGCCGCCTGCGAGGTGGTCATCGGCCTGGCCATCATCATGACCATCTTCCGTACCCGTAAATCGGCGTCCGTCGACGACGCGAATCTACTCAAGGGCTGACGACGCCAACATGACTCAATACACTCCGCTGCTGGTGGCGCTGCCATTGGCGGGCGCCGCAGTCCTGCTGTTCGGCGGCCGACGCACCGACCGGTGGGGGCATTGGCTGGGCTGCGCAACCGCCCTCGCGGCGTTCGGGGTGGGCCTGAGCCTGCTCAACGAGCTGCTGAGCCGCGCCGCCGACGACCGCGTCATCCATCAGAAGGTGTTCAGCTGGATCCCCGTCGGCCAGCTCCAGGTGGATCTCGGGCTACAGATCGACCAGCTGTCGGTGTGTTTCGTGCTCCTGATCACCGGGGTCGGGTCGCTGATCCACATCTATTCGGTCGCCTACATGGCCGAAGACCCGGACCGCCGAAGGTTTTTCGGCTACCTCAACCTGTTTCTGGCCTCGATGCTGCTGCTGGTCGTCGCCGACAACTACGTGGTGCTCTACGTCGGCTGGGAAGGCGTGGGCCTGGCGTCCTACCTGCTGATCGGATTCTGGTACCACAAGCCGACGGCGGCCACCGCGGCCAAGAAGGCGTTCGTGATGAACCGGGTCGGCGACGCAGGGTTGGCCCTGGGAATGTTCTTGATGTTCAGCACTTTCGGCACCCTGTCCTATGCCGGGGTCTTCGCCGGTGCGCCCGCGGCCGGTCACGGCGCGCTGACCGCGATGGGATTGCTGCTGCTGCTGGGCGCCTGCGCCAAGTCCGCACAAGTCCCGCTGCAGGCCTGGCTGGGTGACGCCATGGAGGGCCCCACCCCGGTGTCCGCGCTGATCCACGCCGCCACCATGGTGACCGCCGGGGTGTATCTGATCGTGCGGTCCAACCCGCTGTACAACCTGTCCGCCGATGCGCGACTGGCCGTGGTCGTCGTGGGTGCGGTCACGCTGCTGCTCGGAGCGTTCATCGGCTGCGCCAAGGACGACATCAAGCGGGCGCTGGCCGCATCGACGATGAGCCAGATCGGCTACATGGTGCTGGCCGCCGGCCTCGGCCCGGCCGGCTACGCGTTCGCGATCATGCACCTGCTCACCCACGGCTTCTTCAAGGCCGGGCTGTTCCTCGGCTCCGGCGCGGTGATTCACGCGATGCACGAAGAGCAGGACATGCGCCGCTACGGCGGCCTGCGCGCGGCGCTGCCCATCACGTTCGTCACCTTCGGCCTGGGATACCTGGCGATCATCGGCGTGCCGCCCTTCGCGGGCTACTTCTCCAAGGACGCCATCATCGAGGCCGCGCTGGCCTCGGGTGGCATCCAGGGTTACCTGCTGGGTGGCGCCGCGCTGCTGGGTGCCGGCGTCACCGCGTTCTACATGACACGTGTGATGCTGATGACGTTCTTCGGCAAGAAGCGCTGGGCGCCCAGCGCCCACCCGCACGAGGCACCCGCGCTGATGACGTGGCCGATGATCCTGCTGGCCGTCGGCTCGGTGTTCTCCGGTGGCCTGCTGGCGGTGGGCGGCACCCTGCAGCGCTGGCTCGAACCGGTCGTCGGTAAGCACGAAGAGGTCACCCACGCGTACCCGGTCTGGGTCAGCTCCGCGCTGGCGCTGGGTGTCGTCGTGATCGGCATCGCGGTGGCCTACCGGTTGTACGCGAAGACACCGATCCCGCGGGTGGCGCCGCTGTCCGTGTCGGCGTTGACGACGGCGGTGCGCAAGGACCTCTACGGCGATGCCTTCAACGAAGAGGTGTTCATGCGCCCCGGCGCGCAACTGACTCACGCGCTCGTCGACGTCGACAACGCGGGTGTCGACGGCTCGGTCAACGCGCTGGCGGCACTGGTGAGTTCGACGTCAAATCGACTGCGGGGGCTGCAAACCGGCTTCGCCCGCAACTACGCATTGTCAATGCTGACGGGCGCGGTGCTGGTGGTCGCGCTGATCCTGGCGGTGAAACTGTGGTGAACCGCGCCGGCGACGATGCAGTGGGGGCACCACCCGCTTGCGGGGGACGGAGCGATGAGGAGGAGTGGCGCCGATGAACCGCGCCGGCGACGATGCAGAGCGGAGCGATGAGGAGGAGTGGCGCCGATGAACCGCGCCGGCGACGATGCAGAGCGAAGCGATGAGGAGGAGTGGCGCCGATGAACACCGTTCCGTGGCTGAGCATCCTGTGGCTGGTGCCGCTGGCCGGCTCCGTGCTGATCATTCTGATGCCGCCCGGGCTTCGACAGCTCGCCAAGTGGACCGGTCTGGTCTTCGGCGTACTGACCCTGGCGGTGGCCGTCGTCGTCACCGTCGGGTTCAAGACCGGCGGCGCACCTTACCAATTCGTCGAACGCCACCAATGGATCCCGGCGTTCGGCGCCGGCTACACCCTGGGCGTGGACGGCATCGCGGTGGTGCTGGTGCTACTGACCGCGGTGCTGATTCCAGTGCTGCAGGTGGCCGGCTGGAACGATGGGGGCGAACGCAGCCGCGGCGTGCACGCCTACGTCGCCCTGACGCTGGCCATCGAGTCGATGGTGCTGGTCTCGGTGGTCGCGCTGGATGTGTTGCTGTTCTATGTCTTTTTCGAGGCCATGCTAATCCCGATGTACTTCCTGATCGGGGGTTTCGGCGGCGGGCCCGGCAGGTCGCGCGCAGCCGTGAAGTTCCTGCTGTACAACCTGTTCGGCGGGCTGATCATGCTGGCCGCGGTGATCGGGCTGTATGTGGTGACCTCGCAACACGGTTCGGGCACCTTCGACTTCCGCGAGATCGTGGCGGGCGTCGTCTCCGGCCGTTACGGCGCGGATTCCGCGGTGTTCAAGGCGCTGTTCCTGGGCTTCATGTTCGCCTTCGCGATCAAGGCCCCGCTGTGGCCGTTCCACCGCTGGCTGCCCGACGCCGCGGTCGAGGCCACCCCTGCCACCGCAGTGCTGATGATGGCGGTGATGGACAAGGTCGGCACCTTCGGCATGCTGCGTTACTGCCTGCAGCTGTTCCCCGGCGCCTCAACGTATTTCCGCCCCCTGATCGTCGTGCTGGCGGTCATCGGGGTGATCTACGGCGCGATTGTCGCCATCGGCCAGACCGACATCATGCGGCTGATCGCCTATACCTCGATCTCGCACTTCGGATTCATCATCCTGGGCATATTCGTGATGACCAGCCAGGGGCAGAGCGGGTCGACGCTCTACATGCTCAACCACGGGCTGTCCACGGCCGCGGTCTTCCTGATCGCCGGATTCCTGATATCGCGGCACGGTAGCCGGGCGATCGCCGACTACGGTGGCGTGCAGAAGGTGGCGCCCGTCCTGGCCGGCACGTTCCTCGTCTCAGCCATGGCCACGCTGTCGCTGCCCGGCCTGGCGCCGTTCATCAGCGAATTCCTGGTCCTGCTGGGAACTTTCAACCGGTACTGGCTGGCCGCCGGATTCGGGGTCACCGCGCTGGTGCTCTCGGCCGTCTACATGTTGTGGCTCTACCAGCGGGTGATGACCGGGCCGGTGGCCAGCGGCAACGAGAAGATCGGCGATCTGCGGGCGCGCGAATTAATAGTCGTCGCACCGTTGATCGTGCTGCTGCTCGTGCTCGGCATCTACCCGAAGCCCGTGCTCGACATCATCAATCCCGCCGTCGAGAACACCATGACCACCATCGGCCAGCACGACCCCGCGCCGAGCGTGCCCGTGGGCACCCCCCGGATAGCCGAAGGACGGCCATGATGACCCTCCCCACCCCAAGCATCCAGTATTTCCTGCTGTGCCCGACACTCATCGTGTTCGGCGTCGCCGTGGTGGGTGTCCTCGCAGAGGCGTTCCTGCCCCGGCGAATTCGCTACACCGCACAGGTCACGCTCGCCCTTGGCGGTTTGATCGCGGCGTTCGTCGCGGTCATCGCCGTGAGCCGCTCGATTCAAAGCTCCGGGCGCGCCGCGGTTTTGGGTGCGATGGCGATCGACCGGCCGACGCTGTACCTGCAGGGCACCGTGTTGCTGGTCGCGGTGATGGCGGTCATCTTCATCGCCGAACGCACACAAGCCAAGGCGGACAGCAAGGTCTCGGTGGGGGTCGGTGCGGCCGGCGCGGGCGGCCTGGATTCCTTTACCCCGCAGGCATCGGCGGTGCCCGATAGCGATGCCGAGCGGGAGGCGGAGCGGGCCGGCGCCGCCCAGACGGAGCTGTTCCCGCTGGCGCTGCTGTCGGTCGGCGGCATGATGGTCTTTCCCGCCTCCAACGACCTGCTGACCATGTTCGTCGCGCTGGAAGTGCTGTCCCTGCCGCTGTACCTGATGTGCGGCCTGGCCCGTCATCGCCGGCTGCTGTCCCAGGAAGCGGCGATGAAGTACTTTCTGCTGGGCGCGTTTTCGTCGGCATTCTTCCTCTACGGCGTCGCGCTGCTCTACGGCGCGACCGGCACGCTGCTGCTGACCGGCATCCGCGACGCGCTCGCCGCGCGCGGCGACACCTCGATGGCGCTGGTGGGCGTCGCGCTGCTGTCGGTCGGCCTGCTGTTCAAGGTCGGAGCCGTCCCGTTCCACTCGTGGATTCCCGACGTGTACCAGGGCGCACCCACCCCGATCACCGGGTTCATGGCGGCGGCCACCAAGGTCGCGGCTTTCGGTGCGCTGCTTCGGGTTATCTACGTGGCGCTGCCGCCGCTGCACGATCAATGGCGCCCGGTGCTGTGGACCATCTCCATCCTGACTATGGCGGTTGGCACCATCACCGCGGTGAACCAGACCGACGTCAAACGCATGCTGGCGTACTCGTCGGTCGCCCATGTCGGGTTCATCCTCACCGGGGTCATCGCGGACAACCACACGGGCCTGTCCGCCACGCTGTTCTATCTGTTGGCCTACAGCTTCAGCACCGTCGGCGCGTTCGCCATCGTCGGCCTGATCCGCGACGCCGACGGGGTCGAGGACGCTACGCTCTCGCGCTGGGCGGGGCTCGGACAGCGCTCACCCATTGTGGGCGTGATGTTTTCGATGTTCTTGTTGGCCTTCGCCGGCATCCCCCTGACCAGTGGATTCATCAGCAAGCTCGCGGTGTTCAAGGCCGCCGCCCAGGGCGGCGCCGCGCCCCTGGTGATCGTCGGTGTGGTCGCCAGCGGGATCGCCGCCTACTTCTACGTGCGGGTGATCGTGTCGATGTTCTTCACCGAAGCGACCGAGGACACCCCGCACGTCGTGGCCCCGGGAATTTTGAGCAAGGCCGCGATCGCGGTCTGCGCCGCGGTCACCGTCGTGTTGGGCATCTTCCCGCAGCCGCTGCTCGATCTGGCCGACCAGGCCGCCCAGCTGCTGCACTGACTGCGGCCCCCGGATCAGCGGTCAGCTCATGAACGGCCGGATGGCCAGCAGGTAGATCAGCAACGCCCCGAGCGGGGCGACCAACGGCAACCACGGCAGCTGCAGGGGAAACGACGTCGCAACCAGTCCGGCAAACGTAAACCCAACGGCGCCAACCGCGGTCGGCCAGCTGTCCAGCACCACCGGGGCGGACGCGCCGACCGCATGGCGGCATACCAGGTAGGCGGCCGCGCACAAACCGGACAGCGCGACGAACAACAGCGGCGGGTTTGACAGCACGACGATGACCGAAGCAAGCAGCACGGCAAGCGTTGCGGCGCGACGGAACACAGTGCCGACGGCGACCGCGATCAGCGCCGGCACCCACGCGGCGACCGCGGAGCCGTCCCCGCCATCGGCGGCCAGCCCCACCATGAGCAGGCCGAAACCCGTCGCGAACGCGGGTGCCCAGACCCGCGCCAGCGCTCCCGCATCGCCGTCAGCCACGCAACCTCCCCCGCACCCGGCGGCGCCGATCCGGCAGCACACCCATCGACTGCTCCAAACCGCTGTCGCCCGGCCACGACACGATGTCCACACCGGTGGTGGCCATGTCTCGATACATCGCCGAGCGCTGCAGCGCCCACATCCGGTCCACCAGGGGATCCTGTTCGTCTTCGAACGGCGAGCTGTCGAGAATGTCGACGGCCAGCACGACATGGCCGCGTTTGCGCAAATTGATGAGGGCCAAGGCGAATTCGGTGTCAAGCAGGGTGGAGAACGCGATGACGATCGCCCCGGCGGGAACAGCCGCGCGCGGCGCCAGCGTGCCCGTTGTGCTTTCGAATCGGTCACCGGCATCAAGGACCGTGTCGAGCACCCGATAGAACTGGCGCTGCCCGATGTCGGCGCCCAGCCAGCGCGGGTGGTTGCCCCCGAGAGCGACGATGCCGGCCCGGTCACCGTGGCGCAACGCGGTTTGCACCACTTGCGCGGCGCCGCGGACGACGCGTTCGGTGGCCTCGGTCGCCGGACCCGCGGGCTGCCGGTACCCGTCGATCAGCACCACCACATCGGCGGCGCGATCGGTCAATCGCTGCGTCACGTGCAGTTGGCCGCGGCGCGCACTCACCGGCCAATTCACCGCGCGCAGTTGGTCGCCAGGCACATAGGGGCGAATGTCGGCGTATTCCACGCCCGGACCGATGTGGCGGGTCAGGTGCGTGCCCAACCGGTCGAGCAACTCGGTCTGCGGGATGGGCGTCTGCTGCGGCGGCGTCAACGGAAACACAAAGACCTCGGCGGCCCCGGCGGTGGCCGTTCCGCTGAGCAGCCCACCGCGGGCGACGACGTCGATGCGGGCCTCGATGGAATACCGGCCCCAGCGCTGCGCGGTGGCCGTGACCGTTTTCGCCTGCCCCGCATCGGATTCGGCGATCCCGAGTTCCATGCCCGCAATGTCGGGAACCGTGACCTCTACGGCCGACGTCCCGTCTTCCTGCGTCACCCACACCCTGATGTGCGCCTGCTCGTTTTCGAAGCAACGCTGGGCGGCGGGCTCGCCGTGCACGTGGATCGTCGGGACCGGCCGCTGCCAGCTGATCGAGCACAGCACGCCGAGCAGGGGCGCCGCGAACGCGATCAGCTGCCACTGGGCGCCTATCACGGCGGCGGCCAGCGCAAAACCTGCGCAGGTGGCGATGGCTCGTGTCAATTCCGATGCACGCCAGCGGAACTCGACCGCACCACTGAACGTCACGTCGGGATCATCCCGTCTCTCCGGCACTGGCGCCGGTTCGGGGCACCGGTAAGCGGTGCAACAACTCTCCGATGACATCGGCGCCCTGGATCTTCCGCACCCACATTTCCGGGCGCAGGGTGATGCGGTGTGAGACCGCCGCGATTGCGAGCGCCTTCACGTCCTCGGGGATGACGTAGTCGCGGCCGAGCAGCAGTGCGCGGGCGCGGGCCAGCTGCACCAAGTCCAGTTCGGCACGCGGGCTGGCGCCCACCGCGACCTGCGGATGGTGCCGCGTGGCGTTGGCCAGGGAAACGACGTAGTGCAAGACGTCTTCGTGCACGGTCACCTGCTCGACGGATTCACGCATGGCGAGTAGGTCGTGCGCATCCACCACCTGGTTGACCGTCGGTTCGGCCGAACCGCGTTCGAGGCGGCGGCGCAACATCGAGGTCTCGTCTCGTTCGTTGAGATACCGCAATTCCAGCCTGATCGCGAACCGGTCGAGTTGCGCCTCGGGCAGCGGATAGGTGCCCTCGTACTCGATCGGGTTGTCGGTGGCCAGCACGATGAAAGGCTTTGGCAGCTGGTGTGTTTCCCCGTCGATGCTGACTTGGCCCTCGGCCATCGCCTCCAGCAGCGCCGCTTGGGTTTTCGGCGGCGTGCGATTGATCTCGTCGGCCAGCAACAAGTTGGTGAAGATGGGGCCTGGCCGGAACGCGAAGCGGCCGGACTGCATGTCGTAGATCGTCGAGCCGAGCAGGTCCGCGGGCAACAGGTCGGGCGTGAACTGCACCCGGGTGAATTGCAGCCCCAGCGCGGCGGCGAAGGATCTCGCAATCAGTGTCTTGCCCAGACCCGGCAGGTCCTCGATGAGGATGTGACCGCGCGCGAGGACCGTGGTGAGGATAAGCCGAAGCGCGGAGCGTTTTCCCACCACCACGCGTTCTATTTCGTCGAGGATCGCCTCGCAGTGGGCGGTCGTGGTCGCGGCCGGCAGCGTCATGTTCGGATCGCGCCTCCTGTCATATCTGCTCGAGCTTTTGCAGAATCTCCTGCAGCGCCGCCCGGCCCGGCCCGGGTTGGTGGCCGCTGCTGCGTATCACGTTGTTGGGATTGACCCATTCCCACAGTTCCACGCCGAAGAGCATGCGCCCGGTTGCGTGGAAAGCCGCGGGGTCCTTGGATTGCCTTTGGCCAGTTGTCATCTCGTACCGGCGCGCGAGCATCGGGCGCAGGTGCCGGTCCCAGTCGGCCCGGGTGGACTCCGACCACCGGATGGTCGTCTCGGTGGTGGAAAGCCAGCGGCGCAACGAATCCCCGAGCTCATCGGCGGTCGGCTCCCCATCGGCATCGAGCCCGCGCGCCAGGGCATGGCGAAGGCTGAGCAATACGAGAGCCAGCCCAACACCGGAGGCCGCCAACACCCACCGTCGATCATGCTGGCTCAGCGCCAGCAGCTCTATGCCGATGATGAGGCAAATGCCCAGGCTCGCCGTCTTTTTCATACGGAACTCCGCGAACCCAGTTCGTCGAGGACCACCCGAAGGACGCGCACCGCCATGTCGCGGTGACCCTCGTTCATCACGTGGGGGCTAAACCGCGCCTCGGCGAACAGGTTCACCAATTGGACGGCGTTGTCGGCGTGCAGGGCGTGGTGCTCGACCGCGCGGGCGAGAACCTCGGTCGGGGTGTCGAATTCCTGGGGAACGGCGCCGGGAACACGCGCGAGTTCACGTTCCATCGCGGCATAGCAGGCGATGATCGCCTCTCGCGGCTCGCGGCTGAGGTCGGTCATCTCCGCCAGTCCACGTTCGGCCGCCCGCGCCAGTGATTCCGAGCGCGGCGCCGGCGCCGGGGATTCCGCCGGCTCGTCGGTGACGGCGCGAGCCGGCGGACGCCAGCGCCGCCGCGCCGTGGCGACCGTCCCGACGACCAACATCACCACCATGGCGACCGTGCAGGCAAGCAGGATCCCCAGCATGTTCTGCGAGCCGACGCGAGGACGGTGCGGATGCTGCTGCGACGCCGGAGCGGGCGGATGCGTCGACGGCGCCACGCTGCCGCTATCGGGCGGGGCGGGCGCGACGCCGTGGGGCAAGAACCGGGCCAGCAGCAGCATGATCAGCAGCCAGGCGACGATCACGCCGAGCCCGATCAGCAACACGCGCCAGTTCGGTCGACCCTTGCCGGTGCCGAGCATGTCGGACAATCCTGCGGCACTCGGCGCGGGGGCGCGGGGGTCTCGCAACCGCGCGATCACGGCCACCGCGATCAGCGCAAGCGTCACGGCCAGAGCCGCGACCACGAAGGCCAGCGCCGCGCGGCTGCCCGACTCGCTGCGCATGGCGTCGTGGCGAGCGGGGAGGTAGCCGCGCAGGGCGGCCGCGACCACGAGCAGCAGGACGATCAGGGCAACCGCTCGCCCTGTCGGCTTGTCCATACCAGGCATTGGCACACCACTCGATTGGTTGCCTGCCGCCGCTGCGGCACTGACTTTTCTCATACTTGCACGTCAGACCGCCCTAGGGCCAGGATCGGCGTTCCGGCTTGTGCACAGTCGGTGGTTCATCCACATACTGCGCCGTTGCACTTGGAATCGAACGTATGTTCGATACGGTGGACGTGTGAGTCCTCCGATGAACGCCGAACAGGCGCGAGAGCAAATGTGCTCCGCGCTCGACGCCATCGATGCGGCCCACCGGGTCCTGCGTCAGACCTCGTCGGATGCGGTCGGCAACGCCTTCCGGGTCGACGTCGCCGAACGTCTGGAAGCCCAGGACCGGATCAACCGTGGGCTGATGTACCGGGTCTTCGGCGAAATCGCCGACCCGCCGGACGAACCGGGGTGCGCACCCGCGGTGCGCGCCATGTTGTGGGCGCGGCTTCGCATCACGCCCAGGGAAGTCTCGCGCCGCTTCCGGCTCGCGGCCCGTCTGCGGCCGCGCCGCTCGCTGACGGGCGCACCACTGGAACCCGAGCTCCCGGCGCTGGCGGCGGCTGTGTCCGTGGGCACGGTCGGTGAGGACCATATCCGCGCCGTCTGTGCGGCCGTGGATCTGCTGCCCTCCTGCGTCTCCCCCTCCGACGCGGCGGACGCCGAGCGCACGCTGGTGCGGCATGCGACCAGACTCGACGCCGCCGTGGTCACCAAACTGGGCCAGCGGATTGCCGACTATCTCAATCCCGATGGCCTCTTCACCGACGTCGATCGAGCGCGCCGCCGCGGCCTCCACCTGAGCCCGCAAGGGCCCGACGGGATGTCGCGGCTGACCGGCCTGCTGGATCCCGAGGCCCGGGCCTACTTCGAAGCGCTCGAAGCGGCGGTGCGGCCCGGCCGCCATCAACCGGATTGCCCCGACAGCAATCCCGGGGCGCGCGATGACCGCACGCCGGCTCAGCGCTGCCACGACGCCCTCAAGCTCGGCCTCGAAATCGCCGTCGCCTCAGGCGGTCTCGGGGTACACCGCGGTCATCCCGTCACCGTGATCGCCACTACCACGCTGGCCGAACTCGACCGGGCCGCACGCGCCTCGGTCGACCCGTCGACCCCGATGCCCACACCGGCGTCCACCGGCGGCGGTTCGCGCCTGCCGATGCCGGATCTGATCCGGATGGCCGCCAAGGCGATTCATTATCTGGCCGTGTTCGACGAGCACACCGGCCGGCCGTTGTATCTGGGCCGCCAGAAACGCATCGCCACCGCGGATCAACGGATCATCTGCTACGCCCGGGACCGCGGCTGCACCCACCCCAATTGCCTCGAACCCGGATACCACTGCGAAGTCCACCATGCACACGAATGGGCAGACGGTGGCCGGACCGACGCGGACAACCTGTTCTTCGCCTGCGGATCCGACCACGGCGCGGTGGGCAGGGGCGAATGGCGCACCGTGGTGGACGGCAACGGGCGACTCGGGTGGACCGATGGCGACGGGCCTCCCGACGTCAATCACGCACACCACCCCGACGAGCTCTTGCGCGGCGATCCCGACCCGCCTGAAGGAGCGTCGGCCTAGCCCACTGCGAAGGGCCGAAAGCTGCCGTCGAGCACCTGAAGGTGACCGATGGTGCGTCCGGTGACGTTGGCGGGATCGACGAGAGCCAATTCCACCGCTGCGCGGGCGAATTCGTCCTCCGACGCGGTGTCATCGAAGTTGCGGGCATAGTAGGAAAGCCCCGGCGTGAGAATGGGTTTCGACGGCGACAGCGCGTTGACCGCGATGTTGTGGTCGGTGAGATCGAATGCCGCGCACTGGGTCAGGTGCTCGAGCGCGGCCTTGGATCCGCCGTACCCGGGCAACACCCCGCCGCTGCGGTCGGCGTACGGGCCATCACCGGGCAGTCGCGACGCGACCGAGGTGATGTTGATGATCGAGCCGCCGCCCGCCTCGATCATGTCGCGGCACACCAGCTGCATCAGCTCGTAAGCCGCGAAGACCGCGATCTCGAAATGCCGGCGATATGCGTGCAGGGGCGTGCTGACGAAGCCCGGCCAGCCTGGCTTGGCGGCGGCACTCGCCGGCTTGCCGTCGGCACCCGGTGGCTTGGCAGCGGCACTCGCCGCTTTGCCGTCGGCACCCGGTGGCTTGGTGGCTTCGTCACGCGGCTGTGCGCCGGGCGCCGGTGGCCGGCCGGGTGCGGTGAAGGCCGCGTTGTTGACCAGAATCCCTATGGGGCCCAATGCCTCTCGCGACGACTCCACCAGCCGGGCGACCTGATCGCGGTCGGTCAGATCGGCCCGGACCGCCACCGCACGCCCGCCCGCCGCCTCAATGTCCGCGACCGTCTCGCCGATGGTTCCCGGCAACCGGTCATCCCATACCTCTTCGGTGCGTCCGGCGACCGCCACCGCGGCGCCCTCGGCCGCCAGGGCTAGCGCGATCGCCCGGCCCAGGCCGCGGCTTGCGCCGGTGACGATCGCAGCGCGGCCCGCCAGCCGGCCGGTCATCGCCGCACCCCGTGCACGACGATGGCCGTGGTTTGCTCCACCCACGCATCGTCGAGGTCGTCTTCCGGGCGCAGCAGCATTCGCAGCATCGTCGCTCCCCCAATCAATTCGATCAAGCGATCCGGATCCACATCGGGATGGGCCTCGCCCCGGTCGACCGCCTCACGCAGTCGCAGCCGCACCGCGGTGAACAGGTCCGCGAATCGCGACATCACCCGCGCGTTGAGCGCTGGGTCGGCCGTCATGTCGGCAACCAGCCCGGGCAGCGCGGCGCGCACCACCGGGGTGGTGAACACATCACGGGTGGCCTCGATCATCATCCGCATGTCGGCGGCGATGTCCCCGGCCGGCGACTCCAGCGCGGTCGGGGTCGTCGGGAAGGCCGCCTCGTGCACCAGTTCGGCTTTGCTCGACCATCGCCGGTACAGCGCTGATTTGGTGGTTCCGGCGCGCTCCGCGACGGCGGCAAGGCTGATGTTGGAATAGCCCGTTTGGACAAGCAGTTCCGCGGTCGCCGATAGGATCGCCGAATCGATACGCGGATCGCGCGGCCGGCCGGCGCCGGAGGCCTTGTCAAGGCCGGACGGGTCTGCTTTCATAACGCTACCTACAGTATCGTAATTGCCTCAATGAAGGAGGCACCTTATGGCAACAGAACCGGCGGTCGACAACGTCCAACGGCTCCAGCGATCCAGCCGCGACGTCACGACGCTGCCGACGGTGATGTCACGCTGGCTTTCCACCGTACTGCCAGACGCCGCAAAACCCGAGGTGACCGTGGAAAGCGGCGTGGACTCGACCGGCATGTCGTCGGAGACCATCATCCTGACCACCCGCTGGCAACAGGACGGGCGGCCCATCGAGCAGAGGCTGGTGGCGCGGGTGGCGCCCACCGCCGAGGACGTGCAGGTCTTCCCGACCTACCGGCTCGACCACCAATTCGACGTCATCCGGAAAGTGGGCGAGTTGACCGACGTGCCCGTGCCCCGGGTGCGCTGGCTGGAGAACACCGGCGACGTCCTGGGCACACCGTTCTTCGTAATGGACTACGTCGAGGGCGAGGTGCCACCCGACGTCATGCCATATACGTTCGGCGGCAACTGGTTCGCCGACGCGCCCGCCGAGCGGCAGCGCGAACTGCAGGACGCCACCGTCGGCGTGCTGGCCACGCTGCACTCGATTCCGGATGCGCAGAGCACATTTGGCTTCCTCACCGAGGGGCAATCCGGTGACACGGCGCTGCGCAAGCACTTCAACTGGGTGCGATCCTGGTATGACTTCGCGGTACCCGACATCGGGCGATCCCCATTGCTGGAGCGGACCTTCGACTGGCTGAAAGCCAACTGGCCGGTCGAGGCGGCCGCCGCCGAGCCGGTGCTGCTGTGGGGCGACGCCCGGGTCGGCAACGTGTTGTACAACGACTTCCGCCCCGTCGCGGTGCTGGACTGGGAAATGGTGACGCTGGGGCCGCGCGAGCTCGACGTAGCATGGATGATATTCGCGCACATGGTCTTTCAAGAACTCGCGGGCCTGGCGACGCTGCCGGGATTGCCCGGGGTGATGCGCGAGGAGGACGTGCGCGCCACCTACGCGCGACTGACCGGGATCGAAATCGGCGACTTACACTGGTTTTACGTCTACTCGGGCGTGATGTGGGCGTGTGTGTTCATGCGCACCGGCGCGCGGCGGGTGCACTTCGGCGAAACCGAAAAACCCGACGACGTCGAATCGCTGTTCTACCACGCCGGATTGATGCGACGTTTAATCGGCGAGGGCCTTATCGGAGAGGACCAGTAATGCTCGGACCGCTCGACGAGTTCCCGGTACATCAGATTCCCCAGCCGATCGCCTGGCCTGGCCCCTCGGACCGCAACTTCTACGACCGCTCCTATTTCAACGCCCACGACCGCACCGGGAACATCTTCGTGATCAGCGGCATCGGCTACTACCCCAACCTCGGGGTCAAGGATGCATTCCTGCTCATCAGGCGCGGGGATACCCAAACCGCCGTACATGTTTCGGACGCCATCGACTCCGACCGGCTCAACCAGCACGTCAATGGCTACCGCGTCGAGGTGATCGAGCCGTTGCACAAGCTGCGGATCGTGCTCGACGAAACCGAAGGCGTTGCAGCCGATCTCACCTGGAAGGGGCTGTTCGACGTCGTCCAGGAACAGCCGCACGTCCTGCGTTCGGGCACCCGGGTCACGCTGGACGCGCAGCGCTTTGCGCAGCTGGGCAGCTGGAGCGGACACCTCGTCATCGACGGCGAGGAAATCACCGTCGACCCCAACACCTGGCTGGGCAGCCGCGACCGGTCCTGGGGCATTCGTCCGATCGGCGAGGCCGAGCCCGCGGGACGGCCCGCCGACCCGCCTTTCGAGGGCATGTGGTGGCTGTACGTACCCATGGCGTTCGACGACTTCGCGATCGTGCTGATCATCCAGGAGGAGCCCAACGGGTTCCGCTCGCTCAACGACTGCACCCGGATCTGGCGCGACGGCCGCGTCGAGCAGCTGGGCTGGCCGCGAGTCAAGATCCACTACCGCCCCGGCACCCGCATCCCGACCGGCGCGACGATCGACGCCACCACCCCCGACGGGACCCCGGTCCATTTCGACGTCGAGTCCAAACTGCCCGTCCCCATTCACGTCGGTGGCGGCTACGGCGGCGACTCCGACTGGATACACGGCACCTGGAAGGGCGAAAAGTTTGCCGAGCGCCTGACGTACGACATGACCGACCCGGCGATTGTCGGCCGCGCGGGCTTCGGCGTGATCGACCATGTCGGCCGCGCGGTCTGCCGCGACGGCGACGGCGAGCCGGTCGAGGGCTGGGGCCTGTACGAACATGGCGCGCTGGGCCGGCACGACCCGTCCGGGTTCAAGGATTGGTTGACGGTTGCGCCCTAGACATTCAGACGTCGCGCCGTAGCCGGCCGGACTGGTGGCCGGGCTTGTCGAAATCGCGGGGTCACAGCGCAATTAACATAGCGAGTAACATAGCGAGGTCGGCATATGTTTGCCGTCGCCGTGATGCGAAACGCCCAGCGGTTCGCCCGTGAGCTTGCACAATTCGCCGTGAAAACTGTGGAAATGCGGTTCACTAGACCGCGTGCCAAAACCGCCGCGGATCGTCGACGTTGTCGTGGTCGGTGCGGGCTTCGCCGGACTCGCCGCGGCGCGTGAGCTGACACAGCAAGGCCATGACGTGGTGGTCTTCGAGGGCCGTGACCGGGTCGGCGGGCGGTCGCTGACCGGCAGCGTTGCCGGATTGCCGGCCGATCTGGGCGGCACATTCGTCGGGCCGACCCAGGACGCCGTATTGGCGATGGCCGCCGAACTGGACGTCCCGACCACTCCGACACACCACGACGGCAAGAACCTGATCCATTGGCGCGGGTGGACGCACGCGTATCACGGCACCATCCCCAAGCTTTCGCTGACCGGCCTGCTGGACATCGGTCGGCTGCGGTGGCAGTTCGACAGGATCGCCCGCAGCATCCCGTTGGCGACGCCGTGGGATGCCCGTCGCGCGCGCGAACTCGACGGCCTCTCGCTCGGCGGCTGGCTGCGCTCGGTGCGCGCGACCGCGTCCTCGCAGGACCTACTGGCGATCGTGGCCCGGGTGACCTGGGGGTGCGAACCCGATGACGTGTCGATGCTGCACGCCGCCCGCTACGCGCACGCGGCCGGCGGCCTGGACCGACTGCTCGACGTCGAGGACGGCGCCCAACAGGACCGTTTTCCCGGCGGCACGCAACAGATCGCCGAGGCCGCGGCCGCCGAGCTGGGCGACCGGGTGCTGCTCAACGCCCCGGTGTGGCGAATCGAGCGCCACGGCGCGGGCGTCACCGTCACAACCGCCCTCGGCGAGACCGAGGCCGGGTTCGTCATCGTCGCAATCCCGCCGGCCCATCGCGCCTCGATCGAGTTCACTCCCCCGCTGCCGGCCGAGTACGAGCAACTCGCCCAGCATTGGCCGCAGGGCCGGCTCAGCAAGGCGTACGCGGCCTATTCCACGCCCTTCTGGCGGACGAACGGATTCTCCGGCCAGGCCCTGTCCGACAAGGGCCCCGTTTTCATCACCTTCGACGTCAGTCCGCACCCGGACGGTCCCGGCATCCTGATGGGATTCGTCGACGCCCGCGCGTTCGACTCGCTGCCCAGCGATCAGCGCCGCCGCGACGCGTTGCGTTGCTTTGCAACGCTTTTCGGTGACGACGCGCTCAAGCCGCTGGACTATGTCGATCATCGTTGGGGGGTAGAGGAATTCGCGCCCGGCGGCCCCACCGCCGCGGTGCCACCGGGGTCGTGGACCCGGTTCGGGCCGTGGTTGCGCGAACCGGTCGGGCCGATTCACTGGGCCGGCACCGAGACCGCCGACGAGTGGACCGGGTTCCTCGATGGCGCGATCCGCTCCGGGCAGCGCGCGGCCGCCGAAATCACCGCCCTGCTATGAGCTGATCCGGCGGGTGGCCGCGTTGTTGACCGCCATTTCGGCGAGGGCACGCAACTGCCGGTTCACCTCGCGTGGGTGTTCCAGCATCGAGCAGTGTCCGCCGGGCAGTTCGACCAGCCCCACCAGATTGGGTGCGCTGCGCGCGATCCTGCGGGACTGGCTGATCGGGGTCAGCCGGTCGCGTTCGCTGCCGATGACCAACGTCGGCACGGTCAAGCCGTTCAGATCGAGATGCCGAGACCCCAGTGACGCGACCAGCGCCTTCGCGCATCCGGCCCGCCCCGCCGGTGATGTCTTCTCGAAGAGCTCGTAGATGAGCCTGGCGATACTCGGATCGGCGTCTCGCCCGGTGGCCAGCATCGCCACCGCATAGCGGCTCGGGATGCGGGCTGCGCCCGGGACCGGGAGCCCACCGAACGCGTTGATCAGGGCGCGCCCGGCCAGGACGCGGGCCGGTGACAACCCGTACGGCACCGGCAGCAGCTGCACCTTGCGGATCAGATCGCCGGTGGTGGTGTTGATCAGCGCGACGGCGTCCGCGCGCCGCGGCACCTTGTGCCGGTAGCGCTCCGACCACGCGGCGATGGTGATGCCGCCCATCGAGTGGCCTGCCACCACGGCCCGCTCGTGGGGTGCCAGTGTCGCATCTAGCACCGAATCCAGGTCGGAAGCAAGGTGTTTCAGGCTGTAGCCCTTGGCTCGCGGCGCGCCGCTTCGTCCGTGGCCGCGATGATCGAAGGCGATCACCCGGTGGTCGTGGGACAGGTCGGCGATCTGGTACGCCCACGCCCTGATCGCGCAGGTGATGCCGTGCGTCAAGACAATCGGATAACCGTCGGGCGGCCCGAACACCTCCGCGTGCAGCCGGGTGCCATCGGCCGCCCGGACCGTGACGGTCTCACTCGGGGGCAGCTGGTCGGGGAACGGGTCAACCGGGCGGGCCGATCGTCGAGCACTCATCACCGCTCCCCCCTCGAACGCGGCCCCATTGCCGCAGCTAAGGATGGGACGATCCTATCCCTAATTCGGGTGCGCTTTTGGTAAATCCGGCAAACGTTTCTTATGAGACGCTTAGACCCGTGTCTGGGTTGTCGCGACGGGCATTCTTCGCGGCCGCGACCAGCGTGGCCGGCGGTGGGCTGGCGGCCGCCTGCGCGTCGAACCAACCGACCCGCGCGACCGGGCGCGCGTCCGATCAGCCACCGCCGGACACCGCGTCGGTCCTCGTCGTCGGCGCGGGCATGGCGGGCTTGTCCGCCGCCCGCACCCTTGCCGACGCCGGCCGGCCGGTCCGCGTCATCGAAGCCCGCGGCCGCATCGGCGGCAGGGTGTGCACGGACCGCGACTGGGGCGCACCCCTGGAGCTGGGCGCGTCGTGGATTCACGGCACGACGGACAACCCGCTGACCGAGCTGGCCCGGCGGGCGCGGGCGCAGCTGGCCGGCACCGACTATTACGGGTGGGTCGTGCTCGCGGTCGACCCCGCCGTGGCGCCGCTGGACTACCGCAGCGCCACCTGGCGATCGTTCGTCGAACGGGCGCGCGGTCAGGGCGGCGCGGGAAGTCTGGGCGCGGCGGTGCAAGCCGCCGCCGACAGCGCAAGGCTTTCCGCGGCCGATCGCGCCCAGCTGGCGTTCTACCTCACCACCGAGATCGAGGACGAATACGCCGCCGACGTGAACCAGCTGTCGGCCAACAGCTTCGACAAGGGTGACTTCGCCGGGGGCGACCAGGATGTCATCACGAATGGCTATGACGCCCTGCCGAAATTACTCGCCGACGGACTCACCATCGAGCTGAACACTCCGGTCACCGCGATCGTGCAACGCGACGACGCCGTCATCGTGCGCGCGGGTGACAAGTCGCTCCGGGGTCCGGCCGCGATCGTCACCGTTCCCCTCGGCGTGCTGAAATCCGGTGCGATCACCTTTGATCCGCCGCTGCCCGATGGTCACGCCCAGGCTGTGAAGGCCCTGGGCTTCGGGGCGTTGTCCAAGAGCTTCTTCCGCTTCGATCAACGAACGTGGAAGGTAGAGAACGCTTTCTACCAGTACATCGGACCCGAAGGGGGGCTGTGGTCGCAGTGGTTCACCTTGCCGGGCACCGCCGGTCCCATTGCGGTGGCCTTCAACGGCGGCGGGCGAGGGCGATTCGTGGAGTCATGCGCGCCCAAGGATCTGCTGGCCGGCGCGCTGCCGGTCGCCCGCCGGCTCTTCGGCGACAACATCGCGTTGACGGACGTGCGGACGTCGAAATGGACGGTCGACCCGTATGCACTGGGCGCCTACTCGTTTCACTCGCCCGGCTCCGGCCTGGACGACCGGCGCCGGCTACAGGACCCGATCGGCGACCGGCTTTATCTGGCGGGCGAGGCTGTAGGCGTTGACAATCCGTCCACGGTGACCGGCGCGTTGGTCAGCGGTCGCTACGCCGCGAACCAACTGATGCGCAAACTGAATAGTTGACCGGGGCCGGCCTGGCGATCAGGACGGCGAGACCTGTTGCCTCAGTGTGGTGTGCGGGCTTTCGCCGTAGGTCTGCCGATAGAGCACGGCGAACCGTCCGGTGTGCGCGAACCCCCACCGCTGGGCGATTTCGGTGACGGTAGAGGTAGCGGTGGTTGCTGCCACCAGGTCTTGATGCGCGCGGCCGAGCCGGACGCGACGCATGTACTCCGTCGGGGTCGTGTCGAGCTGCCGGCGGAATAAGTACTGGATGGCCCTGGGCGTCAGGTGCACCGCGGCTGCCACGTCGTTGATGCCGATGTCCTCGGTGGTGTGACGGTGGATGAACGACACCGCCTCCTTGAGCGATTCAGGCAACGCAAGGTCGCTGGCCGGGTCGTTCCTGGTCAGGTTGGACGGGTAGCACTCGAGCAGCGCACCGGCCAGCAGGCTGGCCATCCCCGCGGTGATCAGCGGTTGCTGGGCGGTGTCGGCGGCTGCCAACGTCGCCACCACATAGTCCAGCGCTCGATGCCACGCCTGCACCGCGGCCAGGGACCGCGGCCGCCAATTCACGAATTGGGTTCGTTGCGCCAACGACGTGTGCCAGTCCGCGGCGACTTTGTGCAGCACGTCAGCCTCGACGGTCACCACATCGAAACGTGCACCGTTGCAGTTCAATCCGCAGGGCATGCCATGGGCGATGAGAATCGGGAAGTCCGCGGTCGCCACGGGGCCGCCGGCGACACTCAACGATCCCGCCCGGGGCTGGACCACCACGATGGTGTCGGTCGCCGGGATTTCGAGCGTCGCCCGCCCCCGGATCATCACCTCGTCGACCGTCATCGAACCGGCGTCACTGCGCCGGTGTGACACCGCGCAGTGACTGGCAAGACCAGAAATTTGCCAGCCCGGTTGGTAGGCGCCGGCGAAGAATCGCCGCGCGGTCTGCGGATCGACGGAGCGGAACTGCTTGTATTGCACTGTAACCGGACGTACCACAGAATCCGATCCGAGCGCAGGACCGGCCGGGCAGTAGTCGGGCCGCGTCGCCGCGGGCGCCTCGCCGACACGACCGATCCTCAGCTCTTGGCGACTGTCGTCGATCCCGCTCGTTACGGTGGTCATGGCCGACCCAGGGGCGATACCACAGGCGCCCACATCACCGCGCCGCCGTACCTATCGGCGCTCGATCGTGCAACCCGATGCTTCGGTAAGTGTTCAGCGCGTCGTGCGCGATCCGCTGCCACGCGAAGCGCGACTGCGCACGAGTGCGGCCCGCCGCACCCATGCTCTGTCGCTGGAAGCTCTGGGCGAGAAGCGTTCTCAACGCGGCGGCCAAGCCGGCCGGATTCTCCGGCGGAACTACCAGCCCGGTGATGTCGTCGAGTACGACGTCGGCCAGCACACCCACGTTCGCCACGACCACGACCACCCCACTGGACATTGCCTGCAATACGGCGCCGGCCCGCGGTGGTTGTCGAGGCGTGAACGCCATAACGTCGGCAGACCGGATCAACTTCGGCAGTTCATCATCGGTGACCGTGCCGTCAAAGCGGACGCGATCGGCCACACCCAGCTCCGCAGCGAGATGTCGTAACCGGGCTCGCGCTTCGTCGTGGTCTTGGTTCGTGGCATCATTCTCCGCAACCACCAGCTCCGCACCATGCACCTTGGGTAAAGCGCGGATCGCAATATCGATGCCGTTGCACCACAACGGATTTGGAGTCACGTACAAAATCCGCTGCGGGCCGTTGCGCGATGCCGTCGGACCGGTCGGTGTGTAGCGTTCGGCGTCCACACCGCACGTCAAGGCGGACACTCGTGTCCGGCGGCGACGCAGTCGGGCCAGCGCGTCGACGTCGTCGCTGCTCTCGCCGGTCACCCAGCTCGCGCTGCGGGCCAGCAGCGACTCGAGGCGTTCGCGTTCGGTCTCGTGTTCGGCGCCGGCATGGCCCCGCGATGTAGCGGCCAGCCCGTGGAACGTCTGCACGACGGGGATGCGCCGACGGCGAGCGGCCAATTGCGCGGCCAACCCGCCCAGCCAGCCGTAAGCGTGCACCACGTCGGGTTGCTCGGTTGACCACATCCGGTCGAGTTTCGCGGCCCACTCCCCCACATATGGCAGGACGTCAGCCCACGATGCGGCCTTCCGCGGGCCGACGGGGATCGACACGCGCCGGTAGCCATCAATGGCTGTCTCGGTACGCCGCCCGCCAGCCCGTCGAAGATACACCGTTGCGTCATGTCCCTGGTCCGCCAGCGCGGCACCCAACCGCTCCGGATCCTCGCTTCTGACGTCATCGCCGCTGACAATTGCAATTTTCACTGCAATTCCCTCCGCGCGCCATTCGTCCGTCCACCAATACGAGACGGCATACCCTCGCCGCTACGGGCGAAACGGGCATGGGGGCACCTTCGCATGCCGGCCCGGCATTCGCCTGGCGGACCCTCGACGAGCTGCCCAAACGTGGTGGTGCGGTGGGTCGCCAGGGTGGAGACTGGAGGAATGGCGACTGACGGGCACGGGCCGGGCGTTCAGTTGGTGGCCCTGCTGGCGTCGGCGGGTGGCCTGGAGGCCCTGTCGACCGTGTTGCGGGATCTGCCCCCGGACTTTCCGGCCGCAGTCGTCGTGCAGCAGCACCTGGGCGGTCATTACAGCCTGCTTCCCGCCATTCTGAGCAGGCAGACGGGACGCTCGGTCGCTTGGGCGCAGGACGGAAGCGTGCTGGCATCCGGACAGGTCGTCGTATGTCCCCCCGGGATGCTGCTGCAACTGACTTCGGAGGGACGCTGTCGCCTGCACCAGGCCCCGGCGCATCGGGCGCAGGTGTTCGACGGGCTGTTGGCTTCCATCGCCAGCTCGTACGGGCCAAAAAGCGTTGCCGTGGTGCTTTCGGGTTCCGGGCACGACGGCGCGGCGGGCACCGCCGCGATGAAGCGGGCCGGCGCCGTCGTCATCGCCGAAAGCCCGGAGACCGCCCAATACTCGTCGATGCCGATCGCGGCCGCCCGCGCCGGCGCCGATCTGGTGTTGCGAATCGACGAGATCGGCGCCGTCCTGGCGGGCATTGTCGCAGGGGCGCCACTCCCCGAGCCGCGGGAGTCGCTGGCACCCGTTCCGACGGGCGACGGTGATGCCGCCGTCGCTGCGTCCGACATGTTCGGCCAGCTGTCGCCGAAATATCGGACCAACAGCGCCGAGGCGCGGGGCGAACTCGCCCGCCTGCGTGGGGCCGAACTCGAACGCCGGCGCCAGGAGCTGAGCGTGGGATTCGGCGCCACGCGAGAGACGGTGGCGGCGGCACAACGCAAAGCCGAGGAGTCGCGCTACCGCGCGCAACTGGCGCATCAGGCGGCCGAGGAAGCATCCACGCGGCGAGACCGGCACGTCTCGCGCCGCGAGACCGCCGGCGACTAATCCACGACGTCCAGCAGCAGCAGCGCCCCGGCCACCGTCCCCTCACTCGAACGGAACGACGTGCACCTGATCCGCACCCGGGCTGGGCGGCCTCGCCGGTTGACAGCGTCCACCGTCACTTCACCGGAGCTTTCGGGGTCGACGAAGGCGTTGCCGATCAATGGCCGCACGCCGTCCAGCGGCAGGCCGATGTCCAATGCGGTCAGGCGCGACCCGGTCGTTTCGTCGGCCCGCAGCCCCCAGAGCTCTTCGCAACGCCGGTTCCACAGGATCACCTTCATCTCCCGGTCGACCACCATCAGGCCCATGTCGATCGAGTCGGTCAGCGAGTCCAGGAAGTTCTTCGCGTCGTCCAGTTCCATGCTGCGATCGCGCAGCATGTCATTGATGGTGTGCAGTTCATCGTTGGTGGAATGCAGCTCCTCGTTCATGGTTTCGAGTTCTTCGTTGGTGGACTGCAGTTCCTCATTCGTGGTCTCGAGCTCCTCCACCGTGGATTGCAGTTCTTCGTTGGTGGTTTCGAGTTCTTCGTTCGTGGATTGCAGCTCTTCGTAGGCCGCCTCCAGCTGGCGGTTGGTCTGGACGACCTTGTCCAGCAGCGCGCGCGTCGCGGTGACGTCGAAGAAGACGATCGACACGCCGAGCAGACCGTTCTCGGCGTCGACGAGCGGGTTCACGTGGATCTCGAACCACACCGTCTCGGCACCCGGCCGCTGCCATTTGACGTCCTGGATCCGCGCGGAGCGCCGCTCCACCTTGGCCTGCTCCAGGTAGGCGCGCAGCTCGACGGGGCGGTAGGAGATCTCGAGATCGCGCAGCAGCCGGCCGATGTCGCGCACCGAGAGCCCGAAGATGCTCTCCGCCTGCTGGTTGATCATCGCGACGGTGTCCTCGCCGGACACCACGATCTGCGCCACCGGGCTGGCCCGGAAAGCCAGATCGCGCACCGTCGTCAGGCCGGGCAGGTCGGCGTGGCGTTCGTAGAACACGCTATTCGGGTCGTAGCGATCCACGCCGCCGTGGGACCCGGCCGCCTTGCGGAAGATTCGGTGTTTGAGGTTCAGCGGCGTGAACCGGTCGCCGTGGCTCACCAGCATCTCGGCGTGACCGAGGAACAGGATCCCCTGTGGCGCAAGCGCAAAATGCAGGCGCGCCAACACGCTTCGCTGCGTCTCCGCGTTGAGGTACATCAGGGTGTTGCGGCATACCAGCAGATCGACGCGCGAGATCGGCGCGTCCTTGACCAGGTCGTTGCGGCCGAAGATCACCGCGCGCCGCAGGTCTTTGTGAAAACTGTAGCGGCCGTTGACCTGTTCGAAGTAGCGCGCCAACAGGTCCGGCGGTACGGATTCGACCGCCTTGGCATCGTAGGTGGCGCCGCGCGCCTCGGTGAGCGCGTCCTCGTCGACATCAGTGGCGTAGATCTTGACCCGCTGCCGGAACCCGTCGAAGCCCAGCGCCTCGGCCAGCAGCATGGCCAGCGTGTAGGCCTCCTGCCCCGAGGCGCAGCCGGCGCTCCACACCCGGATCGGATCGTCGGGCCCACGCTCGGCCAGCAGCCGCGGAATGACCTCGGTCCTGACGAAATCCCAGGCGTCCGGGTCGCGGAAGAATGAGGTGACGTTGATCAGGATGGTGTTGAAGAGTGCGGTGAATTCATCCGAACTGGCCTGCAGGAAGTCGAGGTATTCCTCGAACGTGGCGTAGCCCGCCTGATCCATCCGGTGCCTGACGCGGCGCATCAAGGAGGTGCGCTTGTAACCGGTGAAGTCGAAGCCGCGGGAGTCGCGCATATAGCGCAGCAGCGCCTCGAATGCCTCGTCAGTCGTGACGTCCATGCAAGTCCCATCCGATATGGGGTTCACCCGGCGGACTCGAACACTACTCGCGGCGTCAGAACCGGTTTTCCCGCCCGACCAATCCCCACACCGTTTTACCCGACGACGTGGGAGTGGCGCCCCACACCCGGCACAGCGCGGACACGATGGCCAACCCGGAAACGACGTCAGCGCCGCGGTCGGCGTCCTCGTGCCGGCCCGGCAGACGAGAGCTGTTGTCCTCGACCGCGACCGTGACACCGTCTTGATAGCTCTCGACGATCAGCACCGGTGCGCTCTCGGTGTGGTCGAGCACGTTCTCGAGTAACACGGTCGCCACCGTCTCCGCAACCGGGATCACCTCCCGGATGTCCCACTGGGTGAGCCAGTCGGCGATCACACCGCGCGCGACGTCCAGGCTGCTGATGTTTCGCGCAAGGTCGGTGCGTGCCCGCCGACGGACCTGCAGCGATTGGTTTTGCACGGCATCCAGCGCAAGGTCCCGGATGGAATGGACCGGCACGTATCGGGTGATGCCGGCCGCGGCGATTTCGCGCCGCACCTGCGGCTGGGCGCACACCAACAGGATGGGCACGTCGGGCCACACACTGACATGCCAGCGCGCGCTGGTGAATACCGTCCAGGCCGAGCTGGATGGCGCGTGCAGACGGTCGATATCGACGATCACCGCGCGGGGCTCGTCGATCGCGACCTTGATGACGGTGTCGCGGACGGTTCGATAGGTCGAGCTGTCGAGCACGCCCCGCACGGTCAGAATCGGCACGGCCCGATCCGTTTCCAGGTCGATCACGACAGCGGGATCGAGCTCATCCATCGGGCTCACCCCTGGGAGGGGCGGTGGCGGACAACCGGTCGCTGAGCACCGTCAGCGTCTGCTCGGTCTCTTGGGCAATCGAGGTGTAGCGCCGAAAGAGCAGGCCGGGCTCGGTTCTGCCGGCCAGCTCCCGGGCCAGTCTGGCCTTTTCCCGCAGGCTGCGCAGCGCCACGCACAACGCCCCCTCGACCTCGTCGTCGCGGGCGCTGAGCAGGGCGTCGGCCGTCCAGGCATGGCCCACGTGGCAGCGAAAATTGTTTTCGCCGATGGACACCAGCGAGCCGTTGCAATCCGGGCAGGTATAGCCGGACGGTTCGCCCAGTCGTTGGGTGTCGAAGTCAGTCGAGAACCTCGAGGTCATGGCGATGCGGTTCTCCAGTTCCATCGCGGCGTCGCGCTCCACTTCAGGATCCTCAATCTCTCGATGCGACAACTCTTTGAGGACCGCGCCGACGTCGGCCGCCGCGGCCTGCCGATCCACCACGCCCGCGTCGACGGCATTGGTGGGCAACGCCGGGAACAACGCGTCCTCGGGTGACTGGCCGATGGTGGTCCCCCCGCACGAGCGGATCGCGGCCATGCCCAGCACGCCGTCGTCCAGCACGCCGGAGAGCAGTACGCCGATCCCGCGGCTGCCAAAAGTCAATGCCACCGATCGGAACAACGCGTTGATCGCGGGCCGGTGCCCGTTCTCGGTCGGCCCCTGCGACAACAGCACGCGATGATCGGCGACCAGCAGATGGCGGTCCGGGACACCGACGTAGATATGTCCGGGTTCGAGCGGCATGCCGTTTCGGGCGGCAACCGCGGGCAGCGGACCACTGCGATCGATGATGCGAGCCAGGATGCTGGGCGCACCGGCGGGCACGTGCAGCACCATCAAATAGGCGTACGGCACGTCCGACGACAACCCGGCGGCAAGATTCGACAGCGCCTCGACGCCGCCTGCCGACGCACCGATGGCTACCACGCCACGAAGGTCGCCGACTTCTGCCGTTTGGATCACCACTTTCGACTACCCCTGTCAACGGTAGGCAACCGTCGTCATGGTGGATAGGGCCACATCCGTGCCGTTTGCACCGGTCGGGCGGTGGTACCCGACACGACATGGCCACAGACCAGAATCCAAAACAGCGCGACCTGGAGCCGGCGCGGTTCCGCCGTGACACCGGATACCTGACCACCCAACAGGGCGTTCGCGTCCACCACACCGACGATTCGCTGACGGCGGGCGAGCGGGGACCCACACTGCTGGAGGACTTCCACGCCCGGGAGAAGATGACTCACTTCGACCACGAGCGCATTCCGGAGCGGGTGGTGCACGCGCGCGGAGCCGGCGCCTACGGCTATTTCGAGCCGTATGACGACTGGCTGGCGGACTATACCGCGGCGAAATTCCTGATCAGTCCGGGTGTTCAGACTCCGGTGTTCGTCCGGTTCTCCACGGTGGCCGGGTCACGCGGATCGGCCGACACCGTCCGCGACGTCCGCGGCTTTGCCACCAAGTTCTATACCGAACAAGGCAATTACGACCTGGTGGGCAACAACTTCCCGGTGTTCTTCATCCAGGACGGCATCAAGTTCCCCGACTTCGTGCACGCGGTGAAACCCGAGCCGCACAACGAGATTCCGCAGGCGCAGTCGGCACACGACACGCTGTGGGACTTCGTGTCGCTGCAGCCCGAGACCCTGCACACCATCATGTGGCTGATGTCGGACCGGGCGTTGCCGCGCAGTTACCGCATGATGCAAGGTTTCGGCGTGCACACCTTCCGGCTGGTAAACAGCAGCGGTGAAGGAACTTTCGTGAAGTTCCACTGGAAGCCGCGGCTCGGCGTGCACTCGCTGATCTGGGACGAATGCCAGAAGATCGCCGGCAAAGATCCCGATTACAACCGCCGCGACCTATGGGAGGCGATCGAGTCGGGCCAGTACCCGGAGTGGGAGCTCGGCGTGCAGCTGGTCGCAGAGGAGGACGAGTTCAAGTTCGATTTCGACCTGCTCGACGCGACCAAAATCATTCCCGAGGAACAGGTTCCGGTCCGGCCAGTGGGCAAGATGGTGTTGAATCGCAACCCGGACAACTTCTTCGCCGAGACCGAGCAAGTGGCGTTCCACACAGCGAACGTGGTGCCCGGCATCGATTTCACGAACGATCCGCTGCTGCAATTCCGCAACTTCTCCTATCTGGACACTCAGCTGATCCGCCTGGGCGGTCCCAACTTCGCCCAGCTGCCGGTCAACCGGCCGGTCGCCGAGGTCCGCACCAACCAGCATGACGGTTACGGACAGCACGCGATCCCGCAGGGCCGCACCAGCTACTCCAAGAACAGCATCGGCGGCGGCTGCCCGGCACTGGCCGACGAGAACGTGTTCCGCCACTACACCGAGCGGCTGGATGGGCAGGCAATGCGCAAGCGCGCCAAGTCCTTTGAGAATCACTACAGCCAGGCGCGCATGTTCTGGCAGAGCATGTCGCCGGTCGAGGCCGAACACATCGTCGCCGCGTTCGCCTTCGAACTGGGCAAGGTCGAAGTTCCCGAGATCCGTTCGGCCGTAGTGGAACAACTCGCGCGCGTCGACGGTGGGCTGGCCGGCCAGGTGGCGGCGAAACTGGGGCTGCCCACCCCGCCCGAGGAGCCGGTGGACGATCGGGTGGCCGCGTCACCGGCGCTCTCCCAAGTCGGTGTCAGCGACACCATCGCCTCGCGCAAGATCGCCGTGCTGGCCGCCGACGGAGTCGACGTGGTGGGGACCCAACGCTTCATCGGGCAGCTGGGCGAGCGCGGCGCGGTGGTCGAGGTCTTGGCCCCGGTCGCCGGCGGCACCCTGGCCGGTGGATCCGGCGGCGAGCTGGCCGTCGACCGATCGTTCACGACGATGGCTTCGGTGCTGTACGACGCCGTCGTGGTGGCGTGCGGGCCGCGCTCCGTAGCGACGCTGTCCAACGACGGCTACGCCGTGCACTTCGTCACCGAGGCCTACAAACATCTGAAGCCCATCGGTGCCTATGGGGCGGGCGTCGACCTGCTGCGCACCGCGGGGATCACCAATCGGCTGGCCGAGGACACCGACGTGCTCGAGGATCAGGCCGTCATCACCACCACGGCCGCTGCCGACGAGTTGCCGGACCGCTTCGTCGATGAATTCGTCGCCGCGCTGGCCCGGCACCGCTGCTGGGAGCGGCACACCGACCCGATACCGGCCTAAGGACGTGGTTTTTGATGCGGTCGGGGCGGGCATTCAGCACAGTTAGGACGCTCATCGTGGACAGGAGGATGAATCATGCCGCGTTCGTCGATCAAGAATGAAAAGCTGTACCAGGACCTCCGCAAGCAGGGCGACTCGAAAGAGAAGGCCGCGCGGATTTCTAATGCGGCGGCCGGGCGGGGTAAGTCGTCGGTCGCCCGCAAGGGCGGCAAATCCGGGTCTTACCAGGACTGGACCGTCCCAGAACTCAGGAAGCGCGCCAAAGAGCTTGGCATGTCCGGCTATTCGAGCCTGACCAAAGACAAGCTCGTCGCCAAGCTGCGTAATCACTAGCCGGTCAGGCCGAGGCGGTCGGCCAGCACCAAAAACGCGACCGCGTAATCGTTGTCGGCGGTCAGCGCTGTGACGGCCTCCCAGTCGAGCCGTTCGCGCACCGCGCGCACGGCCGGCAGCAACTTGGCGAAGTCGCAGTAATGCTCGTTCAGCGCTCGCAGCTGCTGGACGAGCACCATGGTGGGCGGCAGCACCGGCATGCTGATGGTCAACACGTCGTGCTGTTCGGCCTTGTCCAGCAACCCGGCATCGACGGGCACTCCGTTGAGCCGGTGCAGGACGTCGACCAGCACGTCCGCCCTGCGGGCCTTGAACAGCCAATCCTCCGGCGGGCGCTCGATGGCGAACCCGGCGCCGGCCAGCGTCGCCACGGCCGCTTCTACATCGGACTCCGCCACCACCAGGTCCACATCGTGGCTGGGTTCCGGTGCGCCGTAAGCCCATAACGCGTAGCTGCCGGCCAGGGCGAAGCGTGGCCCGTTCTCCTTGAGTGCCGACGCCGCGCCGCGCAGCGCGTCGCGTAACGGTGTGGTGCACGCGGTTGCGCCCGTGTGAGCTTCAGTGGCTGCCATGGTGCCTAGGTCTTACCCGGCCTGCGGTGGGGGCAACCTGGAACGGGCGGGGCCACCTGAAACGGGTGGTAAGGCTGTTTAACTTACGCCCAGTTGGGAAATCCTGGGGTTATGTCAACCGCCGCGCCACGCGCCTATGACGCTGCCGCCGTAGTGATCCCCGCCCACAACGAACGGGCAAAGCTGCCGGCCTGTCTGCGCGCGGTTCTCACCGCCGCACTGTGTGCGCCGATTCCGGTCACCATCGTCGCGGTGCTGGACGACTCCAACGACGGCAGCGACGAGCTGGCCGGTGAATACGGTCCCGATGTGCACTTCATCAGCGTCGACGTGCACAACGTCGGCACGGCGCGCGCCGTCGGTTTCGGTTACGCCCGATCACTATTGGGCGACGACTGCAGAAGCTGGTTTGCCACCACGGACGCCGACAGTCGGGTGGACCCCGGCTGGCTGGTCCATCAGCTGGGGGTGGGCGCGGACATGGTCCTGGGCGTCGTGCGCGTCACCGACTGGCGTCACCACACCGCCGACGTAGTCGACCGCTATATGCGTTGCTACCAAGCGGAGCCCGTACATGGACACGACGATCACGAGCACATCCACGGCGCCAACATGGGCTTCAGCGCCCGGGCGTACTGGCGTGTCGGCGGCTTCCGCACCTTGCCGACGGGCGAGGATGTCGATCTGGTCGAGCGGTTCGAAAACGCCGGCTATCGCATACATCGAGACACCGAATTGTCGGTGATCACTTCGGCGCGAACCCAGGGCCGGGCGCCCATGGGATTCGCCCATCACCTCAGGCAATTGGGGAGATCGGCGGCGGGTGATTGCGCGTGACGGCGGGTTTGGTCAAACACTGGCTGGAGTCGGGACGACTCGAGCTTCCGCTACCCGCCTCCGGGCGCACCGCCGAGCGCTGGCAACGGCTGGCCCACCTGGCCGAAGACAACATCGTCGCTGCCCGGGTCGCCGAGGCGCACGTCGATGCCGTCGCGATACTGCATGAGCTGGGCGGCAAGCCGCCCGAGCCGGGACAGCTGTGGGGCGTGTGGGCGGCCGAAGCCCCGGACGCGGTGCTGACGGCGACCGACACCAACGGCGCCTTTGTGCTCAACGGCACCAAAGTGTGGTGTTCGGGCGCGGGGTTCTGCACCCATGCGCTGGTGACCGGGCGGCTCGCCGACGGCACCCGCGGCCTGTTCGCGGTGACCGCGACCGACCCGACGGTCAAGGCGTTGCCCAGCACCTGGTGGAACGCCGGGATGGCCGGCAGCGACACCAGGCCGGTCCAGTTCACCAACACTCACGCCGTGGCCGTGGGCGATCCCGGCGAGTACCTGACCCGGCCCGGGTTCTGGCACGGCGCCATCGGCGTGGCCGCCTGTTGGCTCGGCGGCGCCCGCAGGGTCGCCGATCCGCTATATCGTTGTGCCGCAAGCCAATCAGCCGATGCCTACTCGCTGGCGCACTTGGGCGCCGTGGATGCCGCGCTGGCCGCCAGCGATGCGATCCTGGCCGTGGCCGCGAGTCAGGTCGACGACGACCCGTTCGACCGGTCCGGCCGGGCGCAGCTGCTGGCCCGCCGCGTCCGCACGGTTGTGGAACACGCGGTCGACGAGGCCATCACCCGCACCGGACGCGCGTTGGGACCCGGCCCGCTGTGCCAGGATGGCCGGCACGCGCAACGGGTCGCCGATCTGAGCATCTACATCCGGCAAAGCCACGCCGAACGGGATCTGGCCGAGCTCGGGCGACTGGCGGGCCAGCAGACGATGAGGACCCCATGAAAACCCTGCAGGCGGGCAACTGCGCCAGATTCGCGGTCAAACCGCTGACCCACAGCGGCACCCCGGCGCCGTTGTGGCTGGCCGCGTTTACGGACAGGACCCTACCTGCCCTCGACCTGACGGAGTGTCCACAGCTGATCGTGGTCGCCCCGCACCCCGACGACGAAACGCTGGGCCTGGGTGCGACGATCGCACAACTGACCGCGGCGGGAGTTGCCGTCCAGGTGGTCTGCGTCAGCGACGGCGGTGCCGCGCGCGCCGGCGCGTCGGCGTGCGAGCGACTCCGCATGGAAACCATCCGCAAGTACGAATTACGCAGAGCCACAAGTCTTTTAGGGACGCGCCCGCCGATATCCCTGGGTCTGCCGGACGGTGAACTGGCCGATCACGAAGACGGGCTAACCGAGACGCTGACCGAAATCCTCGAGGCCGCCGGTCCGTCAACCTGGTGCGCGGCGACATGGCGGGGCGACGGCCATCCCGATCACGAAGCCGTGGGGCGCGCGGCAGCGACCGCATGCGCGCGCACCGGCGCCGTGCTGCTGGAATACCCGGTGTGGATGTGGCACTGGGCGCTTCCGGCCGACCCGGCGGTGCCGTGGGACCAGGCCTACCGCGCTCCGGCGCCCGGCTGGGCGACGGAGCGCAAGCGCCGGGCCGCGCAACTCTATCGAAGTCAGTTCGAGCCCAACGCAAGGCAATCGGCACCGATTCTGCCGGGCTTCGTGCTTCCCCGACTGCTCGCGGTGGGCGAGGTCGTATTTCGGTGACCGCACGGCTGCCCGACGCCTACTTCGACGAGATGTATGTCGGCACGGATGATCCGTGGCAGCTGTCGACGCGGTGGTACGAACAGCGCAAGTACGCGATCACCCTTGGGCTGCTGCCGAAACGCCGCTACCGAAACGGATTCGAGCCGGGCTGCTCGATCGGAACACTCACCGCCACGCTGGCGCAACGCTGTGACCATCTGACCGCCGTGGATGTCGCCGAGGCGGCGTTGCGCGGCGCGGACACCCGGCTGCGCGAGGCCGGCTGCCGCGAGCGGGTAACGCTGCTGCGCTCGTCGCTGGACGCGGCGTGGCCGGGCGGGCCGTTCGACCTGCTGGTGCTCAGCGAAGTCGCCTACTACCTGGAAGCCGAGACGCTGGCCGAGGTGCTGCGCCGAGAATGTCCGAGGCTGCAACCGGGCGCCAATATCGTTGCCGCGCACTGGCGTCACCCCGTGGCCGATTACCCACTCACCGGCGACGCGGCCCACGACGTCATCGCGCAAACGCCCGGGCTGACGTCGATGGGCCGCTACCGCGACAGCGATGTCGTCATCGATCTGTTCGACACCGGCGACGGCCGCTCGGTGGCCGCTCGCGAGGGGGTTCCCGGCGCGCGCTGATCCAAGGACGGACGTGCCGCAGTGACTGCACGAGGGGGAAAGTGGGTAGGCGAAAACATATGCGTGTGGCGACGTTCAACATCCTGCACGGGCGCACCGTGGGTGACGGCGTCGTCGTCCAGCGGCTGCGCGACTGCGTGAAGCGCCTCGATCCGGACGTGCTCAGCCTGCAAGAGGTCGACTGCGATCAGCCACGCTCCGAGCGCGCCGACCTGACCGCCGCCGCGGCCGAAGCCATGGGCGCGGTGGAACACCGCTTCGTAGCGGCGATTTCGGGCACGCCGGGCGCAACCTGGATGGCCGCCACCGGCCGCGAGACACCCGGCACCGCCGCATACGGTATTGCGCTGCTCTCCCGATACCCGGTCTCCAGTTGGCAGGTCGTGCGGCTACCCCGCATACCGATGCGCTTTCCGATGTATCTGCCGGGGCCCAACCGAATCATGGTCGTCGACGAGGAGCCCCGAGCGGCGGTCATCGCGCAACTGCACACCCCGTTCGGCGGACTCACGGTGGCCAACACGCACCTGTCCTTCGTTCCGGGCTGGAACCGGCGCCAGCTGCGCCGGTTGATTCATGACCTGCGCGGCTTCCCGGGACCGCGGCTGCTGACCGGCGATTTGAACATGACCCCGCAGACCGTGCGCCGCTGGTCGGGCATGCGGGCGTTGGCCACTGCCGAGACATTCCCCGCGGACGTGCCCAACCGTCAGCTCGACCACATCTTGACCGACGATCACCGATTACGGGGCGGTACCGTCCAGGCCGACCCCATGACTATTTCCGACCACCGGCCACTGGTGGTGGACCTGCAACGGGTTTGAGGGTTCAGCCGTCATTGCGGCGCAATTGCACCGCCACCAGGACACGCTCGATATCGTCGGCCGAAGGCATCTCGTCGGTGACCCCGATGATCTCCACGCCGACGTCGGCCCTGTCGATAGGGTGATCGATCGGGCGACGCCAGGGCGTCAGGAGTCTTTTGGCGATGGCGACGACCTCGTCGTCGGACACGCGCCGCGGCAACAGCGCAAGCAACGGCGCGTAGCCGACGTCGGGGTCGTGCGTGGGGTAACCGGCGCGCAGAAAGGCGACCATGCTCGCCACCCGATCTCCCAGGCTCACCTTTAACCTCGCTCATCCGCGCACGCCGCAATGCCTACGGCGGCTCAAACCGGGGATTACCCGGCACGGCGGCTTGAAACCATCGACCGGCGGTCAAGGCCACCGGCATGCCCCACGCGCGAGAAGGGCCCGGCCCGACAATCGGACCGGGCCCCTGTGCTGGTGGCCTACTGGTTTTTCTTCTGACGCTCTTCGGCGGCCTCGGCGCCG
The DNA here is from genome assembly GCF_010731775.1 of Mycobacterium mantenii. Lineage (NCBI taxonomy): Bacteria > Bacillati > Actinomycetota > Actinomycetes > Mycobacteriales > Mycobacteriaceae > Mycobacterium > Mycobacterium mantenii. Next base: position 5,948,536 of record NZ_AP022590.1, on the reverse strand, counting down.
GCCCGCGCTGACTCGGCTTCGGCTTCCTTCTTGCCCGCATCGCGCTGGGCGTCGGCTTTGTCTTGCTGGGCCTGGCCCTCTTTGGTCAGGTCATCGCGGCCGAGCACGGCCCCGCCGACCTCTTTGGCCTTCCCTTTCACGCCCTCGACGGCGCCCTTAACCGCTTCCTCCGGACCGCTCTTGTCATCACCCATGGGTTCGACCTCCCTCTCGGTGGTTACCGAGCTTGCGCTCGATGGCACCTACGGCGTTCCCCCAGCACGGCGTGTCAAACGGCCCTGCCCGCAATACCCCTGCACAGTCCGCCCGCGATGTGCGCGTGATCACGTCAGCCACATGTGCGGTCCGAGCTCACGCAGACGCGGACCAAATCAATCGGTTTGAACGCGGTTTTAGCGGGTAGAAACGGCCCGGAAGGGGGTAAAGGCAGTGACCACCATTGCCGTGATAGGGGCGACCGGCATCGCCGGGTCCCGCGTAGTCGCCAGGCTGAAATCGCGCGACGTCGCGATCGTCGAGATCTCGCGTGAGCACGGCGTCGACCTGTTCGACGGGCCCGAGCTTTCGCACGCGCTGCAGGGAGTCGACGTCGTCATCGACGTTTCCAATCCGGTACCGCCCGATGGCCGGTCAGACATCACCCAGACGCTGGCCGCCGCCTCGCGCAACATCGTGGGCGCATCCGCCAGGCAGGACGTGCAGCGCTTGGTGGTGTCGACGATCGCGGGCATCGAAGATCCCGTGTTCGACGGCTTCCCCTACTACGAAGCCAAGCGGGCGGCCAAAGACATCCTGCTCGAGGGCCCGGTGCCGACGACGATCGTCAAGTCGACGCAGTGGTACGAATCCGCCACCAACCACGACGCGGTCACCTGCAACGCCAAAGAGGTGATCGTCGAGGACTGGCTGATTCAGCCCATTGCCGCCGACACCGTCGCCGACGTGCTGGTCGAGGCAGCCCTGGGACAGTCACACACGCCGCGCACCATCACCGGCCCGGACGCCATCCGGTTACCCGACCTGACATCCAAACTGCTTGCCCAACAAGGCGATCGCCGACGGGTACGGACTGTGGAACCCGCGGTCGCCGCGCTGGGCGCCGGAGCGCTGCTGGCTCCCGGCCACGCTGTGGTCGTCGGTCCCGACGTCGAGACGTGGCTGCAGACCATGGCTCCGCCCAGCACCGACGGGCACCACGCGGCGGACGGCGACGGTCGGCCCGGCTCCAGATAACGATCGCGTCACGATCTCGATCACGATTCCCTAAGAACAGGCGCGTTTTCTTAAAAATTCTTCGATCGTATGATCGTTCGCTTAGTAAAAGACCGTCGGAAGGCCGATTCCGGCCCCGGCGTTCGTTGTCAGCGAACACTGCCGATGATCGCCTCCGCTACTTTGGATTTCGAGGATCGGGAGCCTCTGAGAGAAAATCACTTTTGTTTCGAAGGACAACAAAGATCATGAAAATCAGCAGTATTGTGGCGCGCCGGAAAGTGGCCGGGATCAGTGCCGGCTGTCTGCTCGGGGGAATGGCCATGGGCGTCGTCGCTGCGCCATCGGCCGCCGCAGCACCCGACTGCAGCCCCAGCGGTGTGAACAACACGGTTTCCTCCGTCGAGGGCTCCGCCCAGCAGTATCTCGCGGCGCACCCGGGCGCCAACCAGGTGGTGACGGCCGCCTACGGCCAGCCGCGGCCGGAGGCCGAATCAAGCCTGCGCGGCTACTTCACCGGCCATCCGCAGGAGTACAACGACCTGCGCGGCATCCTGGCGCCGATCGGCGACACCGAACGGCAGTGCAATGTTTCGGCGCTGCCGCCCTACCTGGAGTCGGCCTACCAGGAGTTCATGGCCGGCTGACCGGAGTGCGAGACGACCCGCCACAGCGTTGTGGCGGGTCGTTTCCACGTCGGGCGATCGCTGTCCCGTGTGAACAACTTCTCCGGTGGGTAATTGTGCAGTCAGCTACCTCGAACTGGAGGGCGAGAAATGCGACTTCGCCGCAGCGTGCTGAGTGAGCCGGGAATCGCGCGCAAGCGTCGCGGTAAAGGCTTCGCCTATTACCGGCCGGATGGCAAAACCCTCTCGGACCCGCAAGCCCTGCAGCGCATCAAAGATCTGGTCATTCCCCCGGCCTGGAAGCAGGTGTGGATTTCGCCGCACAGCAACGGCCACATTCAGGCGGTTGGTGTCGACGCCGCCGGCCGCCGGCAGTATCTGTATCACTGCGCATGGCAGCAGGAGCGCGCCGAGGAGAAGTTCGACCGCGTGCTGGAACTGTCCACGCGGCTGCCGGCGTGGCGTGCCGAGATCGCCAAAGATCTGACGCGGCAGGGCTTGACCCGCAAGCGGGTGTTGGCGCTGGCACTGCGGCTGCTCGATCGGGGCTACTTCCGCGCCGGCGGCGAGCAGTACGCCGAGGAACACGAGTCCTATGGCCTGTCCACCCTGTTGTGTGAGCATGTGGTGGTCCGGCGCGACGCGGTCGAGTTCGATTTTCCGGCCAAGAGCGGGGTCCGGCGCACCGTGGAGATCGAGGATCCCGAAGTGGTCCGGGCGGTGCGTGCGCTGATGCGCCGGCCCAACCGCACCGAGCGACTGTTGATGTGCCGCACGGCATCCGGGTGGCTCGACGTGCGTGCCAGCGACCTCAACGAGCGATTCAAGGAACTGGTGGGCGCCGACTACACCGTCAAGGACCTGCGGACGTGGCATGGGACGGTGCTGGCGGCCGCGGCATTCGCCGACGCCGACCCCGCAACCTCGCACCGGGTCGCCAAGCGCGTGGAATCTGCGGTGATGAAAGAGGTGGCCGAGGAGCTGGGCAACACCCCGGCGGTGGCACGCGGTTCCTACGTGGACCCCCGCGTCGTCACCGGCTACGAGCAGGGACTGACCATCGCCGCCGCGGCGCGACGCGCCGAACGCGCACGTAAACCCGATGCGGCCCAGGAGATCCTGGACAAGGCGACCCGCATGCTGATCCGGCGAGTAGCCAAGGGATGCGGCGCCGCCGGTGCATCCGCCCCGCCCAAGGCCGCGTGACCGACGCTGATAACTGCCTGAGAGTCGCCTGATCCGCCACGTTTGCGCGAATAACATCGGCGATTGCGGGTAGTCCCGCCCGTGTGGGAAGTGCCATGCCGCCCGCGCGGCGGCAGCCTGCATTGGTCACGCGCGTCAGCGGCGACCGCGATCGGTCGGCCCGCGAGTCGGCGACGCTCATGCAGGTGGTTCAAAAAATAGCCACACACGCCCATCCGTCAGAACCGTCTGCCGAGGAGGCAAAGGATGTCCAAAAAAGAGGTTTCCGACTATTTGCTGGAGCGCTTGCGGGCGTGGGGCGTTGAACATGTATTCGGGTACCCCGGCGACGGCATCAACGGGCTGCTGGCGGCGTGGGGTCGCGCGGACAACAAGCCCAAGTTCATCCAGTCGCGCCACGAGGAGATGAGCGCCTTCGAAGCGGTGGGCTACGCGAAATTCACCGGTCGGGTCGGCGTCTGCGCCGCCACATCCGGCCCCGGCGCGATTCACCTGCTCAACGGCCTCTACGACGCCAAGCTCGACCATGTTCCGGTCGTGGCCATCGTGGGTCAGACCAACCGCAGCGCGATGGGCGGCAACTACCAGCAGGAGGTCGACCTGCTGACCCTGTTCAAGGACGTCGCCAGTGACTACGTCCAAATGGTCACCGTCCCCGAACAATTGCCCAACGTGCTGGACCGCGCGATCCGGATAGCGATGACGCAGCGGGCCCCGACCGCGTTGATCATCCCCAGTGACGTGCAGGAGCTGCCGTACTCGCCGCCCGAGCACGCGTTCAAGATGGTGCCCTCCAGCCTCGGCATCGAGTACCCGGAGATCGCCCCCGACGACACCGCCATCGCCCGGGCGGCCGATGTGCTCAACGCCGGCAAGAAGGTCGCAATCCTGGTGGGCTCCGGCGCGCGCGGCGCCCACGAGGAAGTGGCCGAAGTCGCGGACCTGCTGGGCGCCGGCGCGGCCAAGGCGCTGTTGGGCAAGGACGTGCTGTCGGACGAATTGCCTTGGGTCACAGGTTCGATCGGGTTGCTGGGCACCCGGCCGAGCTACGAGATGATGCGCGACTGCGACACGCTGCTCACGGTCGGCTCCAGCTTCCCGTACACGCAGTTCCTGCCGGAATTCGATCAGGCCCGCGCGGTGCAGATCGACGTCGACGGCCGGATGATCGGCATGCGCTACCCGTACGAGGTCAACCTGGTCGCCGACGCGAAAACCGCACTGCGAGCGCTGATCCCACACCTGCGCCGCAAGGAGGACCGCTCCTGGCGCGAGGGCATCGAGAAGACCGTGGCCCGCTGGTGGGAGACCATGGAGAAGGAGGCGATGGTCAGCGCCGACCCCGTCAACCCGTTGCGGTTGTTCTCCGAGCTGTCCCCGCAGTTGCCCGACAACGCCATCGTCGCAGCAGATTCCGGGTCGTCGGCCAACTGGTATGCGCGCCAACTGAAGTTCCGCGGCAACATGCGGGGATCGCTGTCGGGCAATTTGGCGACGATGGGTCCCGGCGTTCCGTACGGCATCGGTGCGAAGTTTGGCCAGCCGGACCGACCCGTCATCGTGTTCAGCGGTGACGGCGCCATGCAGATGAACGGCATGGCCGAGCTCATCACGGTCAAGCGGTACTGGCAGGAGTGGAAGGATCCGCGACTGATCATCGCGATACTGCACAACAACGACCTGAATCAGGTCACCTGGGAGATGCGTGCCATGGCCGGTGCGCCGAAATTCGCGGAGTCCCAGAACCTTCCCGACATCGACTTCGCCGCATTCGCGGCCAGCCTGGGCCTGAACGCGATGGCCATCAAGGATCCCGAGGAGTTGTCGGATGCCTGGCGCCAAGCGCTGTCGGCGGATCGCCCCACCGTGCTGGACGTCTACACCGACCCCGACATGCCGCCCATCCCGCCGCACGCCACCTGGGAGCAGTTCAAGTCGGCGACGACGGCGGTGCTCTCCGGCGACGAGGATCGCGTGGGCTTCGTCAAGGTCGGCCTGAAGACCAAGGCGCAGGAGTTCTTGCCGCACAAGAAGAGTTGACCCGCGGCCGGGTCAACTCTTCTTGCGCTTGCCGAGTCCGGCGCCCGCGCTGCGCAGGTCGTCGACGAACACCTTGTAGACCTCGTCGTGTTGGTCGCTACGGTCGCGCAACACCGACGACGGGTGAACCGTCGCCACCAGCGTCGGCTCGGGTGTGAGGTGCACGTCGACGGATGAGGGCAGCCGCAGTTGCAGGCCGCGTTGCGTGGACACCCGAAAATCGGCTCCCAGCAACGATTGTGCGGCGGTGGCGCCCAGGCAGACGACGACCTCCGGACGCACCGCCTCGATCTCGGCGATCAGCCAGGGCCGGCACGCGACGACCTCCGTGCGGCTCGGCTTCTGGTGGATGCGTCGCTTGCCGCCTTTGCGGGTGAATTTGAAGTGCTTGACCGCGTTGGTCTCATAGACGACGTCCGGATCGATGCCGGCGTCCTGCAGGGCGCGGGCCAGCAGTCGCCCCGCCGGCCCGACGAACGGCTCGCCGGCGCGGTCCTCCTGGTCACCGGGCTGCTCGCCCACCAGCATCAGCGGCGCGCCAGGATGCCCGCTGCCGAAGACCGTTTGGGTCGCATCCTCGAAAAGTGAACAGCCGTGGCAAGTTTGGGCCGCCTCGCGCAGCGCGTCGAGGTCCCACTCCGCGGGCAGGTAGCGGGCGGCTCCGGGTGCGTTCGATGCTGCGGCCATGAACAACTGTGGCGGCGGAGGGCGTGGTGCCCCGCTCCCCCACCGAACGGGGGTACCACGCCGTGTGCGGCTGAGTCAGCCCTTGCCGATGATGACGTCGCGGGCCCGGTCGAGCATCGTGGCGAACGGTCCGGCGGCCAGGTTGGCCACCTGCGATTCCACTCCGGCGTGTGGGCGGGTGGGAGCGATCGCTTCGGCGAGCTTGGCGGCGCGGCCCATCCGCTCCAGCTCGTTGCCGCTCAATTCCTGGCCCAGCTTTGCGAATTCGTCTTGTTCCTCATGCTGGGCGTGTTCTATGACCGCGTCGCGCAACTTCGTCAGTTCGCGAGTGAACTCCTCGCTGTCGACGTCGAGCTTTTCCAGCTTCCGCAGGACGGTCTTGGCCTCGTGCTCTTCGTGCAGCCGCTTGTCCACCACAGCGGTGCCGTCGGAGATCTTGCGCTTGGCGCGGGGGTGGACGATCTCTTCCTCCGCGGTTTCGTGCACGGCGAGCAGTCGCCGAAGCTCGACGAACGCCTTCTCGCGTGCCTTTCCGGACGCCGCCAGGGTTTCGGCGAACATCGCCTTGATCTGCTGATGTTGACTGACGAGGAAGTCGACCACGTCGGTGGGCGACTTGATGACGGTCGGTGCCACAGTGTCCCTCCCATCTGCTTTGGTTCGACGCGCGGGGCTGTGCGCGCCCGGTGAAACCGGCTACCCGACGGATCCGGCCGCCAAACGGGGTGTGGCCGTGTCCGTGTGGGGTATGTCCTGGACAAACGACGAGAGGAGCAGGCGGTACATGGGCGGCGGATTGGGTTCCCGGGCGGGCCGGCGCGTCCGGGCGCTGTTGCGCTGCGGAGTCGTCGGCGCGGTCGCGGCGGCTATGACGACAGCCTGTTCGCAGCCCGGAGCGTCGCTGGAAAGCGCGCCCGACGTCGAGGTCTGGCGGGCCGGTGCGGCGTTGCACGAGCCGGTGTGGTCGTACCGCATGCACGCCCTGGTCGCGCTCACCGACGATCACCGGCTGGCCGAGGTCACCGCCGGCGATCGCGGTGGCGATGCCAGGACGCGCTTCTCCGCGCCCATGGCGTCCGGGCGCAATCTGCAGATCAGCCGGAAAGACGAGCGGGTGGTGTTCGTGCCGCAGCCCGAGCGCGGCACGGTGGCCGCGGTCGACCTGGAAAGTCTGCGTCAGATCAGCGAATTCGACGCCGGACCCGCCCCGGCGTACCTCTCCGAAGACGCGGGATTGCGGATGCTGCTTGCGCTGTCGTCGGATGGGACGGCGGTGACACCGGTGGACGAATACGGCTACCGCAGGCTGCCCACCGCGATCTCCGGAACGAGCGCGGACAGCATCGACGGAGCGAACCGCGGGCGCGAGCTCGACTACCACCTGTACGGACCGTCCGGCATCCGCCACTTTCAGGGCACGTCGTCGCCCCCGGCACAACGCGGCTCACTAAACTTCGCCGTTGCGGTCTCGGCGGGCGACGGTACCGCGGTCACGCGCAGCTACGTCGCCGGCCCCGACGACAACACACTGCGGGCCGTCGACTCGCGCCGCGGCGGACGGGGATTGGAGCAGCTGGCCAGCGCGCGACTACCGTCGCCGATCCGTGAACTCGGCACCGACGACACCCGGATCTACGCCGCGACCGACCGCGAACTGGTGACGCTCGAAACAGCGAGCTTCACCGGATTTCCGGACGGGCGAATCCCCGTGCTCCGCACCATCGACTACCGCTCGGGGCTGCCTCCCGCCGCGCAGGCGGCCCACCTCTCGGGCATGGCCGTCGGGCCGCACCGGGTCTACCTGACGTTCGCGCAGGCGCCCTACGCGGTCAGCATCGCCAAGCCCCGCCTGTGACGGCCATGGTTTGGGCCCGAGCCCCTGTCGGCTACATTTCGGGCAGGCTCGGCCGCTAAGGAGGCACCGGGGTGACCAACCCGCAGGACCCGTATTGGCAAAACCCGCTGAGCTATGACCCGCTCGGCCGCCTCCCGCCGGCCGAGGTCGAGCCGCCCGTCACACCGCCACCGTCGTTCCCGCCACCGCCCGCACCCGCGCCCTACCGTCCGCCGATCAACACCCTGGCGACGCTGTCGCTCATCTTCGCGTTCCTGTTCGCGCCCGTGGGTGTGGTTCTGGGACACCTCGGGCTGGCGCAGATCCGTCGCACCGGCGAACTCGGCCGGGACCGTGCGCTGGTGGGTGTGACGCTGTCGTACATCTTCATTGCGCTGGCGATCGTCGCCCTGACCGGATGGGCCACGCTGGCCGGTTCCGCCGGTTCGCATCGGGCGTCACCCGGCGGCAGCACGGCCGCCGGGCCCCCGCCGCCCACGGTCCCGCCGGAGACCGTCGCCACGCTGCTGCCCGGCCTCGATGCCTTGCGGAACATCACCGCGGATGCCAACCTCGATGTCGGGCCGACCTGGAACAGCCCCGGTCGCTCCGCGGATGACGGCAGCATCGACCGCCCCGAATGCTGGGGAAGCATCGCCGCCGGCAGCCCGGACGCCTACGCTCCCGGGGCGCTGGCCGGGTATCACGCCGGCGAGTTCACCGACACGCGCAGCATGATGAAGTCGATGCAGGTCATCCAGGGCGTCGCGGCGTTCCGCGATCCGGCCGCGGCCCAGTCGCAGCTGGCCACCCTGCTCGCGGGGTGGCACCAGTGCGGCGGCTCCACCGTCACCGTGACCGCTCCCGGCGGGCAGCCGATCCCGATGTCGGTGAGCGCGCCCGCCGACGCCGGCAACGGCATCACCACCCTGGACCTGACGCCCAAGGGCATCCAGGTGCGCTCGGCGCGGGCGATCGCGACCAAGGCGAACGTCGTCATCGATTTGAACGTGTCCGCCAGCGGCACCACGGACAGTGCGCCGCCCCGCGCGGCCGCGGTCAGCATCGCCAACTACATCCTGGGCAAGATCCCCGGCTGAGCAGCCCACGCGGATCGGCGCCCGGCTCCCCCGCGCTTGCGATCGCCACCAGACCCACGCGTGGCGACCCGCTGCGCCCAGCTCCGCCGCGCTTGCGATCGCCACCAGACCCACGCGTGGCGACCCGCTGCGCCCAGCTCCGCCGCGCTTGCGATCGCCACCAGACCCACGCGTGGCGACCCGCTGCGCCCGGCTCCGCCGCGCTTGCGATCGCCACTAGACCCACGCGTGGCGACCCGCTGCGCCCGGCTCCGCCGCGCTTGCGATCGCCACTAGGCTGAGCGCATGAAATTTGTCGACGTCGACGGGGTCGGCCGGGTCAGCCGGATCGGCTTGGGCACCTGGCAGTTTGGTTCACGCGAGTGGGGTTACGGCGATAGCTACGCGGCCGGCGCCGCGGGCGACATCGTGCGCCGTGCCCGTGCCCTGGGGGTGACGCTGTTCGACACGGCCGAGGTGTACGGCCTGGGCAAAAGCGAGCGGATCCTGGGTGAGGCGCTCGGCGACGAGCGCGCCGAGGTCGCGGTGGCCAGCAAGATCATGCCGGTCGTCCCCTTCCCCGCCGTGGTCAAGCAACGCGCACACGCCAGCGCGCAGCGGCTGGGGCTGGACCGCATCCCGCTGTACCAGATCCACCAGCCCAACCCGGTGTTCCCCGATTCGGTGATCATGCCGGGCATGCGTGACCTGCTCGACAGCGGCAAGATCGGCGCCGCCGGTGTTTCGAACTATTCGCTGCAGCGCTGGCAGAAGGCCGACGCCGCGCTCGGCCGGCCGGTGATCAGCAACCAGGTGCACTTCTCGCTCGCCTACCCGAAGGCGCTCAAGAATCTGGTGCCGTTCGCCGAGCGGGAGAACCGCATCGTGATCGCCTACAGCCCGCTGGAGCAGGGGCTGCTGGGCGGCAAGTACGGTGTCGACAACCGTCCGGGCGGTGTGCGCGCGGTGAACTCCCTGTTCGGCACCGAAAACCTGCGCCGCGTCGAGCCCCTGCTGCAGCTGTTGCGCGACGTCGCGAAGGACGTCGACGCCAAACCGGCACAGGTGGCACTGGCCTGGCTGATCAGCTATCCGGGCGTGGTCGCCATTCCCGGCGCCTCTTCCGTGGAGCAGCTGGAGTTCAACGTTGCGGCCGCAGACATCGACTTGCCCACCGCATCCCGTGACGCGCTCACCGAGGCGGCCCTGGCCTTCCGGCCGACGTCGGCGGCGCGCTTCTTGACCGACCTGGCCAAGGAGAAGCTCGGCCGCCGCTGAGCGACCAGCACGGCTACGACTGGTTGGCCTCGGCGAACGCGGCGGGGCTGGCCGGCGCGCCGCGGGCCACCACCAGCGGCATCGACGTCGACGAGTTGGTCCGCAGGATCGTGTGCACCACGTCGATCAGGTCCTCGACCGGCATCAACTTGCCGGGCATGCAGCCGCGCGACGACCACAGCGGCACCGCTTTCATCGCGAGGTCCATGTCCCAGCCCTCGTTCATGCCGGTTTGTCCGTCGCCCTCGCCGCCCGCGCACTCCCCGACGATCAGGTTGGTGAAGCCGATGTCGGAATGCTCGGCCCGCCACGCCTCCACGAGCCGTTCCAGGGCCGCCTTGCTGACGCCGTACGCGCCCAGGCCGGGCCACGGCGGCCCGAAGGTGCCGGCGTCGGAGGACAAGTACACCGCCTTACCCGCCGACGCGGTCAAGTGCGGCACCGCCGCGGCCGTCACCAGTGACGCGCCGATGACGTTGGTGTCGAAGATGCGCCGCCACGTGTCGGCATCGGTGTCCACCATGCGGACCAGCGGCCCGACGGCGGGTGTGTAGACGATGTTGTCGATGCCGCCGAGAGCGTCGGCGGCACGGTCGATGGCCGAGCGGCAGGATGCCTGGTCGGTGACATCGCATTCGATGGCGATGGCATTCGGGCCGGCGTCCTTGGCCGCGGCCTCGATGCGCTCACGACGCCGTGCGAGCAGCGCCACCTGATCACCGCGCTGAGCGAGACCCACACCTATGCACCGCCCCAACCCGCTGGAGGCGCCAACCACCACTGTCCTTGACATATTCGCCCTCCCTTGTAACGCAAGACGCTGTCGCGAGAAACCTACCGGATGGCATGCGTCGCGTGGTGACCACTCGGCCGCTCAGTTCGGAACGACGGTGTTCCGGTCGCCCGACTTGGCTTGGTACATGGCCTCGTCGGCTCGCGCCGTGACGGCGTCAACGGACTCGGCGGAACGGGCAAGCGTGGCACCGATGCTTAAGGTCGCGCGAATCATGTTGCCGGACAAGTGGATCGGCTCGGCGACCCGACTGCGAATCTTCTCCGCGATCTGGGCGAGCTCTTCGGTGCTGCGGACCCCGGGCAACAACACCAGGATCTCGTCGCCGCCCGTCCGCCCCACCGTGTCGCCGCGGCGAACGCTCGCGCGGATCCGCGCCGCCAGGGTTGCCAGCACGAAGTCCCCCATGCCGTGCCCCCACGTGTCGTTGATCGCCTTGAAGTGGTCGACGTCGCAGAACAAGACGCCGACGTGAGTTCCGGCGGGTTGCGGCTGCAGCAGTGCGGACTCGAGTCGGCTCAGGGCCTCGGCCCGGTTGACCAGGCCGGTAAGGGTGTCGAACCGCGCCAACCGTTCCAGTCGCTGCTCGGCCTCCACCTGGTCGTCGACGACGCGCAGGGCCGCGATCAGCCCGTCGGTGTTGCCCTGTGCGTCGGTGTAGGGCTTTCCGTGACCGTCCACCCAGTGGTAATCGCCGTCGACGGAACACACGCGGAACCGTTGCAGAACCCGTTCACCGTCGGCGATCCTGCGCACCGCGGCCACGAGTTCGTCGCGGTCTTCCGGATGGATGCGATCGGCGAACGCCGAGCCGGTCCAGAGCTGCGGCGGACCGCCCAAGGCGGCCTGCACCGACGGCGAGACCCACGCGATCTCACCCCTGCGAAAGTGCACGATGATGTCCACCGCGTTGTCGGCGAGAATGCGGTAGCGCGCCTCGGCCTCGGCGCGCTCCTTACTGGCCAGTTCCTTTGCGATCAGCAGTTTCTGTTCGCGCTGGCTGAAGTAGAAGGTGACCACGCCGACGACGGTGGTGCCCAACAGTATCGAGAAGGTCCACTCGGCATGATCACCCAGGCCGAGCTCCAGGAAGATCGGCCTCGCCAGGGCCACGACAATCGGGAAGCCGGCGAGGATGCCGGCCAGCCGGACCAGTGACCGCCGGTCGGGTCGGGCGAACAGCCACGCGAGCGGAAAGCGATCGGGACGCGCAAGCGACGTCGCTGCGATGAGCAACAGCAGAGCCGAGGCCGTCGAGAGCGCCTGGCCGGTCGAGGGCGAAACCCCCACCAGCGCCAGCGCGTCGAACAAGTAGGCGCCGACCGTCACGAACGGGATGGCACCACTGCCCCCCAGGCACACGGGCCACACCAGCCGTGTCCCGCGGTCCACCCGGATCAGCGCAACGGCGGCCGCCAGCAGCAGGACCGGCGCCGCCGTCTGTGGACTGGGACGGCCCGGCCAAGACGTTTGCCGCCCGCGCACCACGTCCCCGAACAACACCTGGTCCACGCCGAGCGACCCGACGGACGTGTACTCCAGCAGGATTACGACTGCCAGGACCCCGACCAGGACCGCCAAAGCACGCCCGACCCAGACGCGGCCGCGCGACGGGTGGCCGGATTGCGCCAGAATCGCCGCGCTGAGCGCCGCCAGCCATAACGCGGTCCACGGCGTCATCGGCGGCCAGCTCGGGTAGATCCGCGTCAGTCCGTCGACCCCGGTCGCCCAACCCATCCAGGTCACCGCCGCGACGATCAGCACCGCCAGCGCGGCGGTCCGGGCCGACCGGTTCAGCGCCAGTTCCGGACGCGGCTTTGGGCCGGGCCTGTCCATCGGCTGTTCCTTCGTTGCCGGCAGTCGGGGTATCGGCGGCATCAACATTGTGCGCAAAAAATTAGCCGATGTCGCCTATTCGGCGCGAACAATCCGCTCGATCCGCAGAAACGGGGGATCGCAGCCGCGGCATGCGGCGTATGGGTTTAACCGTGGGAACGGCTAGTCCGAGGGAAGGCCTCGCAGCACCACGGCGGTGTGTGCCTCCACATTGAGCCTGCCTCCGCCGGGCACCTCGTCGGCGGGCGTCGTCTCCTCGGGCCCGGTGTACACCACGACCTGCCAGGATGCGCCGAATTCCTTTGGGGGAAGGGTGAACTCGATCGGCTCGTAGTGGGCATTGAAGCACAACAGGAACGAGTCGTCGAGCACCCGCTGGCCGCGCGCATCGCGGTCGGGAATGCCGTGGCCGTTGAGAAATACCGCGACGGACTTAGCGAAGCTGGCACCCCAGTCCTCGTCGGTCATCTCGGCGCCCTCGGGGGTGAACCAGGAGATGTCGGGCAGGCCATCCTGCCCGCGACGGCCCACCGGCTTTCCGGAGAAGAACCGGCGGCGGCGGAACACCGGATGCTCGGCCCGCAACCCCGAGACCGTCCGGGTGAATTCCAACAGTCCGGAATCGGCACTGTTCCAGTCGATCCAGGTGAGCTCGTTGTCCTGGCAGTAGCCGTTGTTGTTGCCGTGCTGGGTGCGCCCGAGCTCGTCGCCGTGGCAGATCATCGGCACGCCCTGGGACAGCAGCAACGTGGTCAGGAAGTTGCGCTGCTGGCGGGCGCGCAGGTTGTTGACCTGCTCGTCGTCGGTCGGCCCCTCCACCCCGCAGTTCCAGGACCGGTTGTGGCTTTCGCCGTCGTTGTTGTCCTCGCCGTTGGCCTCGTTGTGCTTCTCGTTGTAGGACACCAGATCGCGCAGCGTGAACCCGTCGTGGGCGATGACGAAGTTGATCGACGCCACCGGCCGGCGCGCGGTGTGCTCGTAGAGATCCGCCGATCCGGAGAGCCGATAGGCGAACTCGTCGAGGGTGGCGGGCTCGCCCCGCCAGAAATCGCGGACGGTGTCGCGGTACTTGCCGTTCCACTCGGTCCACTGCGGCGGGAAATTGCCCACCTGGTAGCCGCCCGGCCCGACGTCCCACGGCTCGGCGATCAGCTTGACCTGGCTGACCGTCGGATCTTGTTGCACGAGTTCGAAAAACGTTGCCAGGCGGTCGACGTCGTAGAACTCACGGGCCAGCGTCGAGGCCAGGTCGAAGCGGAAGCCGTCGACATGCATTTCGGTCACCCAATAGCGCAGCGAGTCCATGATCAGCTGCAGCGCGTGCGGATGCCCGACGTTGAGACTGTTACCCGTTCCCGTGTAGTCCATGTAGTACTGCTTGTCGTCCTCGACCAGCCGGTAGTACGCGCCGTTGTCGATGCCGCGCATCGACAGGGTCGGGCCCAGGTGGTTGCCCTCCGCCGTGTGGTTGTAGACCACGTCCAGGATGACTTCGATGCCGGCCTCGTGCAGCGAGCGCACCATGGCCTTGAACTCCTGGACCTGCCCGCCCGGCGTGGTCGCGCTGGAGTACTTGAAGTCGGGCGCGAAGAACCCGATGGTGTTGTAACCCCAGTAGTTGGACAGTCCCTTGTCGATGAGCGTGGAATCGTTGGCGAAGTGGTGCACCGGCATCAATTCGATGGCCGTCACGCCCAGGCTCTTCAGGTGTTCGATGATGACCGGATGCGCCACCCCGGCGTAGGTGCCGCGCAGTTGCTCGGGGATGTCGGGGTGGGTTTGGGTCAGGCCCTTGACGTGCGCCTCGTAGATCACCGTGTCGGCATAGTGGTGGTCCGGCGGCCGGTCGTTGCCCCAGTCGAAGTAGGGGTTGATCACCACCGACTTGGGCATGCTCTCGGCCGAGTCGTCGTCGTTGCGGCTGTCGGGGTCGCCGAAGTTGTAGCTGAACAGCGACTGGTTCCACTCGAAGGAGCCGTCGATGGCTTTGGAATACGGGTCCACCAGCAGCTTGTTCGGGTTGCAGCGCAGCCCCGCCGCCGGGTCGTACGGGCCGTGCACGCGGTAGCCGTAGCGCTGGCCGGGTTCGATGTTGGGGATGTACGCGTGCCAGATGAAGCCGTCCACCTCCGGCAGGGTGACGCGACTCTCGGTTCCCTCGGCGTCGAACAGGCACAGCTCCACCCGCTCGGCCACCTCACTGAATAAGGCGAAATTGGTGCCCGCACCGTCGTACGTGGCACCCAGCGGGTAGGCCCTACCCGGCCACACCTCTCCGGTGGGCGTGGGGGCGGGAGCATCTGCGGAGGTCATGGCGCATTCAATACCCTGCCTACACACCCGTCAAACTGGGCTCGGGCGCCCGGGCCGACGGCGCTAGACGGAAAGCCTTGTGGCAGAAACGATCACGGCTTGAGTATGACCTTCACCGCACCATCCTGCTTCTTCTGGAAGATCTCGTAGGCGTGTGGGGCCTGGTCAAGGGGCAGCACGTGAGTGGCGAAGTTGTCGACACCTAGCGGGTCGTCGTCGGTCAGCAGCGGCATGATGTCGTCGACCCAGCGCTTGACGTTGGCCTGCCCCATCCGCAGGGTCACCTGCTTGTCGAACAGGGTGAGCATCGGCAGTGGGTCGGCCATCCCGCCGTAAACGCCGATCAGCGAGATCGTTCCGCCGCGCCGCACGATGTCGATGGCGGAGTACAGGGCGGACAGCCGGTCTACGCCGGCGGTTTGCATCACCCGCTTGCCGAGCGCGTCGGGCAACAATCCGGCGACCTGTTGCGCCAGTTTGGCGGCCGGCGAGCCGTGCGCCTCCATGCCGACGGCCTCGATGACCGAGTCGGTGCCCCGCCCGTCGGTCAGGTCACGGATCGCGTCACCGAGCGAGGAGTCCAGCCGCCCCAAATCGATGGTGTGGATACCGCGTTTCGCGGCGCGGCCCAGCCGTTCGGGCACCAGGTCGACGGCGATGACGCGGTAGCCCAGGTGGTCGGCGATGCGCGCGGCCATGTCCCCGATCGGACCCAAGCCAAGCACGGTGACCGAGCCCCCGTCCGGGATGTTGGCGTAGTCGACCGCCTGCCACGCGGTGGGCAGCACGTCCGACAAGTAGACGAACCGCGAATCCGGCGGTCCCACAGGGACTTTAATGTGTGTGAACTGGGCCTGCGGGACGCGGAGCAGCTGAGCCTGCCCGCCGGGAACCTCGCCGTAGAGCTCCGAATAGCCGAACAGCGCGGCGCCCATCCCCTGGTCCCTTACCTGGGTGGTTTCGCATTGGGTGTAGAGCTGATGTTTGCACATGTGACAACTGCCACAAGAGATTTGGAACGGGATGACCACCCGGTCCCCAACCCGAAGATCGCCCGTTTCCGTGCCGACCTCCCGCACGATGCCCATGGGTTCGTGACCGAGGATGTCCCCGGGTTTCATGAACGCCCCGAGAATTTCGTACAGGTGCAGATCGGACCCGCAGATGTTGGTCGAGGTGACTTCGATGATGGCATCGGTGGGTTGCTCGATTTTCGGATCGGGCACCGATTCCACCCGTACATCGCGTTTGCCATGCCAAGTAACAGCCTTCATGTGAGGGGCTCATACCCGCCTCGCGTTCGTCGAAACGGCGCAGTCACCACTACCGATCGAGGCCCGATTCAAGCCCCGCGGCGCGGGTATCACCCCGTGATGAATCAGTCGGGAGTCGTGATCGTGGGCAGCGGGCCGACCGGGATTGCCGCGGCAGAGTCGTTCCGTGAACACGACGCCGACACTCCGGTGCGGATTTTCACCGCCGACATCGACCCGCCCTACGCCCGGCCACCGCTGAGCAAAGAATACCTGCGCGGCGAGACGGACGACGTCGACCTGCACCCGCCGCGCTGGTTCGGCGACCGGGCGATCGAGCTCATCGGCGGGGCGCCGGTCCAGCGGCTGGATCTCGCCGAGCGCGCCGTGTATATCGGCGATGAGAGTTACGGCTACGACACATTGATCCTGGCGTGCGGCGCGGCGCCCGTAACACCTCCGTTTCCCGGCGGGGAACGCGCGCTGTTGTTGCGCTCGTTGGCCGATGCCGGCACGCTGCGCGCCGCCGCCGCAAACGCCTCCTCGGCGGTGGTGATCGGCTCCGGATTCATCGGCTGCGAGGCCGCCGCGTCGTTGGCGCTGCGTGGGATTCCGGTGACTGTGGTTGCGCCGGCGCAACTTCCACAGGAGAAGCGGCTGGGCCGCGAGGCCGCCGCGCGGTTGCGCGATCTGGTCAGCGAGGCCGGCGTCCGCCACGTCGGCGGGGTGACGGTCGAGGAAATCACCGAAGCGGGTGTGCGCCTGGACAACGGTGTCACCATCGACTGCGACCTGGTGCTCGCGGCAACCGGTGTGGCGCCGCAGAGCCGGATCGCCGCTGAGGCGGGCCTGCGGGTGGACCAGTCCCGCGTCGTGGTGGGGTCCGATATGGCCACCTCGGCTCCCGGCGTCTACGCCGCCGGCGACGTCGCGCTGGCCTATCACGAAGTCGCCGGTCGCCATGTGGCCACCGAGCACTGGCAGGACGCGGCCGACCAGGGGTCGATCGCCGGCACGTCCGCGGCGGGCCGGCAGGCGAAATGGGATGGGGTGCCGGGCTTTTGGACCACCGTCGGCGACGCCACGTTGAAGTACCATGCCTGGGGTGACGGGTACGAACGCAGCCGGCTGCTCGATCACGGCGACGGCTTCACGGTCTGGTACGACGCGGGCAATGTCGTCGTCGGCGTCCTGACCTACAACGCCGATGACGACTACGACCTCGGCGAGCGGCTCATCGCCGAGCGCCGGCCCGCGCCGGTCCCGATGCCCTGACTCCTGCAAAACCGCCCGGCGAAGGCCACATTCAGCGCCGGCTTTTGAGCGGGTGTTCGGCGTCGATGAGTGTGGCCGCGATGTCCACCACCCGGGTGTTGGACTGTTGCGAGAGCCGAGTGAGCAGCTCGAAAGCTTCGACGGCATCGAGGTTGAAGCGCTCCATGATCACGCCCTTGGCCTGCCCGATGATGTCGCGCGATGCCAGGGCGCTGCGGAATTGGTCCTGACGGCGCATCATCGACCAGGCCAAAGCGATATGTGTGGCGTACACCGTGCCCAGTTCGACGGACTCCGCGCTGAACGCGCGCGGGGTGTCGGCATAGAAGTGGAGCGCGGCCATGCTGCTGCCGTCGATGAACAGCTCGAACGACAAAGCGGAGCGAATCGGGGTCTGCTCGAGCGCATAACGCCGGTAGCGGAGCCAGCGCTGGTCGACGTTCAGGTCGGCGATATGCATGATGTGGTGCTCCCAGGCCGCGGTCAGGCAGGGCCCTTCGCCGAACCTGTTCTGAATCGCGTCCAGCACCATGGGGTAGCGGTGCGTGGCGGCCACGCTGCTGACCGACCTGCGCTTCTCGGCCAGCGTGATTCCCGCATACTGGGCGCCGGTGACGTGGTGTACACCGTTTTCGATGAGTTCGTGCAACCCGGCCGCCGTATCGCACTGATCGCGCCCCACGTTGTTCACCAGCTCGACGAGCTGATTGACGATGGTGGCACTGCCGTCTCGCATAACCATCACCCCTCGATGCAGTCCTAGTCGCGGAGCCCCTGCCCCCACCCCCTGCCATCACGGCGACACCGGCACGTTCGCGAATGCGGACGCCAAACATCGAGTCTATGAGCCATACAGCGAAGCGCAAGGCCGGATAACGAACGCATCGAGCGATGCGCCGGGTCCGGCCTTCAACCGTAGACGAGGTTGGTCAGTGCCTTTTGCCGGAACCCGCGATAAACCTCTCCTGGCCAACGGTTTTCGCGGCGGAGGCCACCACGACGAGGGTATGGGGGGCCGGGACCCGTTCGGCGAAGCCGCCTACACTCGGATCGGTGACCTCCATTGTGATCGTGGGAAGTGGCTTCACCGGATTCACCTGCGCCCGTCGGCTCGCCCGTATCCTGCGCCGACGCCGTGCACCTGTCGACATCACGATAATCTCCCCGGTCGACTACATGCTGTACACACCGCTGCTGCCCGACGTGGCCGGCGGGGTCGTCGATGCCCGCTTCGTCGCTGTCCCCCTGGCCAATTCGCTCAAGGGCGTGCGCGCCGTGCGTGGCCGCGTGGACGGCGTCGACTTCACCCAGCGCACTGTCACCTATTGCGATCCCGAAGAGCGCAGCCATTCCATGTCCTGGGATCGGCTGGTGTTGACGCCGGGCTCGGTGACCCGGTTGTTCGATGTCCCGGGGCTTGCCAGATACGCGCGCGGATTGAAGACCACGGCCGAGGCCCTTTACCTGCGTGACCATTTCGTCGAACAACTGGAACTGGCCAACATCGAGGACGATCCCCGGGTGGCCGCGGCCCGGCGCACCGTCGTGGTGGTCGGCGCTTCGTATTCGGGCACCGAGCTGGTGGCGCAGCTGCGGGCGCTGGCCGACGCGGCGGCCAAACAAATGGGGTTCAACACCGCCCAGGTACGGTTTCTGCTGCTGGACCTGGCCGACCAGGTGATGCCCGAGGTGGGAAAGAAGCTGGGCGACGCCGCGCTCAAGGTGTTGCGCAAGCGTGGTATCGACGTCCGGCTCGGCATCACCCTCAAGGAGGCGCACGCCGATCACGTTGTGCTCAGCGATGATTCGCGCATCGATACGCACACGATCGCCTGGGTGACGGGGGTGACTGGGGCACCGTTGATCCAGGACCTGGGCCTGCCGACCGAAAAGGGCCGGCTCAAAGTGCAGCCCGATCTGCAGGTGCCGGATCACCCCGAGGTGTTCGCGGCCGGTGACGCGGCCGCGGTGCCCGATCTGACCCAACCTGGAAAGGTCACGCCGCCGACCGCCCAACACGCGACCCGGCAGGGCAAAGCGCTGGCCCGCAACGTGGCCGCGAGCCTCGGGTACGGCAGCAGCAAGGAATACAAGCACCGCAACCTCGGCCTGGTGGTCGACCTCGGACCGCGTTACGCGGTGGCGAATCCCCTCAACATCCATTTGTCCGGCCTGCTCGCCAAAGCGGTGACCAGGTCCTACCACCTTTACGCGATTCCACGCGGTGTCAACCGGTGGGCCGTGTCGCTGGCGTACCTGACGGACGCCCTGTTCACCCGCTCCGTCGTCTCCATCGGGTTGTCCTCCGAGAACGACGCGCAATTCACGGCGAGCGAGGGCATACCGATGCCGAAGACGGGTTGACCCGCAGCGTTAACGCGTGCCTCAGCCCTCGGCCGACTGTTGTGCCATCGCGTAGGCGAGCTGCAGGAAGTCCGCGCCGGCCAGCGCGCTGAATACGCCGGCGATGAGCCGGGTGGACCGGGGCGCGAACACCAGGCCTATGGCGAACCCGGTGGCGACCCACATGTCCAGGCAGAACGGGCAGGTCAGCAGCTCGCCGAGGCTGTGCCGGAGCTGGCTTTGCTCCCGGACCTCTTCCTGGACTTCCGCCGGTCCGCCCGTGCCCGCGTACTGCGTGAAGGGCGCCCGCAGCGGGCTGGTCACCGCGTCCTTGGTTAACGTTCGGGACAGTTTGTGGGTGCCCAGGGTGAGGATGAGCAGGTCTTGGACCCGCCACCGCGTCGGTAGCGTGCGCCCGCTGACCAGCGCGGCCAGGGTCGCGACGGCCACAACGGCGCCGTAGACGACCATCACCACCAGGTAGCCGCCCAGCGGCCGGACGTTGTCGCCTCGGTAGGCGTCGGCCTCCTGTCGCGCGCTACCGGCGACCTGAGCACCGGCTTCCGTCAACTCACCCATCGCTTCTCCTCAAAGGCATAGCGGGACGAGTACCCGGCGCCGGCCGGTGCAATCCGCGAGGGCTCTACAGTGTGCCCGGCTCGACCGGTTTCGCCTCCTTCGCGGCTTCTCGCAGAGTGCGGTTGGTGGACCGCAGGTCGGTGTTGGCCGCCGACAGCGTGGCGTTGTGGTCTTCCAGATCGAGGATGCGTGCGACCCCGGCCAGGTTGACCCCCGAATCGACCAGCTCGCTGATGCGCCGCAGCCGCATCAGGTCGTCGGCGCTGTATCGGCGGGTTCCGCCCCGGCTGCGGGCCGGCGTGATCAAGCCGTACCGTTCGTAGAGCCGCAGCGATTGCACCGCGATCCCGGACAGTTCGGCGGCCACCGAGATGCCGTACACGCCATGGTCGGACGAGGGTGCACCCGCGTCGCCGCGGTACTCGGCCATCGCGCATCTCCTTTAGCTCACCGCTCAAGGTCGTTAGCTCACCGCTCAGAAAATCTGTTTAGCACACTTGCATCCGTCTGTCGACGGTGTTATACAAAACCTATGTCATTAGACATAGGAAATTGCCGACCCACCGCTTAGATTGGAGTGAGAGGTGACCACCATGCTGATGCGTTCGGATCCCTTCCGTGAGCTCGACCGATTCGCCCACCAGGTCCTCGGTACCGCCGCCCGGCCGGCGGTGATGCCGATGGACGCCTGGCGCGAAGGCGAGAACTTCGTCGTCGAATTCGATCTGCCCGGCATCGATGCCAACTCACTGGACATCGACATCGAGCGCAATGTGGTGACCGTGCGCGCCGAACGACCGGCCGTCGATCCCAACCGCGAGATGCTGGCGACCGAACGGCCGCGCGGCGTGTTCAGCCGCCAGCTGGTCCTCGGCGACAACCTCGATACCGAGAAGATCGAGGCCTCCTATGCCGAAGGCGTTCTGAGCCTGCACATTCCGGTGGCCGAGCGGGCCAAGCCGCGCAAGATCACCGTCGGCCGCGGCGACACACCCCGGGCCGTCGGAGAAGCTGCCGCCCAGCGCGAGGTCATCAACGCCTGAAAGACCGGCGGGCCGGGCGGCGGTCCCTCCGGCACGCACGCGTGCCGACTCCTCCAACCGCCGCCCGCCGCCGGCCCTAGGCCACCGGTGCGAACGTCCCGCCCGGTACCAGGGAGGTCGGATACACGATGAAATGGGAACTCGACGGCCAAACGGCCAACGTCGAACAAGCCTTGGCCGGCGGCGCTGCGCAACCGGCGGGCTGGTTTCGGTTCTACTTCACCGACCAGCACTGGGAATGGTCCGAACAAGTGCAACGAATGCACGGGTATGAACCCGGCAGCATCACCCCGACCACCGAATTGGTGCTGTCACACAAGCATCCCGACGACCGCGGACACGTCGCGGCCACCATCGAGCAGATAGTCGATACGCGCCAGGCGTTCAGCACTCGCCATCGGATCATCGATACCCGGGGGAACGTGCGCCACGTCATGGTCGTCGGTGACCAGATCTTCGACGACGACGGCGACGTGATCGGAACGCACGGGTTTTACATCGACGTCTCGCCGCCGCACGAGCAGGCGCAGCAGGACGCGATGAGTGTGAAACTCGCTGAGATCAGCGAGAACCGTGCTGGCATCGAGCAAGCCAAAGGCATGCTCATGCTGATCTACGGTATCAGCGACCGTGCGGCCTTCGACTTGCTCAGATGGCTGTCGCAGGAAGCGAACATCAAGCTCCGGCCGCTCGCCGAGCAGATCGCCGAAGACTTCCGACGCGTCAGGTTGGCCAATGAGTCCCAGTCGGAATTCGACCACCTGATGCTGACCGCGCACCAGCGCGTTCAACCCTCCCGCCAAACGAGTAATGCGCGTCTCGAAACAGCGGAAAGGTTTGTGCGACAATCAGATTCGTTGAAATCCGACGGGTCGCGGAACGGTCAATCCGCCGGGGCCGACAGGTTGGACTGCTGATTCACCTTCGACGCGAAGACCGCCGCCTGGGTGCGGCGTTCCATCCCCAGCTTGGCCAACAGCCGGGATACATAGTTCTTCACCGTCTTCTCCGCAAGGAACATCCGGGCGGCGATTTGCCGGTTGGTCAACCCTTCGCCGAGCAGCCCCAGCAGCGTGCGTTCCTGCTCGGTAAGGCGAGACAGCGGGTCTTCCTGATGAGCGGTGCCGCGCAGTTTGGCCATCAACGCGGCGGCCGCCCTGTTGTCCAGCAAGGACTTGCCCGCACCCACCTCTTTGATCGCATGGGCCAACTCCATGCCCTTGATGTCTTTGACGACGTATCCACTGGCGCCGGCCAGGATCGCCTCGAGCATCGCCTCGTCGGAGGTGAACGACGTCAGCATCAGGCATCGCAGGTCCGGATGGTCGGAAACGAGGTCCCGGCAAAGTTCGATTCCGTTGCCGTCGGGAAGGCGAACGTCAAGCACGGCCACGTCGGGCCGCAGTGCGGGTATCCGCGCTTTCGCCTCCGCCACCGAGCCGGCCTCGCCGACGATTTCAAGTTCGGGATCAGCGGCGAGAAGATCGCAGAGACCGCGGCGGACGACTTCGTGGTCGTCGACCAGGAACACTTTAACCATGGCAGGCCCTTTCCTGCTGATCGCGCACACGCCAGAATTGCGACAGCCGAATTCAATATCCCACATTTTCGATTGACAATCAGCAGTGCCGACCGTGCCGCTGGTGTTGGCGAACAACTGGTTCAACGACTTTGGTCCCCGCGGGATGGGACCTTTGGCCGCCGCAATTCGGTGAAGCCGGTCAATAGCCTTGAGGACGCCCCGCGTTGCGAACGCGAAATCGCGCGTTTATGAAGGGATTACCTGATGTCAGCAATCGACCAAGGAGTCGCCATCCTCCCGGTGCACGAATGCTGGGAGCTGCTCGCGGGTGTGACATTGGGGCGGCTGGTGACCTACGCTGACGGTCAGCCCGATATTTTTCCCGTCAACTACGTCGTCCAACGGCGCACGGTGCTGTTCCGCACCGCGGAGGGAACCAAGCTGATCAGTGCGGCGATCAACAATCGGGTGCTGTTCGAGGTCGATGACCACAACGTCGCCGAAGGGTGGAGTGTAGTCATCAGGGGGACGGCGCGTTCGCTGCGCACCCCCGAGGAGCTCGAGGAAGCCGAACGCGCACAGGTGTTGCCGTGGACGACGTCGGAAAAGACGCACTACGTGCGCATCATCCCGGAAACGATCACCGGCCGCCGGTTCCGGTTCGGGTCACGGCCGGGTGATGCCTGACCCGCGGTTCCTTCGAGCCCACGCGCCCCGGGGCGGCCACGTGTTCATGGCCGGCGGCGGGTCCGTCCGCCCTTATGCTGGCCACGATGGCGAATCACGGCCCCGATCCCACGGCGCCGCTGTGGCGCGCGGCGCAAGTGTTCCGGCTGCTGAGCTGCATCTATGCCACCGGCTTCCAGATCGCGATCAACCCGGATCTGCTTCGGCCGGTGCTGGGCTGGGTGCTTTTCGCCGGGCTGATCGGGTGGAGCGCGGCGTGCGGGGTCGCCTACCTGCGCGGGTTCGGCCGCAAACCGGCGTGGGTACTCGCCGAGCTCGTGGTCGTCGTCGCGCTGATGTGGTCGAACAACCTAGTCGCGAGCCCGCACTGGGCGGCCGAGAACCAGACCTGGCCGACGACCCTGTGGGCCAGTAATCCCACGATTTCCGCCGCCATACAATTCGGCCCCGCGGGCGGAATGCTGACCGGCCTGGCGGTGATGGCCACCAATTTCGTCGTCAAGAACTATTTCGCCCTCAAGCTCGGCCACAACGCCACCGTCATCATCGAATTGGCGATCGGCATGGCGATCGTGGCCACGGGTCGAGTGGGAGAAAGTAGATTCCGCCGAGCGCGGCCACGAAGCTGATCGCGAACGCGACGGCGGCCTGAACGAAGAAGGCGGCGGTGGTTTTTGACATGCTGTTGGGAACGGTCATGCCAGTAAGCCTGCGGCAGCGGGCTATTGGCGGGGATCCGTAAGACTACTCAGATTTGGCGGCAAGGCTTGGCGGCGCCAGCAGTGCCGCCGCGCCGCCCGCGGCGCACACGCCGAACAGCGCGGCGACCACCGTCGCCACCTGCACCGGCGCGAACCCGGAGTCCGCCAGCGGTTTGATCACGGCCACCGCGGCCAGCGCGGGCATCAGCAGGCGGACCCACCAGGCCACCACGCTGTCACCGGGAATGCGCGAATTAGCCTCTGTGACAAACACATACAGCGCTATGAGCAGCAGGGGCGCCGCGCCGAGGATGACCACCCCGATCCAGCGCGCACCGTGCGCCGAGACTACGGCGGCAACCACCGCGACGAGCCCCACCACCGCCAGTCGCAGACCGGCGTTCGGTGTCGCCTCGCGCATGACCGCCAGGCCCGCGGCTGCGCGCACCGCGGCCCACCCGGAGACCAGCGCGGCGGCCACGGCCAGCGCGATGGAGGCCACCGCCATCCACCGCCGGCCGTCGTCGGCGTAGAACTCGGGCACCGCCTCGGCCAGCATCTTCGCGCTCCATCGCCACGGCCCCGCCACGCCCCGGTGATCGCCCACCCACACCACCACCGCCGCCACGGCGACCACCACGGTGGCCAGCGACATGGATCGTCCCGGCCTGGCGATGCGCGCGGCGCGGACCGTGAGCAGTTCGACGCCCACCATCCCCAGGCCGAAGCCGACGAGCTGGCCGGACAGCGGGCGCGGTGCTGCGGCCGTCCCGATGACGACGGGGTCGGTGCTCAGCGCGACGAGGGCGGCCACCGCGACCGCGAGGCAGACGTAGAGGAGCAGGCCCGCGAGCACGAGCGGCAGTGCCAGCGACGCCACGACGCGAGTCGGGGCCCAACAGGCGGCGGCTCCGATGAGGAGCGCCGCGGCCGCGGCGCCGACCGGGAGCCACGACACGATCGCGGTTGGGTCGTCGCCGGGCGAAAGCAGCTGCAGCAGCTGCAATCCGAGCGTGGTGGCGAACTTGGCCGCCAACGCCAGGTAGGCGAGCAGCTGAACGAGTCCCGCCGCGAATCCCGCCTTGGGACCCAGGGTGGTGCCGATCAACTCGGCGGTACTGCGCGCGTCCGGCGCATGACCGCGCAACCGCGCCAAAGCGTAGATCACCGGAATCACGACCGCCGCCCCGAGCAGCGCGCCCAACCCGTACGACGCCGCGGACGCGATCACCGCCATACTCAGCCCGGCGGCTCGCCACGTGCCCAGCTCTCCCGACCCGGAATCCGGCTGCGCCGGCGCAAGCAACGATCTCGGCATTGCCTAAGCATGACGTAGCGGGGTCTGCACGGCCTCGCCCGGTTCGGCTGTGTCCTGGCCACGCGCGGCCAGCGTGCCCGCGATCGACGCCGCCGCGACGGTCAGCAGGGCGCCGAACATCAGCGCCGACGCCTCTCCGGCGACCAGGAGGTGTTCCTGGGTGCCGATGGTGGCCGCGGCCACCGGCACGCCGAGCTGCGCCGCCGAAAGAACCCCGAAGGTGAGCGGCTGGCGAAGCAGCCGTCCGGCGCAATGCGCCAGCACCGCACCGAGTCCCAGTCCCGCGCCCAGCAGGATCAGCTTCGGGTGTGCGCCGAGTTCGCGGACCTGCAACGAGGCGCCCAGCCACACGAAGAACAGCGGGCTGAAGAATCCCTCGGTGATGCCGAAAAGTTGGCGCGCCAACCGGCGCGGTTCGCCGACCGCCCCGACCACCAGGCCGACCGCGAAACCCGCCAGCATGATCGACACGTGGGTGGTGACGGCCAGCGCCGCCAGCCCGAACAGCACCAGCAGGCTGGTCCGCAGCTCCAGCGCCAACCGGTGCATCTCGGAATAGCGGTCCAGGCGTTTGCGCCAGCCCTTGCGGTCGACGGTGCGCAGCACCACGAACAGCGCCGCTGCGAAACCCGCCACCGCCAGCGCCCCCAGCGCCGCCGTCGGCGCCCTTTTGATGTCAATCACCAACGGCAGCAGCACAATACAGGAAGTGTCCGCAATGGCGATCTGCGTGGTCACGGACAGTACCTGACGTCCCCGCAGCCCCAGCGAATCGATCACCGGCAACGCCAGCGCCGCCGACGACGAGGCCATCAGGACCGCGTAGAGCGCCGGGTGGCCGGTTCCGAATGTCGCGGCCAGACCGATACCCAGTGCTACCGCGACGCCTCCACTGAGCACGGCGCGCCCCAGGGCCACCGGAAACGCCGAGCGCATCGCGGCCTCGCGGACCGGCACATGGGTGCCCACCACGAACATCACCAGCGCGAAGCCGATATTCGCCAGCACCGCAAACGTCGGGTCGGCGATATCGACCACGTCGAAACCGGTCCTGCCGATCACCAGGCCCGCGACCAATTCACCGACCACCACCGGTATCCGCAGGCGCGGGACCGAAGCCAGGACCGGGCCGGCCATCCCGACAGCGGCGAGCAACGCCAAGGTGTGAAAGCCGAATCCGTTCACCACGCCATTCTGCATGGTGGGAGGTCACAAGTGGCGCATCACCGCGCTCAGGCGTCGATCACCACGCGGCCGTTTTTCGCCCGGGAAACGCAGACCAGCATCTCGTCGTCGCCCTCTGCGGCGCGTCCGCGCCGATCGACCTGCCCGCCAAGCACTTTCACCTTGCAGGTGCCGCAGAACCCCTGCTGGCAGGAGTAGGCGGTGGTCGGGTCGCGATCGAGCATCACGTCCAGGGCCGACCGGTTTTCCGGGACGCTGAGCACCCGTTGGGAGCGGGCCAGTTCCAGTTCGAAGGGAACACCATCGACCACCGGAGGCGGGCCGAAACGCTCATAGTGCAGTGGCGCGTTCGCATGTTCGTCACGCGCGGTGCGCACCGATTCCAGCATGGCGGTGGGGCCACACACGTAGACGGCCGTCGTCGGCCCGGCGTCGGCGAGCAGGTCCGCCGCAGTGGGGAATCGGCCGCGCTCGTCGTCGGCCCACACGGTGACCCGGTCGGGGGCCACCGCCACCACCTCGTCCAGCAACGGCATGTCATCCCGGCTACGGCCGGCATAGACGGCGCGCCAATCGATTCCGCGCTGTTGGGCCGCCTGCATCATGGGCAGGATGGGCGTCACCCCGATGCCGCCGATCACGAACAGCACCTCGCGTTCGTCGGTGACGAGATAGAACGCGTTGCGCGGCCCTTCGAATTCGAATCTGTCCCCCACCGCGAAGGTCTCGTGCATCTCGATCGAACCACCGCCGCCGTCGGCGATGCGGCGCACCGCGATGCGATAGTCGGTGCGCCGGCCGGGCGAACCGCACAGCGAGTACTGCCGGCGGCGACCCGACGGCAGCCGAACGTCGATGTGCGCGCCCGGTGTCCAGGACGGCAACAATCCACCAGCCGGGTCAGCCAGCGTCAACGCGACCACATCGGGCGCCACCAGCTCGCGTTGGGTGACCAACGCGGTGGTGGTGCGCCGCACGGACGCCACGCGTGACGACGTCCACCGGGACGCCGACGCCATGCCGCCGAACAGCGCACCGACCCCGTACAAGGCGGTGTACATGCGGTCGCGTTTGCGACGGCCGTAGAGGTCGGCTGGAATGCTCTCCCAAATAGTCTGTGCCACAATCATCCTCACATCTGGCCGATGCCGCGACGATCGGCGGAATGCGCGATCAGGTCGACCCACTCGCCGGTGAGCCGGGCGATGACGTCGGGGTGCGCGGTGACCACCCAGTGGCCGCCCTCGATCGGGACGACCCTGCCGCCGGCTGGGATGGAGCCGGTAAACCGTTGCAGCGCGGGCGATACGAAATAGTCCTGGCGGGCGACCAGTACCTGCACCGGAACGGTGGTCTGTGGCAGCCGCGCCGGGGGTGACAGGATCGGTGCCGGCATGTTCGCGCGGTACAGGTTGAGCCCGTTGAGGTAGTCGTCTGCCGAGCGGTACGCCGCACCGCGCTCGCTGCCGGTCTTCGATCCGCCGATACGCTCAACCGCTTCAAAGACTTTCACCGTCGCCCCGGACCGGATCGCGAGTTCGGGCAGCCCCGGGCACAGGAAAAACCAGATGTAGGACGAGGCCACGATTTGTTTGACCACGTCGAGGAGCGCGCGCGGCGTGCGCGCTGACCGCAGGAACCTGCCCGCATAGTTCAGATGGGGACCGGAGACCGACGTGAACGAGGCGATCCTGTCCATCACCGAGTCGTCGGTGACCGCCGCCCAGGCCTGGATCGATCCCCAATCGTGGGCCAGCAAGTGTACCGAGTCCACGCCCAGGCGGTCGATCACCGCGCCGACGTCAGCGACCAGCTGCGGCAGCAGATACCCCGAATAGGTTGCCGGCGTTGAGGATTGGCCGGCGCCGCGCACATCGTACGCCACGACATTGAAGCGGCGGCCCAATGTCGTTGCCACCGCGTCCCACACGTGGTGGTTGTCCGGGTAACCGTGGATGGCCAGGATGGTCGGCCGCCCGGGGTCGATGTCGGTGTAGGCGTGCACCGCCAGCCGCACGCCGTCGGAGGCGGCGACCATGGTTGAAGCGAGTTCGGTCGTCATGGTTCAGTGCGACGCGCGGGCGGCGGGTGAGCGGGCCAGGTAGTCGACCGCGCGTCCCACCCCGCCCAGCTGGGACGGGTGGAAACTCGGCGTGTAGTAGGCGCCGATGACCCGGAGGAACTGGAACGGCCCGGGCACCAAACCCCGTCGCGCCGCGCGGAAGTAGTCCAGCCAGCGCGGCTTGGTGCCGGGCGGCAGGTAGGGGTCGACGGAGTACATGAACCGCACGCCGCGGACGAACAACCACAGTAGGGCCGGCGTGATCAGCAGCTGGGTGCGCACCTGCCGCCAATACCCGGCCCGCAGGTGCTTCATGGTGTCGAAGGCGACCGCTTTGTGCTCGACTTCCTCGGCGCCGTGCCAGCGCAACAGGTCCAGCATCATCGGGTCGGTGCCCATGGCGTCGTGCTGCGGGGTGTCGAGAATCCATTCGCCCAGGATGGCGGTGTAGTGCTCCAGCGCGGCGACCATCGACACCCGCTCGAGCAACCAGCTCTGCCGCCGGCGCCGGCTCCACCGCGGCCGGTCACCGATGAGTTGGGTGAATAGCCAACGCATCTGGTCGGTGAACGGCGTCACGTCGATGCCTTTGGCCGCGAAGTGCCCCAGCACCCCCGCGTGCGCCTGGGAATGCATGGCCTCCTGGCTGATGAATCCCTGCACATCGCGCCGCAGTTGATCGTCTTTGATCAGCGGCAAGGTGTCCTTGAAGGCGTCGACGATGAACTCCTCACCCGCCGGCAGCAACAGGTGCAGCACGTTGCAGAAGTGGGTGGTGAAGGGTTCGTTGGGCACGTAGTAGAACGGCAGCGTCGACCAGTCGAAGTCGACGTCACGCGCTTGCAGGACGATCCGCTCGTGGTCGAGCGAGGCGTCATGCGGGCCCGTTGCCTTGTCGTCGACGGTGAACATCGTCGCCACCCCTTTCCGTCGCCAAGTCGTAACGCTAGGCGCTGCGCTGCGCCTCGTCCTCTACCTCAGTGATCAAACGCTCGTTGCGCAAGAACCGGACGAGATGATCGACCGTCTCGGTCAGGGCCGGCTCGCGCAGCCGAACGTTGGCGAGCCTCCGCCGGTGGCGGTACTGGGTATTGTCGTATCGCTTGTCCCGCATCGCCGCGATCTTGTCCGCCGACCGGGTGAGGAAGTCGACCAGCGGATACATCTGGTCGTTCGGCGTGCAGCGGCGGTACAGCTGTTCGGTGAAGGATCCGATGTCGTGGTAGTCGAAGCGATACCCGTAGCGTTCGGACAGGATGCGGGTGACGTCGGTGAGGTTGTAGTAGTCGTCCGCGGTCATGTTGAACACGCTGCCCGACTCGTCCGGCAGGCCCATCAGCGTGACGATGTGGTCCGCGATCAAGTCCGCCGGCAGCAGGCTGATCTGGTTGAGCGCGTTGACGGCGACCCCGTGCTCGATCATGAACGCCGTCAGCCGCACCAAGATGTCGTCCTGGCTGCCGAAACCCGCACGGGTCGGCGAGATCAGCGACGGCCGGTAGATGCGGACGTCGAGTCCCTTGCGCTGCGCGGCCAGTGCCAGCTGCTCGCCGACCCATTTGGTCTGCGAGTAACCGAAGTCCAGACCGGCCATCTTTTCGTTGGCATCCCACTCCCCGACCACCGGCTCGGTGCTCCAGCCGTAGATGAACGTGCTGGAGACGAGGTGGAAAGCCTTGCGGTGGTTGGTCATTGCAAGTCGCAACAGCTCGCGGGTGCCCTCCACGTTGGCGGGCCGCAGGGCGTCGTAAGTACGCACGTAGTTGACCAGGGCGCCGTTGTGCACGACGGCGTCGACGTCGTGCGCCAGTTGCGCGAAGGCCGCCTCCCCGATGCCCAGCGCGGGCTTGGCGAGATCGCCGCAGACGACGCGGACCCGCGCGCGGACGTCGGCCTCCAGTGCCGGCGTCCAGAGCTGGGCGCGGCGCAGCGACGCGACGATGCGGTCCAGGCCGTGCGCGGCGTCGGTGGCGCGCACCAGTGCGTGCACCGTGTAGGAGGTCCGCGCCAGCAGGCTGCTCACCAGGAACGGCCCAAGGAATCCGGTCGCGCCGGTGAGCAGCAGATCGGTGGGCTCACCCGGTCGCGCGGGTGCCAGCTCCGGCAGCGGCAGCGCCGCGTCGGCCCGCATCTGGGCTGCCTCCTGGGCCTCGTAATCGGCGGAGATCTGACCCAGCGCCCGGCGCAGGGCATCGAGTGGCTGCCCGGATCCCTCGCCGAATTGGCTTATCAGCCCGAAGAATTCGGACACGGTCAACCGCTGCAGGAGGCGAGTGTTGACCTCTTCGGCCAGCTCGCCCGCGCCGTTCTCCTCCAGTAGGGCCTGCAGGTCCGTGCGAAGTTCGGCCAGCGCCAGCGAGTCGATGCCGAGGTCGGCGAACGAGCAATCCTCGTCGCCGGCCAGGTCGTAACTCTCGATGAGGTTGCGGAAGCGCTCCAGCGGACCCGCACCCGCGCCATCGTGAGTTCGGTTGACCGACTGGTTGATCCAGCTGGTGAAGGCGGGCAACTCGCCGTCGCGCCACAGCTGGCGCGTCGACGCGCGCCGGATCTTCCCCGAAGTGGTCTTGGGAATGCTGCGCGGCGGCGCGAAGACGATCGCGTGCGGATCGATGTGGCAGTGCCGCCGGATCGCGCGGGCCATCGCCTTGACGTCCGGGAGGTTGTGCTCGTCGCGCACCTCGGCGACGACGATGAGCGCTTCGGACTCGTCGTGCTCGACCGAGAAGGCGGCGACGCAGCCGCTGCGGACCTGCGCGGAAGTGCGCTCGACGACGGCTTCGATGTCGGAGGGGTAGCAGTTGACGCCGCGGACGATGATCAGGTCCTTGCTGCGGCCGCAGACGAAAAGCTCGCCCTCGTAGAGGAAGCCGAGATCGCCGGTCCGCAGATAGGTGTGCTCGTCATCGCCGGTGATGCGGGCGCCGAACATCTCCGCGGTGAGCTCCGGGCGGTTCCAGTAGCCGGCCCCCTTGGACGGCCCGGCCAGCCAGACCTCCCCGACCCGCCCGTCGGGCAACTCCTGCCGCGACTCGGGATCGACGATGCGAACCAGGGTCCCTTCGATGGGCTTGCCGCAACTGACCAGGGCGACCTGGTTGCTGTTCTCCGGCAACGCCTTCTCCACGCGCGCAACGTTGCGCTCCAGCCCGCGCTTGTTGACCGCGATGGTCTGGCGTCCGCGGATCGACACGATCAGGGTGGATTCGGCCATGCCGTAGGCACCGGTCAGCGCCTCGGGCCGCAGACCATACTCGGCGAACCGCCGCCGGAATTGAGCGAAGGTGTTGGCGCGCAACGGCTCCGCCCCCACCACGATGCACTCGAGGCTGCTCAGGTCGACGCCGGCCAATTCGGCGGCCGGCAGCTTGTCCTCGCGCAGGCAGTATTCGAGCGCGAAGTTCGGTCCCGGCGTGTGAGTGGCGCGCACGTCGCTGATCAGCCGCAGCCAGGAGGACGGCCGGGCGAGGAAGTCCAGGGGTGACATCGCGTGCGTGGACCCGCCCAGCAACACGATGTACATGTAGGCCGAGATCAGACCCATGTCGTGGTGCTGCGGCAGCCACGACGCCAGCACGACGTCGCCGGTGAAGGCGAAACCGTTGGCGATGACGTTGGCATGGGTGACGATCACACCCTTCGGATCGCTGGTCGAGCCCGAGGTGTACTGCAGGAAGAGCACCTCACCTGGCGTGTCCGCGACCGGTGCGCCGCCGAACTCCTGCGCACCGTCGGTCGCATACCAGGGCAGCTGCGGCAGGCCGGCGCCGGACTCGCCCGTCCACAGCTTCTCGCCGTGGCGCTGACCGAGCAACAGGCGGAAGTCGTACTCGAACTGCTTCGTCGACAGCACCGCCGTGGCCTGGCAATCGCGGGCGATGAAGCTGAGCTTGGCCAGCCCGGAATCGAAGGACATCGGCAGCGGGGGGCTGACCGGAACGGCGATCACGCCGATGCGGGCGCACGCATAGAGCGCCGCGATCATTTCCAGACCGGGCGGGTAGACCAGCAGCGCACGGTCACCGGACTTCAGGCCGGCCTCCTTGGACAGGTAGGCGGCCAGCTCGCGGCTGCGGTCGGCGAAGGCCTGGTAGGTGTAGTGCTCGAGTTCGCGGCCGTCGGCGTCGACGAACCGGAAGAGGGTCTGGTCCGGCTTCTGCGCTTCCCACATCTGCAGGTAATCGATCAGCGTCTCCATCGTAGGAGTGATCCCCCTTCCAGGTTGGCTCAGCCCGAGAACGACTTACGTCGTGAATATACGACCAATGTAGCGCTGCACTGCCGACCCGAGCAAAACCTCGAGCAGCATTAATGGCCATCGCACACTACATTCTCAGGATAAACTTAAACGTCGGAATCAATTGCACGGATGCTGATCTACGCGTGTACGTACTTCAGTATCTCAGTGGCGTACAACCAGGCATTACCGCCGTCCGGGCCCCTGAAATACTGAACTACGTATCTGCGAATTCACGCATTTCCTATTTCTAACGGTCGCGCGCCGTCGGCCGAAATACGATTTTAACTTCGTTACACGTAGTGCCGAAACTGCAAAGCGAAAAACGCAATTATCCGATGGCATTGGACGGGTCCGGGAAGCCGCGGGCACGGGCAAAACTACCTACGTGCCGGGGGGATCTACGTGACGGCCCCGGGCGGTAGCCGCTAGGCGGGCCGGGCGACGCGGATGCGCGGGCCTGCGCGGGCGACGAGTTTCACGATGCCGAGGAAACGCTCGCCGTCGATGATGGGCGACAGCGGCTCGTCCTCGGCTTCGATGACCATCTCATGGCCGTTGACATCGCGTAGCCCGTCGCCGCGCAGCATGCCGTTGGTCAGGGCCGTCGGAAGCTGCACCACGATCGCGGATGGCCGCAGGTGTCCGGCCTGAAAATGCAGGGCGCCGGGCTCGGAAGCCTTGGGGAACAACCGAAGTGGGCCGCCGATGCGCAGGTCGATCGCGCCGGCGTGCAGCAGGCTGTGCGTGCGCGACGGGACCTCCTCACCGTCGATCACCACGCGCGCTCGCGTCGGTGTAAACAGGATGGACGCGTAATTCGGCGTCTTCACCCGGCTCGGCGCGACCTTGGAGGTGATGTAGTCACCGAAGCTGCGGGCGATCACCCGCGCGACGGCCAGCCGATTGTGATCGGGTGCGTCGTAATACCGGTCGTAGAACCGGTTGCCGACGCCCCCGGCCGCCAGCCCGAAGCAGAGCCGATGAAACCCCTCGCCGTCGGCGGTTGCGCCGTCGAGCACCAACGTGTCCAGGTCCACCTCGGGCGGCGGTTGATCCGCCTTGGCGGCGTCGGTCAGCGCACGGACGATCGCTTCGGGCCGTCCGCGCACCCGGGCCTTGCGCGCGACGGCGTTGACACTGCCGCCGTTGGTCGGGACGAACGCGGGCCAGCGTTGCGGATCGCCGACGCATTGCTCGATCTCGTTGATCAACCAGTGCAGTGCGCCGTCGCCGCCGTCGCCCACCAGGTGGGTGACGCGGGGCGCGAGCTGGCCGATGGTGTCGCGCAGCTCCTCGATCGAGTGCGTCTCGTGCACCTCGCCCCAGGCGCCGACGGTGCGCCGCAGTTCGTCGATGCGGTCGCGGGATGCGGCGCGATTTCGCCGCGCTTTCGGATTGACGATGACGCCTAGATACACGCCGCGAACCCCGATTCGCACCCGACAAAATTCCGCCCCGGTCGGGTGCCAAGCAACCGCTCAGGAGGGATTTCGCTGGTCATCCCAGGCACGATACCCGCGCGCGGCGGGAGATCAGTAACGCTCCTGCATACCGCTGCACGACCCCTCGGCCCGACGGCCACCCTCGCAAGTGCGAAGTTAGGGTGTCTGCCATGGCCGATTGGACCGCAGCCGAGCTGCCCTCGTTCGCCGGACGAACCATCGTCATCACGGGGGCCAATGCCGGGCTGGGCGAGATCACCGCCCGCGAGTTGATTCGGGTCGGTGGCCACGTCATCCTGGCCGTCCGCAACACCGACAAGGGTCGGGCCGCCGCCGCGCGGATGTCCGGCCCCGCAACCGGCACAGCCGAGGTGCGGCAGCTCGACCTGCAAGACCTGTCGTCGGTGCGACGCTTTGCCGACGGCATCGACACGGTCGACGTCCTGATCAACAACGCCGGCATCATGGCCACCAAACACGCGGTGACGGTCGACGGCTTCGAGGGCCAGATCGGCACCAACCACCTCGGCCATTTCGCGTTAACCAACCTGCTGTTGCCCAAGCTGACCGACCGCGTGGTGACGGTGTCCTCGCTGATGCACCACTTCGGCTACATCAGTCTCAAGGACCTGAACTTCGACTCGCGTCCATATTCGGCGTGGCTGGCCTACAGCCAGTCGAAGCTGGCCAACCTGCTGTTCACCAAGGAGCTGCAGCGGCGCCTCGACAGCGTCCCCACTTCGCTGCGCGCGCTGGCCGCCCACCCGGGCTGGTCGCACACGAACCTGCAGGGCAACTCCGGCCGCAAGCTGGGAGACGCGGCGGTCCTGGCGGTCGACCGGATCGTCTCCACCCACGCCGATTTCGGCGCCCGCCCGACGTTGTACGCGGCCTCGCAGGATTTGCCGGGCGACACCTTCGTCGGCCCGCGATTCGGGCTGTACGGCCGCACCCAGCCGACGTGGCGCAACTGGCCGGCAAAGCGCGCCGACACCGCCGCCGCCCTGTGGGAACTGTCCGAGCGGCTGACCGGGACGAAATTCCCGCTCTGACCCGGCTGCGCCGGGGCAACCCGTCGGCGCGCTCGCCGCGCGGGTCGCGGCTAGATTGGATGGGTAGCGCAACCGCACCCATGAGGAGGTATTGCCATGTCCGACGTGCATTTGGCGGCCATCCTCGCCCTGTGCGCCGCGCTGGCGTCCGCGATCGGCAACGTGGTCCGGCAACGGTCCGCGCAGGAGGTCACCGACCAACAAGTGGGCCACCTGACGCTGTTCGGCATGTTGCTGCGCGATAAGCGTTGGTGGCTGGGCGGTTTGGGAGACATCGGCAGTTACGTGTTGCTGGCCGCGGCGCTGGACAAGGGCTCGGTGTTGCTGGTGATGTCGTTGCAGGTGACGGCGCTGCTATTCGCCCTGCCGATCTACGCGCGGATGACCGGTAACCCGATCACCCGCCGCGAGTGGACGTGGGCGCTGGTGCTGGCGGTGGCGCTGGCGGCGCTCATCTCGATCGGAGATCCGACCGGCGGCCAGCAGCGGGCGCCACTGCACACGTGGATCGTGGTGGCCGTGGTGATCGGCCCGCTGTTGTTGCTGGGTTTGCTCGGCGCGCGCATCTGGTCGGATCGCCCGGTCGCGGCGCTGTTGCTGGCGGCAGTGGCCGGCACGTTGTTGGCGGTTTTTGCGGTCCTGATGAAGGGCGTCGTCGACATTCTGGAACACCAGCCAGGCCAGGTGTGGCACAGCTTCGAGCTGTACGCGCTGGTGTTCTGCGGGGCGGCCGGAATGATCTATCACCAATCCGCGTATCGGGCCGGCGCGCTGACCGCCTCGCTGCCGACGATCATCGTGGCCAAGCCCGTGGTGGGCGGCGTCCTTGGCATCCTGGTGCTCGGCGAGACGTTGGAAGCCGGTGGCTGGGAGTGGTTCGTCCTCGCGGTGACGCTCGTCGTGGTGATCGTCGCGACGGTCGGCCTGGCTCGCGGTGAGGCCGCCTCCATGTCGGCCGGCGCGGGGCGTGACGTGAAAGCCAGCGCACGGCAGGAGGCGGCCTCTCAGGCCTAGCGGCCGCGGTCCGTCTTCACACCGAATGGGGTTGCCGGGTAAGCATTTTCACCCGCAGCAACAGCCGGCGGTAGCGCTACGGGTTGATGGTGTTGTCGCCGACCTGGCGGCCCCAGACGTACTCGATCGCATACGGCGATCCGGTGTCCAGGTGGTTGTACGGGGCGATGCTGTTACCGGTGTCCATGATCAGCTCGGGTGCCGGCCACAGATCGCGGGTGATCTTCTGCCAGCAACCCGGGGCGCCACCCGGCCCGCCGCGGGCGTTGAGGCGCGGCAGGTTCTCGGGATAGATGTAGGGGTTGGGCGCGCCGCCGACTACCCCGGCGATGCCGCCGACCAGGGACGCGATGACCGGCACCGCGGACACCGGGTTCGCGATCAGTCCCAGCCCGGAGAGCACCTCGGTGTCCATGTTCAACGAGTAGCCGTTGAAGGCGCCTTCGGCCGCGCCGGTGGCGGGCAGCGCGTCGTAGTTGTTGCGCATCAAGCAATAGATTTCCGGGCTGTAGGTGTCCAGCAGCTGCGCTGTGGGCACCAGGTCTTCGGCGCCGCGCGCCAGATACGGCCCCCCCTTGTTGAACAACTCCGCACCCGTATTGCCGAACCCGGCCGCCGACAACAACGCCTGATCGAAATCCTTTTGCTGGGCGTTGATCGTGCGCGCGGTGACCACCGCATTGTTCAAAAAGTCGAACAGATCCGGCGACGCGTTCGCGTAGGTGTCTCCGAGTGCCGCCAACCGCTGAATGTCCTTGCGCGCCTGCGGCATCTGCGGATTCACATCATCGAGCAACGCGTTGGCGTTCGTCACCGACTGACCGAACTTCTCCCCCAACCCCGTCAACGACTGCGCCGCAGCACTCAACGTCAAATTCAGCTTGACCGGATCAACCTTCTCCGCGATCGAAGTGATCGTCTGAAACAACGTGTTGATCTCCGTCGTCACCGAGCGCGCATCGATCACCGTGTGCGGCGAGATCCGCTGCGGCGACGGATTGGCCGGCGTCGTCAACGACACATACTTGCCACCGAACACCGTCGTCGCCTTGATATCGGCATTCACATTCGACGGAATCAGCTTCAGGTAGCGCGGATACACCTCCAAAACGAACTTCGCCGCCGGCTTCCCATCACGCACCGTCTCCGAAATCGACCCCACCCGGCCGATCTCCACCCCGTTATAAGTCACCTTCGAACCCGGATCCATCACCAACCCAGCCCGCGCCGCCAACATCGTCAACTCGGTCTTTTCGGTGAAACCTCCGCGGAACTGGACGTAGACCAGGCTGAAGATCACCGCGAGCACCGCCAGCACGATCAGGGTGATGAACTTGTAAGGGGGCTCTCGCGAGTCGTTGATCTGAACGGGGGAACCTGCCAAGGCACTACACCGTGCGCCCGAAGATCATGGAGAATTCGACGTTGGGCGGCCACTTGCGCGGTCGGTTAACCAGGGAACCCACCGTCGCCAACCCTGTCCTTCACCTCGGTGCCGCCGCCTTCCGGCGCCGGCCTGTACACATATGCAATAAGACCAGTGAAATGTACCCGACGCGGTGGCACAAACAAAGCAACAGTGAAATACGCGAGCGCACAACATCATCCCGTCAAACGAATTGCGTCGTCGGCAATTCGTTGGGACCTCGGTGTGCCTACGGGTTGATGGTGTTGTCGCCGACCTGGCGGCCCCAGACGTACTCGATCGCATACGGCGATCCGGTGTCCAGGTGGTTGTACGGGGCGATGCTGTTACCGGTGTCCATGATCAGCTCGGGTGCCGGCCACAGATCGCGGGTGATCTTCTGCCAGCAACCCGGGGCGCCACCCGGCCCGCCGCGGGCGTTGAGGCGCGGCAGGTTCTCGGGATAGATGTAGGGGTTGGGCGCGCCGCCGACTACCCCGGCGATGCCGCCGACCAGGGACGCGATGACCGGCACCGCGGACACCGGGTTCGCGATCAGTCCCAGCCCGGAGAGCACCTCGGTGTCCATGTTCAACGAGTAGCCGTTGAAGGCGCCTTCGGAAGCACCGGTGATGGGCACGATGTCGTGGTAGTTGTGCAGAGTGCAATAGATTTCCGGACTGTAGGTGTCCAGCAGCTGCGCTGTGGGCACCAGGTCTTCGGCGCCGCGCGCCAGATACGGCCCCCCCTTGTTGAACAACTCCGCACCCGTATTGCCGAACCCGGCCGCCGACAACAACGCCTGATCGAAATCCTTTTGCTGGGCGTTGATCGTGCGCGCGGTGACCACCGCATTGTTCAAAAAGTCGAACAGATCCGGCGACGCGTTCGCGTAGGTGTCTCCGAGTGCCGCCAACCGCTGAATGTCCTTGCGCGCCTGCGGCATCTGCGGATTCACATCATCGAGCAACGCGTTGGCGTTCGTCACCGACTGACCGAACTTCTCCCCCAACCCCGTCAACGACTGCGCCGCAGCACTCAACGTCAAATTCAGCTTGACCGGATCAACCTTCTCCGCGATCGAAGTGATCGTCTGAAACAACGTGTTGATCTCCGTCGTCACCGAGCGCGCATCGATCACCGTGTGCGGCGAGATCCGCTGCGGCGACGGATTGGCCGGCGTCGTCAACGACACATACTTGCCACCGAACACCGTCGTCGCCTTGATATCGGCATTCACATTCGACGGAATCAGCTTCAGGTAGCGCGGATACACCTCCAAAACGAACTTCGCCGCCGGCTTCCCATCACGCACCGTCTCCGAAATCGACCCCACCCGGCCGATCTCCACCCCGTTATAAGTCACCTTCGAACCCGGATCCATCACCAACCCAGCCCGCGCCGCCAACATCGTCAACTCGGTCTTGGGGGTGAAGGCGCCGCGAAATTGCCCGTACACCAGCGCCAAAATCAGCACGCACACTCCGAGCACGGCGACGGCGATCCACTTGTACGGCGGGGTCCGCTGCGAATTGATCTGCACGGGTGAGCCGGGACCTGAATGTGTCGACAAGACCGCGGCTGCCCCTCACGTCCGCGCCGCGGCCGTCCGGGCGCCGCGGCAACTCACCCCCCGCCTCTGCCAGGGGCTCCCCACACACATGCAATAGCGAAGACCAGTGAAATGTACCGTGACGGCCGCCCTTGTGCGAACCGCCGTTCACAAAATCAACGGGCTCCGCGGCCGGGGATGACGATCACCCGGTTTCCCGGCCCGGGTCTACGCTCGAACAGGACCTCAAACAGGACCTCAAACAGGACAAGGAAGGTGCGCGATGCTCGCAGCGTTCGGATTCGAATCCCTGGGTGTGGTCGTCGGGGACATGTATTTCATCGACCCGTCCCCGCTTGAGGGTCAGGAAACCCCGGAGCAGGGAGTCAGGCTGGAACTGCGCCTCGTCGACCGGTCCGAGCCGCAGGGCTCGATCTATGCCGGCGTGCCGATCGCCTTCACCCGCCCGGTGTGGCGGGTGGATCTGTTCGGGTCCACCGAGAGCCCGCCCGGGACGCTGGACCGGGCCCATCACCACCCGCGGTTCAACGGTTGGGAGCCCAGCCGCCGGCACTTCGTCCCCGAGCTGTCCGCCGACCCGGTGTCCTGGCTGACCGAGCAGCTGGCCGACCCGGCCGCCATCCTGGCCCGCGCCGGCGTCGACGCCGATGAGTTCAGCGAAGACGACATCACCGGACTCGCGGCGGCGGCCCCGGAGATCGTCGCCGCGGTGAAGCGGTTGCTGGACGGCGTGCGCGACGGCGAATTGGCCCCCGCCCCGGCCGAGCCGGTCGCCGCCGCCCGCACCGGTTGGCTCTGAACTTCGACCCGGCCGATCTGCGCGTCAGCCCGACGACGACTGTTCTGGATTTTCGGCCTGCGCCCGGTCTTCGATGCTCCGTAACCGGTTGTCGTGCGCGGCCTGCCAGTGTTGGTCGGCCTGGTCTTGGAGCAGGTCGGGATCGTCCACCCCTTGTATAGCGAATCGCATGGCGGCCCGTTGATAGTCGTTCGCCGCCCGCTCGTGCGCGCGCGGCTCTTTCCCGCGCGGTCCGCGCGGCGTGTCTGGCGGCTTGCCCTCGCGCCAGCGTCTTGCGGACTTCCTTGAGTGTCATGCTGCGGTTTCCGTCGTACATGGCGTTCCCTTGGGAGCTGCCAACAGACTCAATGGCCACATAACCGGTCGCCGGGGACGCGAACCACCGTCGAGTTTCTGGCCACCGTGAGCTAGCGTCGTTGACGTGACACTCAACGACATCGCCTTGACCACCCTCGACGGCCGGCAGACCACACTGGCCGAATTGTCCGACGGCGCAACGCTCGTCGTCAACGTAGCCTCCAAATGCGGGCTGACTCCGCAATACACCGCGCTGGAGAAGCTGGCCAAGGATTACGGCGACCGCGGCCTGACTGTCGTCGGCGTTCCCTGCAACCAGTTCATGGGTCAGGAGCCGGGCACGGCCTACGAGATCCAGGAGTTCTGCTCGACGACCTACGGCGTGACGTTCCCGCTGCTGGAGAAGACCGACGTCAACGGCGAGGACCGCCACCCGCTGTACGCCGAGCTGACCAAGGCCACCGACGCCGACGGCCAGGCCGGAGACATCCAGTGGAACTTCGAGAAGTTCCTGCTCGCGCCCGGCGGTGAGGTGGTGAACCGGTTCCGGCCGCGCACCGAGCCCGACGCCCCCGAGGTCGTCAGCGCCATCGAGGCCGTGCTGCCCCGATAGGCATGAAGACGGCCCCCGGAGAATCTCCGGGGGCCGTCTTACTTGGTAGCGGGGACAGGATTCGAACCTGCGACCTCTGGGTTATGAGCCCAGCGAGCTACCGAGCTGCTCCACCCCGCGTTGGTGAATGCCAGGTTACCGAATCCGCGTCACGGCGACCAAATCGCGGGCTCAGCGGGGGTAACGGCGCCGGTTCGGTGCCCGCCTCAATGGGAAGGCGGGTTCAGCCCGTACCGCTGCGCGATGTCGTCCATCCACGCGGGCGACCCGTACGTCAGCCCGTATTTGTCGGCCAGCTCACCGAACTCGGGCAGCTCGTGCAGCGGCGTGCCGCCGGGGTCGTCGGCGTGCTCGACGAGCAGCTCGCCCAGTTCGCGGAAATAGTTCTCGAAGCCGCCCGGCGTGATGACCTCGATGATGCGGCCCGGCTCGCTGCCGGCGTTCCACATCGCATGCATCTGCCCGCGCGGCTTGGTGATGTAGCCGCCGGGCCCCAGGACCACTTCGCTGTCGTCGGAGCGGAAGCCGATCTCACCCGCCAGGACGATCGAATGCTCGTCCTCCCGGGTGTGCCGGTGCGCCGCGGTGAGCAGGCCGACCGCGAACGGGTGCTCGACGATGGACACCTCGCCGCCGTTGGTCTTGCCGGACAGTTTGAAGACCGCTCCGAAGCCCGGCAGGGCGACGTAATCGCCCTCCCCCGGCTGCACCACGGTCACCCCGATGTCGTTCAACTCGGTCATGTGACTCACCTTCCTCGGAACCCCCCTGCGCCGCAATGCCTTATGGCCAGAGCGGCTGCGGCACCTCGACGCCGAACGGCTTGCCCCAGCCGTTGCGCGATGAAACCTCGTGCACGGGACGGCGATTGGCCGCCACGCCCCACTTGCCCCGCGGGTAGCCGAGGGCCAGCATGGCCGACATCGTCCAGCCCTCCTCGACGGGTACGCCCAGGATTTCGTTCACC
This sequence comes from Mycobacterium mantenii, assembly GCF_010731775.1. NCBI lineage: Bacteria > Bacillati > Actinomycetota > Actinomycetes > Mycobacteriales > Mycobacteriaceae > Mycobacterium > Mycobacterium mantenii. Next base: position 5,906,262 of record NZ_AP022590.1, on the reverse strand, counting down.
TGGTCTTTGAAGTGGCGAAGTGTCATCGTCATGACGCCGCCGACACCTTCGGCGCGCGCGGCGAGCAACGCACTCCAGATCGCCGGGTAGATGTTGGCACCGCCGTAGTCGTCCATCGCAAAGACGAAGAGCAGCAACGGGATCTCTTGGAAATGGTCGGCGAGGTAATCCCCCGAGCCCTTCATCCGGCGCATCGTCGCGGCGTGGGCGACCGGGTCCGCACCCGGCGCCGGGGCCACCATCGTTCCCGTCCTGAAGTTCTCGTATTCCAGGACGCGGGACTTGCGGAACAGTTGCGCGAACTCGCGGATGAGTTGCGGATCGTCGACGGCCACGAAATGCCAGCGCTGGGTGTTTCCTCCGTTGGCCGCGCGAACGGCCGCGTCGAGGATGCGGACCTGCGTGTCCAGCGGAAGGGGGTCCGGCCGCAACCGCCGCATCATCCTGGTGGTGTACAGCGCTTCGTAGACGTCCATTTCGCTACTCCGGCCAGCTGTTGTGCAGGATGTCGTCGACGAAGTCGTCGCGGACGAACGTGGCATCGAAGTGCGCCAGGACGTCGGCGTTCATGGTGCCGTCGGTGGTCCGCGGCCGGTGCTTCATGCCGTCGTTGAACGACGCCAGGATCCGGTTCTTGAAATCCGGGCGCGGGTGGGCGGCGGTCACTGCGGCCAGTGCCTCGGGCGCCAACTGCTCGCGCCCGATGCCGAGCACGTCGACCTCCACGCCGGCCTGCAGCAGGGCGACTTCGGGCGCGAGGAACTCGGGCACGCCGGGCGTGGTGTGCAGCGCGATGCCCAGCCACACCTTGTCGGCGCCGGCCTCGTCGACGCCGTGGGCCGTCAAGAAGTCCCGGGCCGCGTTGGCGCCGTCGACCTCGAAGCGATCTTGGGAGGTGCGGTAGCGCTTTGTCAGGCCGAGATCGTGAAACATCGCGCCGACGTAGAGCAGCTCCAGATCCGGTCGCAGTCCGCGGCGCAGGCCCCGCAGTGCGCCGAAGAAGAACACCCGGCGGGAATGGTTGAAAAGCAACTCGTCCTCGGTGTCGCGGATGAACTCGGTCGCCTCGCGCACCAGCGCGGTGTCGGGCACGTGGATGCCGGCGATGGTGTCGATCGAGCTGGTGGTCATGTCTTCGTCTCCTTCGTTGATCGTTGTCATGAGTGTGCGGCGGCGCGGACGATCCGACCCGCGCCGTTTGGGCCGTCCTGTCCACAGAAAGCGACACAATGGCTTGCGTGGCTGCAGCCAAAGCGCGTTCGCGGGTGGTGGTGATCGTCGTCTTCGACGGGGTGACGCTGTTAGACGTCGCGGGGGCGGGTGAGGTCTTCGTCGAGGCCAACAGGTTCGGCGCCGACTACCAGGTCAAAATCGCGTCCGTGGACGGGTGCGACGTGACCAGTTCGATCGGGACCCGACTGGGCGTCACGGACAGCATTGCGGCGATCGATTCCGCCGATACCGTCATGGTCGCCGGCAGCGACGACCTGCCCCGGCGGGCGGTTGACCCCGCCCTGGTCGAGGCCATCCGCTCGGTGTCGGCACGGACCCGGCGCCTGGCGTCCATCTGCACGGGCTCGTTCGTCCTGGCGCAGGCCGGGGTGCTGCGCGGCCGGCGCGCCACCACGCATTGGCACGACACCCGGTTGTTGGCGAGGGCGTTCCCGGATGTCACCGTCGAGCCGGACGCGATCTTCGTCCGCGACGGCGACATCTTCACCTCGGCCGGAATTTCGTCGGGCATCGACCTGGCGCTGGCGTTGGTCGAAATGGACTACGGGACAGAGCTGGTCCGCGACGTGGCCCGCTGGCTGGTCGTCTACCTCAAACGCGCGGGTGGCCAGTCACAATTCTCGGTGCTGCTCGAGACCGATCCCCCGCCCCAGTCGCCGCTGCGCCCCGTCACCGATGCGATCGCGGCCGACCCCGGCGCCGACTACAGCGTGAAAAAGCTTGCGGCCCTGGCATCCTTGAGCACCCGCCAGTTGACTCGACTGTTTCAATCCGAGCTGGGCATGACCCCGGCGCGCTACGTCGAATTGGTGCGGATCGACTTCGCCCGCAACTCGCTGGAAGCCGGCCGGTCGGTCACCGAGACCGCGGGCATGGCCGGCTTCGGCAGCATCGAAACGCTGCGACGGGCATTCGTCAACCACCTGGGCATCAGCCCGAAGGCCTATCGGGACAGGTTCCGAACGGCCTACGCCTGACGGCTATTTGGTGTTGTTGTATTTGGTGATCGCGTCGTCCAACCGCTGCAGCGCCGCGCCGTAGCCGGCGAAATCGCCCTTCTTCTGCGCGTCCTTGGCCGCGCCGATTGCGGCCTGAATCTCTTGCAGCGCAGCGGATTTAGCTGGGGACAGCGTCACCGATCCGTCGGGCACCGGCGGTGCGGCCACCGGTGGCGGCGATCCCGGCGATCCGGGCGTGGCGGCCGGCGCCGGCGTGATGGCCGGCGGACTGGCTGCGGGAGTACCGGCTTCGGTGGGCTGGATGCCCGTCGCCGCCGCACCCGCGCCCGGACCGAACAGCCCGGTCAGGGCGTCACGCACGGTGGGGCCGTAGCCGATCTTGTCGTTGTACATCATCGCCACCCGGATCAGCCGCGGGTACGACGACGCCGCGTCGCTGGCCCCCGGGGAGGCGTACACCGGTTCGACGTACAGCAGGCCGCCCTGACCCACCGGCAGGGTGAGCAGATTGCCCCACCGGATCCGGTTCTGGTTGTCGCGCCCGATCACACCGAGGTCCTGAGACACCGCCGGATCGGTGGTGATCGCGTTGTTCGCCAGCTTGGGCCCGTTGACCTGACCCGGGATGGTCAGCACGGTGATCCTGCCGTACGTCGCCGGGTCGGAGCTGGCGCTGATGTAGGCGGCCAGATAGTCGCGCTTGAACCTGTTCATCGCGCTGGTCAGCTGATACGACGCCGTATTATCGTTCTTCGCAATGTTTTTCGCGACAATGTAATACGGCGGCTGGTAGCTGCTGGCCGTCGGGTTCGGATCCAGCGGCACGTCCCAGAAATCCGACGTGGAGAAGAACGTCACCGGATCGTTGACGTGATACTTCGCGAGCAGCATCCGCTGCACCTTGAACAGGTCCTCGGGATAGCGCAGGTGCTCGGCCAGCTCCGGGGTGATGTCGCTCTTGGGTTTGACGGTGCCCGGGAAGACCTGCATCCAGGCCTTGAGCACCGGGTCCTGTTCGTCCTGCTGATACAGCGTGACGGTGCCGTCGTAGGCGTCCACGGTCGCCTTCACCGAGTTGCGGATGTAGGAGACCCGCTTGTCGGGTGCCAGCTTGTTGAACGCCACCTCGTTGGAGTCCGCGGTCGCCGATTCCAGTGAGGTGAGTTCGGAATACGGGTAGTTGTCCAGCGTGGTGTAGCCGTCGATGATCCACACCAGTCGCTTGTTGACGATCGCCGGGTACACCGCGCTGTCGGTGGTCAGCCACGGCGCCACCGCCTCCACCCGCCGCGCCGGGTCACGGTTGAACAGGATCTTGCTGTTCGAACCGATCACGTTGGAGAACAAGAAGTTTCGCTCGGCGAACTTGGCGGCAAATACGCTGCGCGACAGCCAGTCGCCGATCGGGACGCCGCCGACCCCGGCGTAGGTGTAGTTCTTGGTTTCGTTGCTGGTCTCGTAGTCGTACTCGCGGTCGTTGCCGTTGCGCCCGACGATCGCGTAGTCGGCCGACGTGTTGGAGATGACCGGCCCGAAGTAGACGCGCGGCTGGTCGAGTTGCGCCGGACCGTCGGACACCACGCCGCCGTTGGCGCCGACGACGTTGACCAGGAACTCGGGATAGCCGCCATTTTGGTTGGGGTCGTTGGCGATTCCCCGCACGGTGTTGGCCGGCGACGCGATGAAGCCATTGCCGTGGGTGTAGACGGTGTGCCGGTTGATCCAGTCCCGCTGGTTGTCGATCAGCCGGTCGGGGTTGAGTTCGCGGGCCGCCACGACGTAGTCACGCAACGCCCCGTTGCGGTCCTGGTAGCGGTCGATGGAGAGCTGATCGGGGAAGTAGTAGAAGTTCTTACCCTGCTGGAACTGGGTGAACGCCGGGCTGACGATCGTCGGGTCGAGCAGCCGGATGTTCGAGGTGGTCGCGCGGTCGTCGGCGACCTGCTGGGCGGTGGCCTGCGCGTCGCCGGTGTAGTTGCGATAGGTGACCTGGTCCGAGGTCAGGCCGTAGGCCTGCCGCGTCGCGGCGATGCTGCGGCTGATGTATTCGCTTTCCTTTTGCGCGGCATTGGGTTTGACGCTGATCTGCTCGACGATCAACGGCCACCCGGCGCCCACGATCAACGACGACAACAGCAACAGGACCAGCCCGATCGCCGGAATCCTCAAGTCCCTGAGCACGACCGCGGAGAACACCGCGGCCGCGCAGATCAGCGCGATCGCCATCAGAATCAGCTTCGCGGGCAGCACCGCGTTGATGTCGGTGTACCCGGCGCCCGTGAAGGGTTTGCCGCCGCGGGTGTGCGACAACAGCTCGTAGCGGTCCAGCCAGTAGGCGATCGCCTTGAGCAGGACCAGCACCCCGACCAGGGTGACCAGTTGGATCCGCGCCGAACGGCTGAGCACGCCCGTGCGACCGGACAGCCGGATGCCGCCAAAAATGTAGTGGGCCAACAGATTGACCACGAACGCCAGAAAGACCGCGACGAACAGGTAGCTGAGCAGCAGCCGGTAGAACGGCAGCTCGAACGCGTAGAAGCCGAGGTCCTTGCCGAACTGCGGGTCCCTGACGCCGAAGTCGCCACCGTGCAGGAACAATTGGATGCGCACCCAATAGCTCTGCGCGACGATGCCGGCCAGCAGGCCGATCGCCACCGGGACTCCGGCGCCCACCAGTCGCAACCGGGACAGCACCAGGGCGCGGTAGCGCGCCACCGGGTCGTTGTCGTTGCTCGGCACGAACACCGGCCGGGTGCGGTAGGCCACCGCCAGCCCGGCGAACACGATGCCGCCCACCAGCAGACCGGCGATCAAAAAGACCACGAACCGGGTGACCAGCACGGTGGAGAACACCGAGCGGTAGCCCAGCTCGCCGAACCACAGCCAGTCGACATAGGCGTCGATCAGCCGCGGACCCGCGAGCAGCAGAGCGATCACACCCAGTGCGATCAGGATCAGAATCCGGCTACGCCGAGTCAGCTTCGGCATCCGTGCGGTGGGCCGCATCCCCACTGGCTACGCTCCCTGATCGATTGCTAGACGGTGACAACTCTACGCATGGCGCTACCCGTGATCGCCGAGGTTCGCTAGCAGCTTGGCGGCTGCCCACCCGAGCCGATCGCGTGCAGCGCATCCACTGCCTGGCCGAGCGTCTCGACCTTGACCAATCGCAGCCCGGACGGATTGTCCGAGCTGGCCTCGAAACAGTTCTTCGCCGGCACCAGAAAAACCGTGGCCCCGGCCGCGTGCGCGGCGACCATCTTGTGGGTGATGCCGCCGATCTGGCCGACCTTGCCGTCGGCCGTAATCGTCCCGGTGCCCGCGATGAAGTTCGACTTGGCCAGGTCGCCGGTGGTCAATTTGTCGACCACCGCCAGGCTGAACATCAGGCCGGCCGATGGTCCGCCCACATTGGCCAGGTTGAAGTCCACGGTGAACGGCGCCCACGGCGCGTCGAGCACGGCGACGCCCAGGAAGCCGTAGTCGCGGTCTTTGTTGGCACCCAGCGTGATCTGTGCCACCCCGGCCGGCTCGTTCTTACGGCGGTAGTCGATGGTCACCACCTGGCCGGGCTTGGTGTTCTTCAGCAATCCGGTGAACTCGTCGACGGTGGCGACCGGGACGCCGTTGACCGCGTCGATGGCGTCGCCGGTCTTGAGCTTGCCCGCCGAGGGGCCCGGCTCGGGGACTTTGGCGACCGTGACGGCCGCCGGGTACTTGAGGTAGCCCAGGGCCGCGTAGGCGGCGCTGTCCTCGGATTGCTTGAAGTCCGCGTTGTTGGCCTTGTCGACGTCCTCGCGCGACTTGCCGGGCGGATAGATGAGGTCGCGCGGCACCAGCTGTTCCTGGTCCGAAAGCCACAGCGTCAGCGCCTCGCCCAGCGTCAAATCGTCGCGCTGGGACACCGTGGTCATGTTGAGGTGGCCGGTCGTCGGGTGCGTCTGGGTGCCCTCGATCGCCACCACCTGCTTGCCGTCGACCTCGCCGAGCGTGTCGAAGGTGGGACCGGGCCCCAGCGACACGAACGGCACCGTCACCACCGCCAGCAACACGCCGAACGCCACGATCGGCACCAGCGCGACCACCAAGGTCAGGATGCGCCTGTTCACGCCGATCACACTAGACGGCGGCCGCGGCGCGGTGTTCAGCTGCAACGTCCGGCTAGGAGGGTTCAGCTACAAGCTGACCCGAGGTCGCGCCGACCGACCCCGTGGTGAGTACCGTTGAGGGTATGGCTGACCTGCCTTTCGGCTTCTCCTCCGGAGACGACCCCGACAAACCCGGGAAAAAAGATCCCGACTCCGGCTCGAACCCGTCCGACCCGTTCGCCGCGTTCGGCATGAGCGGTGAATTCGGCATCGGCGACCTGGGGCAGATCTTCACCCAACTGGGTCAGATGTTCAGCAGCGCGGGCACCGTCGGGCCCGGCGGAACCGCCTCGGGTCCGGTCAATTACGAGTTGGCGCGGCGGGTCGCGACGAATTCGATCGGCTTTGTGGCGCCAGTTCCGGACACCACCAACTCGGCGATCGCCGACGCGGTGCGCCTGGCCGAAACCTGGCTGGACGGGGCCACGGCGCTGCCCGCGGGCACCACCCGGGCGGTGGGTTGGACCCCCGGCGACTGGGTCGACAACACGCTGGGGACGTGGAAGCGGCTGTGTGACCCGATGGCCCAACAGATTTCGACGGTGTGGGCGGCGTCGCTGCCCGAGGAGGCCAAGAGCATGGCCGGCCCCCTGCTGCAGATGATGTCGCAAATGGGCGGCATGGCCTTCGGCTCGCAGCTCGGACAGGCGCTCGGCCGATTGTCCCGCGAGGTGTTGACGTCGACCGACATCGGTTTGCCGTTGGGGCCCAAGGGAATTGCGGCGGTCATGCCCGACGCCGTCGAATCGTTCGCCACCGGGCTGGAGCGGCCGCGCAGCGAGGTGCTGACGTTCCTGGCCGCGCGGGAGGCCGCCCACCACCGGCTGTTCAGTCACGTGCCGTGGCTGTCGAGCCAGTTGCTCGGCGCCGTCGAGGCGTACGCGATGGGCATGCAGATCGACATGTCCGGAATAGAGGAGCTGGCGCGCGACTTCAATCCGGCGTCGCTGTCGGATCCGGCGGCGATCGAAAACCTGCTCGGGCAAGGCGTTTTCGAGCCCAAGGCGACGCCGGCGCAGACGCAGGCCCTGGAACGCCTCGAAACACTGCTCGCCCTGATCGAGGGCTGGGTGCAGGTTGTGGTGGCCGCCGCGCTGGGCGACCGGATCCCCGGCGCGGCCGCGCTGGGCGAGACGATGCGCCGCCGCCGGGCCAGCAGCGGCCCGGCCGAGCAGACCTTCGCGACGCTGGTCGGGCTGGAGCTGCGGCCCCGCAAGATGCGAGAGGCCGCCGCGTTCTGGGAACGCCTGACGGAGGCCGCCGGAGTCGACGCCCGCGACGGCATCTGGCAACACCCCGACCTGCTGCCCGACGCCGACGACCTCGACGAGCCGGCGGGCTTCATCGACCGAGTCATCGGCGGCGACACCAGCGGTATCGACGAGGCCATCGCCAAACTCGAGCGAGAGGGCCAGGGTCCCGACGGACCGAATCCCGACGCCGGCCCTGTGGATAACTGACCGGGCCACCGCCCCGCGCGTGACACAGTTGCGCGGTGACTCAGCAGTGCCAGGCCGCGCTTTCCACCTATGCGCTGGATCCCGCGCTGCCGGTGCTGCTGCGGCCCGACGGCACGGTCCAGGTGGGCTGGGATCCGCGGCGCGCGGTGCTGGTCCGTCCGGCGGGTGGCCTGGCCGCGGCCGAGCTGGCCACGCTCTTGCGATCCATGTGGTCACCGACCCCGCTCTCGGAGTTGCAGCGCCGCGCGCTCGATCGCGGCCTGACCGACGCCGAGGGTCTGCGAAAGCTGGTCGCGCAATTGGTCAGTGCCGGGGTGGCCACCGAATGCGGGCGGGCGCGGGGCCGGGCGGCCTCGGTGCGGATCCACGGCCGCGGGCCCCTCTCCGAGCTGCTGGTGGAGACGCTGCGCTGCTCGGGCGCCCGGATCGCGCACAGCAGCCAACCGCACGCCGCGGTGTCGGCCGACGACGTTGATCTGGTGGTGTTGTCGGACTTCCTGGTCGCCGACCCGCGCATGGTGCGCGATCTGCACAACCAGGGCGTCGCGCATCTGCTGGTGCGGGTGCGGGACGGCATCGGGCTGGTGGGCCCGCTGGTGATCCCGGGCGTGACCAGCTGCCTGGGCTGCGCGGACCTGCATCGCCGGGACCGCGACGCGGCGTGGCCGGCCATCTGCGCGCAGCTGCGCGAAACCGTCGGCGTCGCCGACCGGGCCACCGTGCTGGCGACGGCGGCGCTGGCCCTCAGTCAGGTGAACCGGGTGATCGCGGCCGTGCACGGGCAGGAGGCGGCGGCCGACCCCGGAGCACCCCAGACACTGAACGCGACCCTGGAATTCGATCTGCACTCGGGCGCGATCGTCACGCGGCAGTGGGCCAAACACCCGTTGTGCTCATGCTGAACGCGCAGTTCGGCGGGCACTTCCGTTGTGGCGCTTGGGTTGTGGCTCGCGGCGTGGCGGGGAGATTGGTGGGTCTGAGCTGCACCGACGGAATGTGACAACGAGCGTTGTCTATCTCACTCCACATCGCGCTGGCCATCATGGATGATGGGTGTGTGTCAGACATCAAAAGGGGCCGTGCTGCGCGGAACGCGAAGCTGGCCAGTATTCCGGTCGGATTCGCCGGCCGGGCAGCGCTCGGATTCGGTAAACGGCTGACCGGGAAGTCCCGGGACGAGGTTCAGGCCGAGCTCCTGGAAAAGGCCGCCCACCAACTGTTCACCGTTTTGGGTGAGCTCAAGGGCGGCGCGATGAAGGTGGGCCAGGCGCTCTCGGTGCTCGAAGCGGCGATTCCCGAGGAGTTCGGCGAGCCATACCGGGAAGCGTTGACCAAGCTGCAGAAGGATGCCCCGCCGCTGCCCGCCGCCAAGGTGCACCGGGTGCTCGATGCGCAGCTGGGCACCAAGTGGCGCGGGCGGTTCACGTCGTTCGACGACACCCCGGTGGCCTCGGCCAGCATCGGCCAGGTGCACAAGGGGGTGTGGGCCGACGGCCGTGAGGTGGCGGTCAAGATCCAGTACCCCGGCGCCGACGAGGCGCTGCGGGCCGACCTCAAGACCATGCAGCGCCTGGTCGGGGTGTTCAAGCAGCTCGCACCGGGCGCCGACATTCAGGGCGTGGTCGACGAGCTGATCGAGCGCACCGAGATGGAACTGGACTACCGGCTGGAGGCCGAGAACCAGCGCGCCTTCGCCAAGGCCTATAAGGACGACCCGCACTTCGCGGTGCCGCGGATCGTGGCCAGCGCACCGAAGGTCGTGGTCCAGGAGTGGATGCAGGGCACGCCGATGGCCGAGATCATCCGGCACGGCACCGTCGAGCAGCGCGACCTGGTCGGCACGCGGCTGCTGGAGCTCACCTTCGACGCGCCGCGCCGGCTGGGCATGCTGCACGGCGACGCCCACCCCGGCAACTTCATGCTGCTTCCCGACGGCCGAATGGGCGTGATCGACTTCGGCGCCGTCGCCGCGTTGCCCGACGGCCTGCCGATCGAGCTCGGGATGAGCATCCGGCTGGCCCGCGACAAGAACTACGACCTGTTGTTGCCGACGATGGAGAAAGCCGGTTTCATCCAGAAAGGCCAGCAGGTCTCGGTGCGCGACATCGACGACATGCTGCGCCAGTACGTCGAACCGGTCGAGGTGGAGGTCTTTCACTACACCCGTAAGTGGTTGCAGAAGATGTCCGCCATCGAAATCGACCGCTCGGTGTCACAGATCCGGACGGCCCGGCAGATGGACCTGCCACCCAAATTGGTCATCCCGATGCGGGTGATCATGTCGGTGGCCGCGATCCTGTGCCAGCTGGACGCCCACGTGCCGATCAAGGCGCTTTCCGAAGAGCTGGTCCCCGGCTTCGCCGAACCGGACAACGCGGTCATCTAGGTCCCGCGCGTCAGGCGGCGGCCCCGTCCAGTCGCTGGCCTTTGCGGGGACGCCCGCGGGGCCGCTTAAAGCTCAGCACCGAACCGCGGTCGATGATCTCGCCGCCCCACACACCCCAGGGTTCGGCCCGATCCAGCGCGGCCGCCAGGCACTGGCGCCGGACCGGGCAGCCGATGCAGAGCGTCTTGGCGCGTTCGAGATCGGCCGGGGTGTCGGCGAACCACAGGTCGGGATCGCCGACGTGACACGGCAGGGTTTGTCTGGGGACTGTCGATGCCGACATGTCCTACCACCTACTTCCTGGTCTGGATTGCTGTGCTTGGCAGTGATCCGGACCAGGTCGAAAAGGTGTCGACCGACAACTATGGCCACGGATCCTGGTGACTTCGGGTCCGTGGCCATCTGGGAGAAACCGGGCTGGTGCTTACCTTGCCTTCGGTGTGCCCCCGACATCTACGGACGCGTCGGTCGCGGCGGCGGCGCGATGCTTCCGCGCGGCCGCCGAGGCGGCGGGTGCGGCATGGAAGGTGCCCGCGGCCAGCACCGCGCGAACCACGCCTACACCGAACGCGTCGTTGATCATCGTGGCCACCCTCCTTCTTCCGTAGTGCCGAGTTGCGGTTTCGAGGGTAGACGGTCGCCGCCGATGACCACAACCGATTTTCTGACCTGCGGGTTTACCGGTCAGCGCCCGCGCACCAGCCCCAACACGTCGGGCCCGTACTGCTCCAGCTTGCGCGCGCCGATGCCGGGAATCGCGATCAGCGCCTCCTCGTCGTCGGGCCGCAGCTCGGCGATGGCGATCAGGGTGTTGTCGGTGAAGACGACGTAGGCGGGCACCTTCTGCTCCTTGGCCACATCCAGCCGCCAGGCCTTGAGCCGCAGCAACAGATCCTCGTCGATGTCGGCGGCGCAGGTCTCACAGCGTCGCAGCATGACGGCCGCGGGGGTGGTCAAGTTGTTGTTGCAGATCCGGCAGCGGGTCGCGGCGCCCCGAGGGCGCCGGGCCTTGTTCGGCGCCGCATCGGCCCGCGTCTGCGGTGCGATGCCGTTGAGGAACCGCGACGGCTTGCGGCCCTGGCGCCCACCCGACCTGCGGGCCAGCGCCCAGCTGAGCGCCAAATGTATTCGGGCCCTGGTGATTCCGACGTAAAGCAGCCGGCGCTCCTCCTCGACCGCTTCGCTTTCGGCGCCGTGCGCCAACGCGTGCGAGATGGGCAGCGTGCCGTCGGCCAACCCGACCAGGAACACCGCGTCCCACTCGAGTCCCTTGGCGGCGTGCAGCGACGCCAGCGCGACGCCTTGCACCACCGGTGGGTGCCGGGCGTCGGCGCGCAGCCGCAATTCGGCCATCAGCCCCGGAAAGTCCAGTTGCGGACGTTGGGCCACTTCGTCATCCACCAGCTCGGCCAGCGCGCTCAGCGTTTCCCAACGCTCCCGGGCCCGGGTGCCGTCCGGCTCCTCGGCCGTCAGCCCCAGCGGTTCCAGGACGGCGCGCACCACGTCGGGCAGTGGCTTCTCCAGCGGCTCGCCGCCCCCGCGCTCGGCGGCCCGCTGCAGGGCCAGCAGGGCCTGCTTGATCTCCTGGCGGTTGAAGAACCCCTCGCCGCCGCGCACCTGATAGGCGATGCCGGCCTCGGTCAGCGCCTCCTCGTATATCTCCGATTGCGCGTTGACCCGGTACAGCACAGCAATCTCCGACGGCGGGGTGCCGGATTCGATGAGCCGCTTGATCGACGCCGCGACCGCGGCGGCCTCGGCCGGTTCGTCGGGATGTTCGTTGAACGACGGCGCCGGGCCCGGCGCCCGTTGGCCCACCAGGTGCAGCTTGCTGCCGGCGACCCGGCCGCGCGCCGCGGCGATGGTCTGGTTGGCCAACGAGACCACCTGCGGGGTGGAGCGGTAGTCGCGTTCCAGGCGCACGACCGTGGCGTCGGGGAATCGGCGCGAGAAGTCGAGCAGGAACCGCGGCGAGGCCCCGGTGAACGAGTAGATGGTCTGGTTGGCGTCGCCCACCACAGTCAAGTCGTCGCGATCGCCCAGCCACGCCGTCAGCACCCGCTGCTGCAACGGCGTGACGTCCTGGTATTCGTCGACGACAAAGCAGCGGTAGCGGTCCCGGAACTCCTCGGCCACCGCGGGATCGTTTTCGATCGCGGCCGCGGTGTGCAGCAGCAGGTCGTCGAAGTCGAGCAGGGTGACGTTTTCGCCGCGGGCCTTGAGCGCCTCGTAGGCGGCGTACACGGCGGCGACCTGGGCGGCGTCCATCGGGATGTCCCGGGCGGTGGCGGCCACCGCGGCCGGGTATTCCTCCGGCCCGATCAGCGACGCCTTGGCCCACTCGATCTCGCCGGCCAGGTCGCGGACGTCGTCGGTGCTGGCGTTGATCCGGGCGCGGCCGGCCGCCCGGGCCACGACGGCGAACTTGCTGTCCAGCAGCTGCCAACCGGTGTCGCCGACCACCCGCGGCCAGAAGTACCGCAGCTGGCGGTGGGCGGCCGCGTGGAACGTCAGGGCCGAGACCGCGCCGACGGTGGTGCCCGCCGCGGCGTCGATCATCCGCAGCCTCGAGCGCATCTCCCCCGCCGCCCGCTGGGTGAAGGTGACCGCCAGCACCTGACCGGCCGCGACGTGACCGCCGGCGACCAGCTGGGCGATCCGGTGGGTGATGGTGCGGGTCTTTCCCGTTCCGGCGCCGGCGAGCACGCAGACCGGGCCGCGGGGAGCCAGCACGGCCTCGCGCTGCTCGTCGTCCAGCCCGGCTGTCAATGGATCGGCGACCGTCGGCATGGCGTCCATCTTGACTTCCCATACTGACAGAAGCCCCCGGCACGCCCGACGCATCGCCGGGCTTATGCGGCGGGCTGGCGTGTCGCCCCGGCGAGTCGGGGAAATTTGGTCAGCATCCCGCTTCGCGGAATGCATCGTCGCCGGGCTCACCCCCACCGCCCGCTCCTCAGCATCCCGCTTCGCGGAATGCATCGTCGCCGGGCTCACCCCCACCGCCCGCTCCTCAGCATCCCGCTTCGCGGAATGCATCGTCGCCGGGCTACGTTTACGGGCTATGACCTCTGCCCCGCTCACCGTCTACACGACTTCATGGTGTGGTTACTGCCATCGGCTGATGACGGTGCTCAAGTCCAACGGAATTCCCTACCAGGCGGTCGACATCGAGCATGACGCGGCGGCCGCGGATTTCGTCAGCTCGGTCAACGGCGGCAACAGGACGGTTCCGACGGTGAAGTTCGCCGACGGGTCGACGCTGACCAACCCGAGCGCGGCGCAGGTGAAGGCGAAGCTGGCCGAGGCCGGCAACTAAGCGCCCGCGTCAGTCGATCGCGGCCCAGGATTCGATGATCACGCGGGCGATCGAGATCGACCCGGGCAGCAGGAGACTCGACTCCGACGCGCTGGACCAATCCCCCGCGGCCAGCGCCGCGCGTACCTCGTCGCGGGTGAACCAGGCCGCCTCGGCGATCTCGCCGTCGTTGAACGAGAATTCCTCGGCCGGGTCGCCGACGGCATGAAAGCCGACCATCAGCGAGCGCGGGAACGGCCACGGCTGACTGCCCAGGTATCGCACGCCGCGGACGGTCAGCCCGATCTCCTCGCGGATCTCCCGGGCGACACACACCTCGAAGGATTCACCGGCCTCGACGAATCCGGCCAGTAGCGAGAACATCCGCTCCGGCCACACCGCCTGGCGGGCCAGCACCGCGCGGTCCCCGCCGTCGTGCACCAGACAGATCACCGCCGGGTCGATACGCGGAAACTCCTCGTGACCCGTCACCGGGTTGACGCGCGACCAGCCCGCCCGGGCCGGACGCGTCGGCGAACCGTCCACCGAGCTGAAGCGTGCTCTCTCATGCCAATTCAGCAGCGCGACGGCCGCGGACACCAGCTGGCTGCTGATGTCGTCGAAGATCGGCCCGAGACTGCGCAGGTTCACCACCTCGGCGCGCGCGTCGGGATCGTCCGGAGCCTGCAGCCCGCCGCGGATTCCCCACACGTGGCGGCCGTCCTCGAGGCGCCCCAGAAACACCGCATCCGGCGGCGGCTTGTCGGCCACGTCGGCGGCGGCGCCGAGCACCACCCGGCCGTTGGCGGCCAACACCTGATTGCGCGAATCCACCCGCAGCACGGCCGCATCCGCCCAGCCCGCGGCGGCCGCCTCGACGTCGGTGCGCAGCTCATCGGCACGGTCGGCGCCCACGCGGGACAACAGCGGGACGCTGCGCAGCTGAAAGTCCGCGATCGCCATCAGTGGTCGGCGTTTCGGATGTAGAGCAGCCGGTCGTTGGCCTCGATGGCATCCACTTCCGGCGCACCGATGCGCAGCAGGTGGCCGTCGCGCACCACGCCGAGCACGGTGTCGCGTAGGTGCCGCGGCGATCCGCCGACCTCGGCCTGCTCCACTTCACGCTCGGCGATGGCCAGCCCGACGTCAGGAGTCAGCAGATCCTCGATCATCTCGACAACGCTGGGCGTGGTGGTGGCAAGCCCGAGGAGCCGGCCGGCGGTGGCCGAGGAGACCACCACCGAGTCCGCGCCCGACTGCTGCAGCAGGTGCTGGTTCTCGGTCTCCCGGATCGAGGCGACGATCTTGGCGTTGGGCGCGATCTCGCGCGCCGTCAACGTCACCAGCACCGCGGTGTCATCCCGGCTGGTGGCCACGATGATGGACGCGGCGTGCTGGGCGCCGGCCAGCCGCAGCACATCGGCTTTGGTCGCGTCGCCGTGCAGCGTGACCAGGCCCGCGCTTTCGGCGTGCTCGAGGGTGCTGCGATCGGTGTCGACGACGACGACCTCGCCCTGGGCGGCCTCGTCACTGAGGATGGCGGCGACCGCCGTTTTCCCCTTGGTGCCGTAGCCGATCACGATGGTGTGGTTGCGCACTCTGCTCCTCCAACGCTGAATCTTCCACCCTTGCCGGGACCGCTCGGAGAGCACTTCGAGCGTGGTGCCGACCAACACGGCCAGGAACGCGATCCGCAGCGCGGTGAAGATCAGGGTGTGAACCAGACGTGCGGTTTCGGTGTACGGCGTGATGTCGCCGTAGCCGGTCGTCGACAGGGACACCGCGGAGAAGTACACGCAGTCCAGGAAGGTCAGCGGCTCGCCCCGCACGTCGCGGTAACCGGTGCGGTCCAGGTAGACGATGACGGCCGCGGCGAACAGCACCACCAGCGCGATGCCCAGGCGGCGGGTGATGACGCGGATGGGACTCGCATGCTCTTCGGGGATGCGCACCACGCCGATCAGCTGGTGACCGCGCTGAGCAGTAAGGGTTTCGTCCAGACCGCTCAGCTTCCGGGACCTACCGTTGCCCACGGCGGCCCGTCACCGGCTTGACTTCTGCGCACGAGACACGCACGCGTCTTATGTAACCATGGCCACAGCCGCCTCAATACTCGGGCGGCGCAGGTCACACCCGGACAAGGCGGGAAGCGTCCGGATCCATCAGCAGGCCCGCGACCTCGGCCTCGCTCGGCAACTCGTCGGGGATCACGGTCGTGCGGGCACCCACGTAATGGAATGCGGTGCGCACCGAGGATTCCGGGATGCCGGCCAACGCCGCCCAGGCCGAGCGGTACACGGCGAGTTGGACGGCGGCATGCCGCATCGCTTCCGGCCCGCGTGGGGGTTCACCGGTCTTCCAGTCGACCACCGTGGCGCCACCATCGGGGTCGGCGAAGACCGCGTCGATGCGCCCGCGCACCAGGGTGTCGCCGATCGGCATTTCAAACGGCAGCTCAACGGCGACGGGAGTGCGTGCGGCCCAAGGCGATTCGGTGAAGGCATTCTGCAACGCGGCCAATTCTGCGCTGTCGCCGAAGTCGGAATCCGCCGCGCCCGGCAGATCGCCGAGATCGAACAAACACTCGGCGCCGTAGAATTTCTGCACCCACGCGTGAAAGGCATTGCCCAGCAACGCATGCGGCTCCGGCCGGGACGGCAACCGATGCCGCAGCCGCTGCGCCGTGCCCGCCGGGTCACGCGCCAGGCCGACCAGCGAGCTGACGGACAACTGGCCGGGCAGGACGCGCGGCGGCGGCTGCACCGCCCGGGCACGCTCGGCCAGCAGTGCATCCACGTCGGCGGCCCAGCCGTCCACATCCGCGCCCGGGTCGGCCGTGCCGGAGCGCAACGCCTGAGTCACCAGCGCGGCACCACGCTCGACGTCGTTGCGCCGCGCCGCCAACGGATCGGGCGGCCATACCGCTTCGACGACGTCGTCGCGTAACGGGTTTCGTTCGCCGTCGGCGGGCGGCGGCGACCAATGCTCAACCGACCCGCAGGGATCGGCGGCCGCCGCCGAATCGTCGATGACGGCCTTGATTTCGCACAGGAAGTCCGACGGGCCGCGCGGCTTGATGCCGGTGGCCCCCCAGTGGTGCCCGGACACCAGCAGGGTGTCCTCCGCCCGGGTGATGGCGACATACAGCAATCGCCGCTCCTCGTCGATGCGCCGCTGCTCGAGCTGGCGGCGATGCTCGGAGATCTTGTCCGACAGCTGCTTTCGGTTGGTGACATCCGAGGTATCCATGACCGGGATGCCCAGAGCACCCCCGGCCTCGCGGTCGCCGCGCAGCAGCGGCGGCAGCTCCGCGGCGTCGCTGAGCCAGGTGCTCTTCGACGCCGTCGAGGGGAAGGTGCCGCCGGACAGGTGGGCCACCGCGACGACCTGCCACTCCAGCCCCTTCGCGGAGTGCACGGTGAGCACCTGGACGCGGTCGCGGGCGACCGCCAATGGTGCCGGCGCCAAACCGTTCTCGACCGACTCGGCGACGTCCAGGAATGCCAGCAGCCCGTCCACCGACGTGGACGCCGATGCGTCCGCCGGCCCGGTTGCGGCGTCGTTGGTGCGTTCGGCGTAACCGGCGACGACGTCGGCGAACGCATCCAGGTGCTCGGTGCCGGCCCAGCCGGCGCCGGCCCCCGCCGCGGCCCGGACTTCGCAGTCGATGCC
This sequence comes from Mycobacterium mantenii, assembly GCF_010731775.1. NCBI lineage: Bacteria > Bacillati > Actinomycetota > Actinomycetes > Mycobacteriales > Mycobacteriaceae > Mycobacterium > Mycobacterium mantenii. Next base: position 5,889,106 of record NZ_AP022590.1, on the reverse strand, counting down.
CAGCACGCGGCGCACCTCGGCGACCAGATCTGGGAGCGGATGGCCCAGGTGGGCGCGCAGTGCGCTCAGTTCGGCGGCCAGGGCGGTGATGCGCTGATGCCCGGCGGTCGAATATGCCTCGGCCACACCGGGATCGGCGATCGCGTCGGCCAGGCATACCGCATCGGCGTCGGGGCCGGCCGCACTCGCGATCGACTCGGGCGAGGCCGACTCGGCGGGCTGCACAACCCCGCCGAGCGCACGCGCACGCCGCCACAGCGCCGCGAGGTCGCGGGCACCGAGGCGCCAGCGTGAGCCGGTGAGCACCCGCATCGCCGCCGGACCGGCCGTCGGATCGGCGACCAGCCGCAGCATGGCCACCACCTCGGCGACCTCCGGAATGGCCAGCAGCCCGGCCAGCCCGACGACCTCGACAGGGATTCCGCGAGCACGTAGCGCGTCGGCGATCGGCGCGGCATCGGCGTTGCGGCGCACCAACACCGCGGCCGTCGGCGGGCTGACGCCCTCGTCGCGGGCCCGCTGGTACTGCGCCTCGAGGTGGCCGGCGATCCATTCGCGCTCGGCCGTGACGTCGGGCAGCAAGGCGCAGCGGACGGTGCCGGGCAGGGCATCCGGGCGCGGGCGCAGCGCGTGCACGGCCACCGACCGCCGCCGCGCCTCCACCGACACCGCGTTGGCCACACGCAGGGTCCGCGGCGGATTGCGCCAGCTGGTCCGCAACTCCAGGATCGGCGCCGGAGTGCCGTCGGATCGGGGGAAGTCGGTGGTGAATCGGGGCAGGTTGGTCGCCGAAGCACCGCGCCAGCCGTAGATCGACTGAATGGGGTCACCGACGGCGGTGAGCGCCAGCCCGTCGTCGACTCCAGCGCCGAATAGTGCTGAGAGCGCGATGCGTTGGGCGTGACCGGTGTCCTGATACTCGTCGAGCAGTACCACCCGGTAGCAGCGGCGCAGGTCCTCGCCGACTTGCGGGAACGTCGCCGCCAGCCTGGCCGCCGAGGCCATCTGCATGCCGAAGTCCATCACCTTCGCGGAGCGCATCCGGTCGTTCAGAGCGTCGAGCAGTGGCACCAATTCCGCACGCTCGGTCTGGGTGGCCAGCAGCCGCAGCAGCCATTGGCTGGGGCCGCGGTCCCGTTGATAGGGACCCGCGGGCAGCGAATGGATCAGCCTCTCCAGCTCCACGTGGGTGTCGCGCAGCTGGCTGGTGTCCACCAGGTGCTCGGCCAGTTGCCCCCACAGCCGCAGCACCATCGAGGTGACGGCCGCCGGCGTCTTGTCGGTTCGCAATTCCCCGGGATATTCGTTGACCACGTCGAAAGCCAGCTGCCACAACTCGGTTTCGCTGAGCAGCCGCGTGTCGGGCTCGACGGGCAGCAACAGCCCGTAGTCGCGCAACAGCGAGCCCGCGAAGGCGTGATAGGTGCTGACCGTCGGCGCGCCCTCGATGTCGACGGCCGCGTCACCGCCGGCGCTCGGCACGCCCAGACCGACACCGGCCAGCCGAGCCAGTCGGGACCGGACCCGGCGCAGCAGCTGGGCGGCGGCCTTGCGGGTGAACGTCAATCCCAGCACCTGACCGGGCTCGGCGTAGCCGTTGGCGATCAGCCACACCACCCGCGCGGCCATGGTTTCGGTCTTGCCGGCACCGGCGCCGGCGATGACCACCAGCGGCCCCGGCGGCGCGGCGATGACTGCGGCCTGCTCATCGGTGGGCGGGAAAAGTCCCAGCGCGCCGGCTAATTCGGCGGGGCTGTAGCGCGGCCGCGGCGGGGTCACCGCTGCGGCCCGTCGACGTGGGCGGGGCAGGACGGACGGATGGGACAGTGCGAGCAGCCGTCGTTGCGCCGCGCGATGAACTGCGGGCCGGACGTCGCGTCGGCCGCTCGCGCGATGACGTCTCGCCATTCGTCGCCGGCGGCCGCGGTCAGCGGATCCTGTTCGCGTTCGGCCACTCCGGACGCCCCGGCCTTGCCGAGGTACACGAGCCGCGCACCGCCGGGCTCCGCATTGTCGGTCCCGTCGCCGACCAGGCCCGCGGCCACCGCCAGCTGATACATCGCCAGCTGGGCGTGTTGTTGGGCGTCGTCCTTGCTGACCGGCGTCTTGCCGGTTTTGATGTCGACGATCACCAGCCGGCCGGCGGCGTCGCGCTCCAGGCGGTCGACCCGCCCGCGCAGCCGCACCTCGCCGCCGTCCCCGGTTGCCACGGTCCCCTCAATCTCGACCTCGACTCCGACCTCGGTCAGCGCCCCTCGGGTCTGCGACCGCCACTCGAAGAACGCCTCCAGCATGGCACGGTGGCGGGCCAGCTCGTTGTCCGAATGCCATTGCGCCGCAAAGGGGAGCCGCTTCCAGGCGCGCTCCAGCTCAACCAGCAGTTCCGATTCGCTCCTGAGCGGTTCGGCGATCAGGGCGTGCACCACCGACCCGATCGTCGAGCGCACGTCGCGCGGATTGGATCCGCCGTGCCGTTCGGCCAGCCAGCGCAGCGGGCAGTCGTTGAGGGTCTGCATGGTCGACGGCGTCAGGGTGACGACATCGCCGCTGTCCCGCAGCGGTTCGCTGGTGCTGATCGGGGTCAGGCCATGCCACCCGGAGGGGTCGGCGCCAGGCACGCCGGCTTTGGCCAACCGGGCCAATTGCGTTGCCGCGCAGTCGCGGGCGTGCTCGTCGACCGCCCCGTCGGGCGCGCACACCACACCCCGCAGCCGGCCCACCAGCGCGGCCGCGGACAACACCCGCGGCGCCGAGACCGGTGGTACGCCGGCGACATCGGCGTCGTCGTCCGCCCACTGCGCGATCTCGGCGAAGAACGCAGATGGCAGCGCGGCCTCGCACCCCGCCCCACCGGTGTCGCTGTCGACAGCCGTCACCAGCAACCGGCGCCGGGCCCGGCCCATCGCCGCCACCAGCAGCCTGCGCTCCTCGGCCAGCAGCGGCGCCCGCGCCGAGACGTCCGCGCCGACCCCGTCGAGCACATCCAGCAGCCGGTGGGTACCGAGCACGCCACCACGCGGAACGGTGTTGGGCCACAACCCATCTTGCAATCCGGCGATGATGACGAAATCCCATTCGTGCCCCAGCGCGGCGTGCACGCTGAGCACCCTGACCTGCTCGGCCACGGCGACCGGCTCGGGGCTGACACCCGGCAGTGCCAGCGCGGCGATGTGCTCGACCAGGCCGCGCAACGACGCACCCGAGGTGCGCGACACATAGTCGTCGGTGATGTCGAACAACGCGGTCACCGACTCGAGGTCCCGGGTGGCCTGGGCCGCGGCGGGACCGCCGCGTTCGCTCATCGACAGCCAGCGGCGCTGCAAGCCCGAGCGGTGCCAGGCGGCCCACAGGGTGTAGCGCGGGTCGTCGCCGGCGCGGTGCGAGTGCGCGGCCGCCTCCAGCACCGCGCGGACCTTGCGCAGCGGGGCGACCTGCGGGCCCGCGGGGAGCGCGTCGGCGGACAGCGCCTCGCCCAAAAGTTCGGCGACATCTGCCGATGCGCGATCGGGGTTGGCGCGCTGCAGGGTTCGGCGCAGCTGGCGCAGCGAAACCGGGTCGACGCGACCGATGGGGCCGGTCACCAATGCCAGCGCCTGCTGCGTGTCGAGCCCGTCGGCGGTGGCCAGCAGCACGGTAAGCAACGCCCGCGCCGCCGGCTCCTGGGACAACGGCCCGGGCACCGCGGGCGCGGCCACCGGCACCCCGGCGGCGGCCAATGCGCGCGGCAATCGCGCACCGGCCCGCGGCACCGACCGGACGATGACCGCCATCTGCGACCAGGGCACACCGTCGACCAGGTGTGCGCGCCGCAGCGCGTCGGCGATCGTCGCCGCCTCGGCGTGCGCCGACGCGGCCAGACGCACCGTGACCGATCCCTCGCCCTCGCCGACCCCGTCGATCCGCCGGCCGCCGCTGCCGCCGGGCAACCGGCCGGCGATACCGCTGACCGCGCGCCCCACGGCCGGGGCGCAGCGATGTGACGTCGTCAACGTCACCGACGGCGTGTCGCCGCCGAGCAGCCCAGCGGATTCGCCGCCGCGGAAGCCGAACACCGCCTGGTTGGGATCCCCGGCGATCAGCGCCAGCTCGGCGCCCGCCGCGAGCACCCGAACCAGGCGGGCCGCCTGCGGGTCGAGCTGCTGGGCGTCGTCGATCAACAGGACGCGGATCCGGCCGCGTTCGGCGGACAGCAGTTCGGGGTCGACGGCGAACGCCTCCAGCGCGGCACCCACCAATTCGGCGGCGCCCAACGCGGGCGTGGTGGCCTCCGGCGCGGCTGTGCCCACCGCCGCCCGCAGCAGCATCACCTGCTCGTACTGGCGCGCGAATTGACCGGCGGCGGTCCATTCCGGCCGGCTACAACGACGGCCCAGCCGCTCCAGTTCCTGAGGGTCCACACCGCGTTCGGCGCAGCGGGCCAACAGGTTACGAAGCTCGGTGGCGAAACCCGCGGTGCTCAGCGCCGGCCGTAGCTGGGCCGGCCACGCCGTCGCGGCCCGCGGGCCGTCCTCGAGGTCGCCGGCCAGCAGTTCCCGGATGATGGCGTCCTGCTCGGCGCTGGTGACCAGCCGCGGGGGCGCCTCGCCGGCGCGCTCGGCGGCCCGGCGCAACACCGCGTAGGCGTACCCGTGCACGGTCCGCACCAGCGGCTCGCTCACGGCGGCCCGGCCCGTGTCCGTGGAGCGCGAGCGCAGCAACGCCGTCGTCAGGGTGCCTCGTTCGGCCATCCCCATCCGGCCGGAACCGGTAAGCAGCAGAACCGATTCCGGATTGACCCCCGCGCCGATCTGAGCGACCGCGGCATCGATCAGCAGGCTGCTCTTGCCGGTGCCGGGCCCCCCGAGGACGCGAACTACCCCGCGTGCGCCGGGCACCAGCAGAGCACCCGCGTCGGCGTCCCAGGTGTATGGCATGGCTGCATGCAATCACCAGGGTGTGACAAGTTCGCACTGCCGGCGCGGACGCCGGCTCTTACCCTGGACATCGGAGCGGCCCGAAGAATGGTGAGGAGGGTTCCAGATGACGGACGACGAACGCGGTTTTCCCATCGACGAGGCGCCTGAAGGCGACGCGGCGGAGCAACTGCGGCCCGCCGATTCCGACGACGAGACCGGCCTGGACACCGAGTACCTGGCCGCGGGGGACCGTGAGGCCAACGAGGCCGATGTGATCGAGCAGGCCTACGTCGTCTCCACCGAGGACGATTGGGACGAGGGTGCCTGAGGGCCACCCGCCGCCCCAGGTAGCGGCGGCTGGCACCATCGACGGGTGACCGCGAAGCTGCACGTGCACCGCTACGGCCCGTCCGGTCCGGCTCGGATCCTGGCGTTGCACGGGCTGACCGGCCACGGGCAGCGTTGGCAGCATCTGTCCGGCCTTCTGCCCGGGATCGGCATCGCCGCACCGGATCTGATCGGCCACGGCAGGTCATCGTGGGCGGCCCCGTGGACCATCGACGCCAATGTCGCGGCGCTGGCCGCGCTGCTCGACGAGCAGCCCGACACCCCGGTTGTGATCGTGGGTCACTCCTTCGGCGGCGGCCTGGCGATGCACCTGGCCGCGACCCGCCGAGACCAGGTGGCGGGGTTGCTGCTGCTCGACCCGGCGGTCGGACTGGACGGCGAGTGGATGCGGGAGATCGCCGAGGCGATGCTGTCCTCGCCCGACTATCCGGACGCCGAGGAAGCGCGGATGGAAAAGGTGCACGGCTCGTGGTCCGATGTCCAACCGGCCCTGCTGGACGGCGAGATCGACGAGCATCTGATCACGCTGGCGAGCGGGCGCTACGGCTGGCGGGTCAGCCTGCCGGCGATGATGTCGTACTGGAGCGAGCTGGCCCGCGACACCGTGCTGCCGCCGGCGAACACGCCGACCGTCCTGGTGCGCGCCGAGCGGACCACGCCGCCGTATGTCACCGACACGCTGATCAACGGCTTGGCGCAGCGGTTGGGAGCGAATTTCCGGCTGCTGAACTTCGACTGCAACCACATGGTGCCCTACGCCAAGCCCGACGAAGTCGCCGCGCTGACCCGCGAGCTGTTGGAAGCCCGCTGACCGTGGCGCCGGTGACCGACGAGCAAGTCGAGCGGGTGCGTGCGCTGGTCGCCGCGATCCCGCTCGGCCGGGTCGCCACCTACGGCGACATCGCCACTGTCGCAGGGCTTTCCAGCCCGCGCATCGTCGGCTGGATCATGCGGACCGATTCCTCGGACCTGCCCTGGCACCGGGTGATCACCGCCTCGGGGCGCCCGGCGCGACACCTGGCGACCCGGCAGCTGGAGTTGTTGCGCGCCGAGGGCGTGCTGGCGACCGACGGCAAGATCGCGCTGAGCGAAGTCCGCTACGAGTTCTACAGACCGACGCTATAGCACCAGCCGGACCAGCGCCGCGGTGCGGGCCAGGCCGGGGAACGCCTCGGCGGTGGAGCGCGGGTGCAAGGCGTGGACTGCGAGGCGAAACATCAACGCGCGCAACAACATCTGCGGCCATTCCGGCAGGGCGTTCCAGCGCTCGATGAGCCCGTCGTCGGCCTCCCCCCAGGACAGCGCGTCGATGACGACCACACCGGCCGCCCACGAGGCGGGGCGCCAGTACGGGGTGATGTCGGTGATGCCCGGCGCCGCGGTGCCGACGAAAAGCACTGTGCCGTAAAGGTCCCCGTGGACCAGCTGATTGGGGCTCTTGGTCGGCTTGCGCAGGGTGGCGAGGTGGTGGAGCAGCTCCACCGAGCGCTCGGCGTCCGCCGTCGGAGGGGCCACCCGGGCGCCCGGTGGCACCGCGGCCAACGGACGTTCCTCCCAGGCCGCGCGGTCGGCGGCGATGAAGATGTCGACGTCACCCCACGGCGCCGTGGGCCCCTGGGTCAGGAAGCGGGGTCGCTCCAGTTTGCCCGTCGCCTCGTGCAGGCGCACCGCCGCCGAGACGACTTCGTCATGGCGGGGCTCCGGCGTCCCGGCCACGAAGGTGTCTGCCCGCCACCCGGAAACGACGTAGCGCCCGTCGGTGGAACGGACCGGGCGGGCCAGCCGAACGCCGTCGACGAACAGGGTCTCGCGGACCCGCGCGGACCAGGCCGCGCGCGCGTTGTCGGCCACCAACGACAGGACGACTTCGCCGCACCGCCAGCCGCCCTCCCAGCTGGCACCCAGATAGACGGGTTTCACGCCGGCCAAGCCAAACGCCGACAGCACATGGTCCGGCGGTGGCTCGACTGTCACACCGGTACTCTAAACGAGTCCAACAAGCGGTGATCGCAAGTGCTGCGAAGCCGCGCGCGGCGGGTCGCCGCCGTCTGACAGCCGTTTTCGGTCAGTACATGACCATGTCGGGTTGCATCTGCTGCGCCCAGGCCACGATCCCGCCCTGCAAATGCACCGCGTCGGCGAATCCGGCCTTGCGCAGCACCTCCAGCGCCTGGGCCGAGCGCACCCCCGTTTTGCAGTACAGCACCGGCAGCCGATCGGCCGGCAGCTCTGCCAGCCCCTCACCGGAATTGATCGACGACTGCGGGATCAGCTGGGCCCCGTCGATGTGCACGATGTCGAACTCCACGGGCTCACGCACGTCGATCAGGGCCAGCTTCTTGCCGGAATCCAGCCAGTCGCGCAACTCCCGCGGGGTGATGGAAGACGTGGCCTCGTGCGCCGAGGGCTCGGGCACCACGCCACACAACTGCTCGTAGTCGACGAGCTCGGTGATCTTCGGCCTCGACGCGTCCGACGGATCCCGGCGGATCGCGATGGTGCGGTAGCTCATCTCCAGCGCGTCGTAGATCATCAGCCGGCCCAGCAGGGAGTCGCCGATCCCGGTGATGAGTTTGATCACTTCGGTGCTCATCACCGACGCGATGGAGGCGCAGACGATGCCCAGCACCCCGCCTTCGGCGCAGGACGGGACCGAGCCGGCCGGCGGCGGCTCGGGGTAGAGATCCCGGTAGTTGAGTCCGCGACCGTCCGGCGCGTTCTCCCAGCACACCGAGACTTGGCCCTCGAAGCGGTAGATCGAGCCCCACACGTAGGGCCTTTTCGCCAGCACCGCCGCGTCGTTGACCAGATACCGGGTGGCGAAGTTGTCGGTGCCGTCCACGATCAGGTCGTAGCAGCCGAACAACTCGACGGCGTTGGTGGAGTCCAGGCGGAACTCGTGCAGCCGCACGTCGACCAGCGGGTTGATCGCGGCGATCGAGTCGCGCGCCGAGCGGGCTTTGGACCGTCCGACGTCGGCGACGCCGTGGATGATCTGGCGCTGCAGGTTCGACTCGTCGACCACATCGAAGTCGACGATGCCGATCGTGCCGACGCCGGCCGCCGCCAGGTAGAGCAACGTCGGCGCCCCGAGGCCGCCGGCGCCGATCACCAGCACCCGGGCGTTCTTGAGTCGCTTCTGCCCGTCGACACCCAGGTCCGGAATGATGAGGTGACGGCTGTAGCGGGCCACCTCATCGCCGGTCAGGTGGTCTGCGGGTGCCACCAGGGGCGGCAGCGGCGTCGGCACTGCGAAACATCTCCTCGGTCGGCCTAGCGGTGAGCGTCTACCACCATCACAGCAGCCCGCCGGGGACGCGGCAACGCGCGCCGGCGGGCTGGGTCGATTGCCCGCCTCCTCCTTACGCCGCCGCGCGGCGCACATCGTCGGCGGGCTGGGTCGATTGCCCGCCTCCTCCTTACGCCGCCGCGCGGCGCACATCGTCGGCGGGCTAGGCGATCGGGTACGGCCAGGGATTGAACCGGCAGGTCTTGCCGTCGGCCTTGACGACGTCGGGATCGAACTGCGCCGCATCGTTGTTCGACGTCGAGAACGTCTGCTGCATCATCACCGGCGCCAGGGCGCCCTGCTGCTCGCACGGCTCGTGGTGCAGGTATCCGATGGCGTGGCCGACCTCGTGATTGATCACGTACTGCCGATAGGAGCCGATGTCGCCTTCGAACGGCACGGCTCCCCGTATCCAGCGCGCCTCGTTGATGAAGACACGCGCTTCGCGGCTGGCGCCGAACACCGGGTTGTAGCAGGAGGTTTCGAGCCGGAATTCGTAACCGCAGCCCTCGCGCACGGTCACCGGCGACACCAGCGAGATCCGAAAGTCGGGCTTGCCCCCGGCGGCTCCGTCAACCCGGATGAACGCGAACTGCGGGTTGTGCGTCCAGCCCTTCGGATTGGCCAGCGTCTGGTCGACCATCTGGGCGAAGGCGTCGTCGCCGCCGAACATGATCGGGTCGATGCCGTTCTCCACTTCGACGGTGTACCTGAACACCTTTGCGGTGCCCTGGCCGAACTGCGGTGTGGTGCCCGGCACGACGTGCCACGTCTTGTCGCCCGCTTCGGTGAACGGCCCGCCGTCGGGCAGGGTGCCGGCCGGCAGGTTGGCGTCGAACGCGGCGAGCCCGCGCGGCGGGGCGTCGATGATCGTGGTGCCCACCGCGCCGATCGCGGGCGGACTCTGGATGGGCTGGTTGGCGGTCGGCTTCGGCGCACCGGTGCCGGTCACCGTCTGGTACATGACCACCGCGGTGAGCACCACCAGGACGGGCAGTGCGTAGGCGCGCCAGCCGTAGGTGGAGACAAACCGCCCCAGCCAGGTCTGTTTGCGCCATTGCCGCGGCCGTTCACGGTCGGCCCGGGCCCGTCCGGCCTCCCGTGCCAGGGGGTCGCGCAGCGCCCGCAACGGCTCTCGCCACTCGTCGCGTAACACCGGCACACGACCTGTGCTGCGCGGGGGCCGCGGGGACGTCATTGCCCCAGGATTACACAGCCCGCCACCCGCGCCAGCCGTGGCGCGCCCGAATCCGCCGTCCGACACCGCTTCTGCCTGCGGCGACGACGCTGATGACGGTCGCATCGACCCGGCGGGTAGTAAGGTCTGTGCCACGGGCTGCGAGCGGCTGGCCCGGTTAACGACGGCCGGCCGCGACGAATCAGATGAGGAATCGATGAGCGAACTCGCCAAGGCGCCGGCGCGGCGCGCCGTCAGATCGGGTGACCGCGGTCGGCCGGCGGACGCAGCCGGGGTCTCGAACCGGCGGGGCAACCGGTTGCCCCGCGACGAGCGGCGTGGCCAATTGCTCATCGTGGCCAGCGATGTCTTCGTCGACCGCGGCTACCACGCGGCCGGCATGGACGAGATTGCCGATCGCGCCGGGGTTAGCAAACCCGTTCTGTATCAACACTTTTCGAGCAAGCTCGAGCTGTACCTGGCGGTGCTGGCGCGGCATGTGGAGAACCTGGTCTCGGGCGTGCAGCAGGCACTGAACACCACCACCGACAACCGGCGCCGGTTGCATGCCGCGGTGCAGGCGTTCTTCGATTTCATCGAGCACGACAGCCAGGGTTACCGGCTGATCTTCGAGAACGACTACGTCACCGAACCCGAAGTGGCCGCCCAGGTGCGCGTCGCGACCGAATCGTGCATCGACGCGGTCTTCGCGTTGATCAGCGAGGACTCCGGGCTGGACCCGCACCGGGCCCGGATGATCGCGGTCGGGCTGGTCGGCATGAGCGTCGACTGCGCCAGGTACTGGCTGGACTCCGATCGCCCGATTTCCAAGGCGGACGCCGTCGAGGGCACCGTCCAGTTCGCCTGGGGCGGACTGTCACACGTGCCGCTTACTCGCTCTTGAGGCCCTTGCCGGCGTGCTTGCCGGCTTCGGCGCCGATCCCGAAGCCCACTCGGCGCGCGTCGGCGACGCCGATCTCCACGTAGGCGATCTTGCTGGTGTGAATCAGGAAGCGACGGCCCCGTTCATCGCTCAGCCGGAGCAGACCCGACCCGTCGCTCAGCGCGGCGCTGACCAATTCCTCGACTTCGGCGGGTGTCTGGGCGCTGGCAAGGACCAGCTCGCGCGGACTATCCGAGATACCGATCTTGACCTCCACGGTCACCCCTTCCATGGGTATTGACGCTTTCCGCAGGTGTTGCAGTCCCAGCCCTGTCAGCAGAGGCTAGTGGACGCGGCTGACCACCACCGCCTACAGCCCCACACTTCGCGGTCAGCGAAAGCGGGACCACGGTCGCAGCCCGATAACGATTCGCTTGCAGGTTGTCTCACACACCCGCGCGATAGCCGATCTGTGTTTTCACATGGCTAACTTCGGCACCATGGGTACCACACTGCCGCACCTCGACGACAGGATCCGGGCTTACCCCGACGACGACGTTGACGACGCCTGCGATACCGATCCCTACCTGAACGCCGACTACAACTGGACGGGCTGGCCGGCCGACTCGCGCTGGCGTCCCGCCACGGCGATCGTGGGAGCGGTGGTAGCCCTGGGCGCCATCGCCACCGCCGTCGTCATCAACAGCGGCGACAGCGCGTCGACCAAGGCCACGCTGGGTGCGCCGGTCCCGCACCCGGTGACCTCGGCGCCAGCGACCACCAAGGCATCCGTGCCGCCCAGCGCCGCCCCCGGCCCGTCCCAGTTGCCGGCCGAGACCTTCACCACGGTCACCACACCCAGCGCCGCGCCCACCGCACCGCCTTCGGCGGCAGCGCCCACCGTCGCGCCGCCGCTAGCTGCGGCACCGCCGACGGCCGCGCTGAACCCGCGCACCGTCGTCTACAGCGTGAACGGAACCAAGCAGCTGCTGGACCTGGTGAACATCGTCTACACCGACGCGCGGGGCGTGCCGCAGACCGAGTTCAACGTGTCGCTGCCGTGGTCGAAGGTGGTGGTGCTGAACCCGGGCGTGCAGACCGAATCGGTCGTCGCGACCAGCTTCTACGGTCAGCTCAGCTGCTCGATCTTCAACGCCGCCGGTCAGCGGGTGATCGCGTCGGGCAACAACTCGAACATGGCGACCTGCGCACGCTGAGCCCTATCGCCGCGACCCGCTGCGCTGAGGATCAGCTCAGGCCCAGTTCGTGCATGCGCCGGTCGTGCGTGTGCTGCAGACGGTCGAAGAACGCGTTGAGCTGGCCCAGGCCGCCGGCGCCCGCCATCACCAGGTCGACCAGCTCGTCGTGGTCGGCCAGCAGGTACTGGGCCTGGGTGATCGCTTCGCCGAACAGGCGGCGTGACCACAGCGCCAGCCGGCTGCGCTGCTTGCCGCTGGAGGTCACCGCGGCGCGCACCTCGGCGACGACGAACTGCGAGTGCCCGGTCTCCGCCAGCGCCGCGCGCACCACATCGGCGACCTCGTCGGGCAGGCGGTCCGCGATCTCCAGGTACAGATCAGCCGCCAGGGCGTCGCCCACGTAGGTCTTCACCAGAGCCTCCAGCCACGTGCTGGGCATCGTCAGCCGGTGGTAGTTCTCCAGCGCCGAGACGTACTTGGACATCGCCGGCACCACGTCGACGCCGCGGCTTTCCAGCGCGTCGCGCAGCCGCTCGTAGTGCTGCATCTCGGCGGCGGCCATGCTCGCCATCGATATCCGTCCGCGCAGGTCGGGGGCCATCCGCGCCTCGTCGGTGAGCCGGTAGAACGCGGCGATCTCGCCGTAGGCCAGGACCGCGAACAACTCGTTGACACCCGGGTGATCAGCCGACAGCCGCGGGGCGGGCGAATCGCCGATGCGGTCGGCTTCCGGGTCGGCTTGGGAGGGCTCGCAGGAGGGCCGGGTCATGGCAACACTGTAGTCGGCTGACTTAGCGCGAAATGGGAGCCAGCTGTCGACCAGCTATCATGTAGGTAGATGGCGGCTGTATTTATGCCGTAATTGTTTTTCAAGCCGCTATCGGCGAAATGTGCGTGCACAGCTGGCCCGCCCTGACTGGGGCCCTCCCAGACTGAGCCAGGGCCGGCGACTCGGCGACGTATTCGGAGTCGGAACTCGTGCGCGCGTGACCGCGACAGAGAAATACCGACCCCAACCGATACGTCACCGAGAGGCTATCTACCCACGCATG